>CAMKEM010000054.1 GCA_946411565.1 uncultured Prevotellaceae bacterium | reverse complement strand
ACGCCTTTCGGTTGCTTCTGCCCACACGACCACGCATCTGGTGAAGGTCAGAGAGGCCAAAGCGATGCGCATCATTGATAATGATAGTATTGGCATTAGGCACGTCAATACCATTCTCCACGATCGTTGTTGATAGCAGCACGTCATAGTCGTGGTTCATGAATCCCATCACAATCTTCTCCAGATTCTCAGGAGTCATACGACCATGACCTATTGCCACACGGCAATCAGGGATATGCTTCTCAATGAGACGACCAAGTTCCTCAAGGTTTGAGATACGGTCATTCACGAAATACACCTGACCGTTTCTTGACATCTCGAAATTGATAGCATCTATGATAGTCTCGACAGAGAACGTAGTAACCTCTGTCTGAATAGGATAGCGGTTTGGCGGCGGAGTGCGCATGATACTCATGTCACGAGCACCCATGAGAGAGAACTGAAGAGTGCGAGGGATAGGAGTAGCCGACATTGTGAGAGTATCAATATTCGTCTTCAACTGACGAAGTTTCTCCTTCGTGGAAACACCAAATTTCTGTTCCTCGTCAATTATGAGAAGACCGATATCCTTCCATTTCACAGACTTTCCAATCAGCTTATGAGTACCCACGAGAATATCAATCTTACCATCGGCAAGGTCTGCAAGAATCTGCTTGACATGCTTTGCCGAACGAGCACGAGTGAGATAATCCACACGTACTGGGAGATTAGCCATACGGTCGCGGAAGGTCTGGTAATGCTGGAAAGCCAATACGGTGGTAGGCACGAGCACAGCTACCTGCTTTGAGTCGCAAGCCGCCTTGAAGGCAGCACGCACGGCAACCTCCGTCTTTCCGAAGCCCACATCACCACACACAAGGCGATCCATTGGTCGCTTGCTCTCCATATCAGCCTTCACCTCAGCCGTAGCCTTCATCTGGTCAGGGGTATCCTCATAGAGGAAAGAGCCCTCAAGCTCATGCTGGAGATATGAATCTGGAGAGAATGCGAAGCCAATCTCATGACGACGCTTTGCATAGAGTTTGATAAGGTCGCGGGCGATATCCTTGATACGCTTCTTCGCCTTCTCCTTGAGACGATCCCAGGCACCTGTGCCAAGAGTGGAGAGACGAGGCGGTTCGCCCGTGTCAGAGCGCTTGTACTTCGAAATCTTATAGAGCGAATGGATTGACACATCCACCTTGTCGTTGCCCTGATAGACAATACGGATTACCTCCTTGAAAGAGTCGCCGACAGGCACACGGACAAGTCCGACGAACTTACCTATTCCATAGTCAACATGAACGATAAAGTCGCCTGGCTCCATTTCCTGCAGTTCCTTCATCGTGAGTGCCATCTTACCGGCACGAGCCGACTGAGTACGGAGGTTGTACTTATGGAAACGCTCAAAAATCTGGTGATCGGTAAAGAGACAAAGACCCAGGTCATTATCCACGAATCCCTCGTGAAGAGTCTTCGAAATCTCGCCAATTGCCTCGGCATCAACCCTTACTCGCTGTGATTCAGCAACAGGCGCGGTAATAATGCTTTTGATACGTTCTACCTGCTTATGGGAATCAGAAAGAATGTATATTTTGAAGTTCTGAAGGATATAGTCCTCAAAGGTCTGCGAAAGGAGGTCAAAGTTCTTATGGATAAGCGGCTGGGCAGACATGAAGAAATGGAAGGAAGCGTCAAAAACGTCCTTGTCATCCTTCTGTGCAGAAGTTTCCTTGATGTTGATTTGCTTGAACTTGACAATGCTCTGGTTGAAGCGAGAAGCCGGACAAAGGTTCGTCTGGGCATTCATCTCGCGTCGTATCTCGTCCTGCTCCTGTTCGGTTGCACCTGCCATTCTGTCGTTCAAAGCCTGTGAAGAGAAGCCCTCGTCGAATGTCTTGCCTACGACATCAACGACAAAGCCCATGTCATGGCTAACGAGCATACTACCTTCTGGAAGGAACTCCGTCAGAGGCACTTTCTTCTCTGAGACGGTAGCGAGTTCTGGCACGATGTCGATTTCCTTGCGTCTGTCGGCTGAAAGCTGATCCTCAATCTGGAACGTGCGTATTGTCTCAATTTCATCACCGAAGAAATCAAGACGGAAAGGCAGGTCGTTTGAGAATGAATATACATCGAGGATGCTTCCGCGAACGGCAAACTGCCCAGGCTCATACACATAATCCTGCATACGGAAACCGAGGTCGCGCAACTGATGCTGAACGTCCGTGATATCTATTCTCTGTCCTACGGAAAGATGTATCGTGCGGTCATCGAGGATTGTCTTATCCACCGCCATTTCTGCAAGGGCAGAAGGATAGGTGACGATGAAGAGGGTGTTTACCTCATTAGCCTCTTCCTCAGAAGCAGCCTCATCCTTTGGTAAACCATCCTTGGTTTTACCAAAAGAAGAAAGAACCGAGAGAACCTCAGTACGGAGAATCTCGTTAGCGGCATCTCTCTGACCGTATTTCACGGCACGCTTATAACTTGAAGGGAAGAAAAGAGCTGGTGCACCCAACTGCATCAAGTCATGATAGAAATAGCCTGCCTCATCGGCATCTCTGAGAACAAAAACAACAGGAGAATCTATGCGATTTGCAATGGAAGCAAACACCAAAGGGCACGAAGAACCCGCAAGACCATCAATATTTACGGTCTTGATTCGCTTACTGTCAAGTGCCTTTGCCAACGCCTTCAACTGCGGTTGCTTGGCATAGTGGGATAATAGCTTCTGTATTTCCATTACATTTCGAGCAAATGTGCATTTACACCTCGCACGAAGAAAAACAACACTTATCGCCTACAAAGCGACATCTATTTTTTCAATTTTGAGTGCAAAGTTAACAAAAAATCTCTTAATATAAGAATAAAAAACAATAAAAGAACAAGAATGTTTTGATAAATTAACGGAATTTACTAACTTTGCACTCGGAAAAAATAAAACATGCCACAGACTCCAGCCCCTCACCTGCCCTATGGGCTTCCTCTCCCCAAGGGGCGAGGAAGAAGTCACCTTTGAACGCTTTGGAGCGAAGTAAAAGATTAGCAATACTAACATCCCCCTCGCCCCTTGGGGAGAGGGTGTCCGTAGGACGGGTGAGGGGCTGTGAATATTTTTAAAACAGAAATGAGCGATAGCATAATATTAATTCCAACTTACAACGAGAAGGAAAATATTGAGAAGATTATCCGTGCCATAAACGGTCTGGAGAAGAGTTTCCATATTCTTGTCATTGACGATGGTTCTCCTGACGGAACGGCTAAGATCGTGCACGGACTCATTGACACGGAATTCAAGGACAGACTTTTCATCATCGAGCGCTCTGGCAAACTGGGGCTCGGAACGGCATATATCGCTGGCTTCAAATGGGCATTGGAGCATAACTACGAGTACATCTTCGAGATGGATGCCGATTTCAGCCACGATCCTAACGATGTGCCTCGCCTCTACTCTGCCTGTCACGATGAAGGCTATGATGTGGCTATCGGAAGCCGATACGTGAGTGGTGTGAATGTGGTAAACTGGCCTATCGGCAGAGTTCTGATGAGTTATTTCGCATCAAAATACGTGAGATTCGTCACAGGCTTCAAGGTTCATGACACAACTGCCGGATTCAAGTGCTACAAGCGCAGGGTTCTTGAGACCATTGAACTTGACAAGATACGCTTTAAAGGCTATGCCTTCCAGATTGAGATGAAGTTCACAGCCTATAAAATCGGCTTCAAGATCAAGGAAGTTCCTGTCATTTTCGTCAACAGACGCGAAGGCGTTTCAAAGATGAACGGCGGAATTTTCGGAGAGGCATTCTTCGGCGTTATGCGCCTCAGACTTGACGGTTGGATAAGGAAATATCCAGCTTTGCCAAAGGCATAACAGCAAGTCCGTTATACCTCCGTTTCAGGTCCGTTCCAAATCCGTTCCCAGCAATCGGAGATGAAAAGGAATCAGAAAAGTATCATTAACATTAAAATGACATAACAATTATGGTAAAGCATATCATTCTATGGAAGCTCTCTGAGGAACTTAGTGCCGAGGAGAAAGAGAAAGTAAAGGCAGGTATCAAGGAAGGTCTCGAAGGACTTGTAGGTAAGGTTCCTGGTCTTCTTGAGTGCAAGGTAAACATCAGCGGTCGTCTTGACTCAAGCAACTGTGACGTAATGCTCGACAGCACGCTCGAAAGTCCAGAGGCTCTCAAGGGCTATGCCGTTCATCCTGCTCACGTTGCCGTAGCCAACGGCAAGGTAAGACCTTACACCGTGCTCAGAACGTGTCTGGATTACGAGGTCTAAGTGCCCACCAATAGGACAAAAGACCTTAGACATTCTAATAACAAAGAAATATGGCAACAATAGTATTACAAGTCCCAGACGAGAGTCTTGTTTCAAAAGTGAAGCAAGCATGCAAGATGCTGATGGGAGTATCTTCCGTGAAGGTGCAAAAGACCCCCTCCAAGGTTGAGGACATCACCAAAACAACCCACTACAAGGCAGCAATGGATGATGTCAAGAACGGACGAATAACCCACCATGACTCTGTGGACGATATGTTCAAGAGCATACTTGGCGAGGAGGCATTTTCAAAAATCCGCACCAACCATGTATAATGTCTCCTCTACCAATCGCTTCGATAAAGACCTAAAGCGTCGTATGAAGCGAGGACTCAATATGCAGCTCATCTATGATGCCATACTCTTGTTGCGAACAACTGGCACTTTACCACCTCAATATCGTCCTCATCAACTGAAAGGCGATCATAAAGGACAATGGGAATGCCACATCCAACCCAATTGGCTAATGACTTGGGAACAGAACGACAAGCAACTTACGCTTTTGTTCCTTGAAACTGGCACTCACGCAGATATTTTTGGCTGGTAAATACAAAAAATCCCTTATTCGAAAGAATAAGGGATTTTTCTTTGTATATGCTCTTCTTATTTCATGAAAAGAGCTAACCACTCCCCTCCCTTTATGGGAGGGTATGGGTGTGGGTCTTTTACGCAAGCTTACCGAACTCCTCGAAGCTGATAGTCTTCTTGTCGAGCTTAACTACATCCTTGAGTGCAGCCATGAGCTTGCGATCAACAGCAGCATTAACGAGGTTGTCAACCTGCTCACGGTTCTTCAACATACCCTCTGCATACTGCTCAAGATACTCCTCTGGTACGCTTGTCATACCATACTGAGCGAACTGCATACGAGTAACGTCAATAGCAACAGCCTTAACGTCAGCATCGTCAACCTTGATCTTCTGAGCCTCAACGATCTGGTTCTTTGCAAGGCTCCAAGTGAGCTCCTTGATAGAAGCCTCGTAGTTCTTCTCTACGTACTCCATGCCCTTATCCTTATTATTAGCGAGCATGATACGCTTCATGAGATCGTCAGCATACTTAACCTCACCGATCTTCTCCTCAACGTACTTACGAACGTCCTGAAGGAAACGGAAGTCAGCATTCTGAACCATCTGCTCCTTGATACCCTCAGTTACCTTAGCACGGAAATCAGCCTCGTCCTTAACGTTGCCCTCACCATAAACCTGATCGAAGAGATCCTGGTCGATAGCGTGCTTCTGATAACGAGAAATCTCAGTTACCTGGAATGAGAAATCATCTGTGATCTTCTCAGCCTCTTCCTTTGAAACCTTGAGAAGAGAAGAAATCTCGATGTTGCTCTCTGGGTAAGCCTTCTTTGGATTGAATACGATGATGTCACCAACCTTACAACCCTGGAAGAGAGCCTTCTGCTCGTCAACCTTGATATATGAAGGAAGCATAGAAGCCTGAGAAACGGTGATACCACCTTCCTTAGCGCTACCATCCTCATTGAGCTCACGGATATCGCCCTTGATCATGTCGTTATCCTGATACTCATCTACCTTCTGGTAAGAACCACTACGGCTTGCGAAAGCCTCGATCTGCTGATCAACGATAGCATCATCAGTTGTGATATCGTAGTAAACGATAGAATCCTTCTTTGTAAGCTCAGCCTTGAACTCTGGAGCGATAGCGATATCGAACTTCAAAGTGTAAGGTGCAACTGCATCGAGGTCAACTGGCTCCTCACCGAGATGAGGCATTGGCTCACCGAGCATATTAATCTTATTCTCTTTAACGTACTCATAAAGCTTCTCACCAACGAGACGGTTGATAACGTCAACCTTTACCTGAGCACCAATCTGACGCTTGATCATACCCATTGGTGCCTGACCTGGACGGAAACCTGGTACGTTTGCCTTCTTACGATAGTCCTTAAGCTGCTTCTCTACATCTCCTGCGAAATCAGCCTCCTCAACAACGAGTGTGAGTACACCGCTGACCTTCTCTGGATTTTCTAATGAAATATTCATTTTAAAGTTTTTGTTGTTATGTGATTTATAATTATTCTTACCTTGTTTATATATAGGTGCTAAAAGCACACTACACGCCAAATTGGGTGCAAAATTACTAATAATATTACACAATACCAAAAACCTAAAGCAATTTTAACAAAAACAGTTAAAAGATTTGGCGGTTTACGTGATTAATATTAAATTTGTGGGCGGATTTGGAAACAGAAATCTCAAGATTTGTTAATTTTGTTTTTCTGTGCAAGGGAATCAGGTGCAAGACCTGAGCTGTTCCTGCAGCTGTAAGCCCATTGTGAAGTTGGACATTAATGTCACTGGAACCTCTCTGGGAAGACGTCCTGCTTTGTGGCAAGCCAGAATACCTGCCAAACTCCAATAATTATTCGCTAAGCGCTCATCAAGCTAAAGCAAGTTCTTAGCAACACCCCCAGGATAGGGGTATAATAATTTACATCAGGATGAATTACAAACATATCATCGCCCTATCATTGGCGAGTACTTCTTTATGTGCAAATGCTCAGGAGGATAAAACCTCAAAGCATCAGAACCTTCAGGAGGTCGTTGTAACAGGAACTGGTACGCAACACCACCTTAAGGATGCGCCTGTGCAGACGGAGGTGATTTCGCGCAAGATGATAGAAAGTTATGGTGGAAAGTCGCTTGAGGAAATTCTCGGTGGACTTACTGCCTCTTTTGCTTTCAACGAAGGTGATATGGGTTCACAGGCACAGCTCAACGGATTGGGCAACAATTACATACTCATCCTTATTGACGGCAAGCGCATTCACGGTGATGTTGGTGGAGAGAACGACCTTGGCCTTATAGATCCTCACAATATCGAGAGAATCGAGATTGTGAAAGGCGCACAATCTGCCCTCTATGGTTCGGATGCAATCGCAGGTGTGATTAACATCATCACTAAAAAGCACGACACCGAGGGCGTTCTGCTTGAGAACACCACACGATATGGCTCTTACAACGACCTTCGCCAACATAACGGCATAGGAGTAAGGTTCGGTAAGCTCCAGTCCTACACCAGTTTCCAATTGCAGCACACCGATGGCTGGAAAAACACGAGCGAGGAATATGCGGAGGCAAAACTCCTCACCGACTCTCGTAACAAGACAGTAAACGAATACACAAACTGGCAGATTGGAGAACGACTGACATACACCCCATACAAGGGATTGGATCTCTATGCCAGCGGTACTTACTACGAAAAGCGTATCTCACGCCCTACGAATGGTCGTCACGCTTCATGCGATGTTTATACCTACGACCTCAAATATCGTAATGCGAGTGCTGCCTTGGGTGGTAAGATGAAGCTCGGCAAGAAGGATTACATCGACATGGATCTGAGTTGGAAAAAGCACGCATACTATTATCTCTACACAGATACCACCCTCGAAGATGGATATTACAAAGGTCAATTTACCCACTATTATCCATACTTCCCCGGACAGGAGAACCTTCAGAGTGATCAGCAGAGATACATGGCTACGATGAAGGGTGTGTTCTATCTCCCCAAGGCCAACACGCTCAATGTAGGAGCAGAATACAGATATGACTATCTCAAGGCTCCTATGCGAGTAAGCGACGGAACAGCAAACGACTGGACAGCAGCCGTATATGCTCAGGATGAGTGGAATCCCTTGAAATGCGTGAACGTAACGGCTGGTTTCAGACTCATAGACAATGCTGCCTTCGGACTTCATTTCACGCCAAAGGTTAGTGCGATGCTCTCCATCGGCGATATCCGACTTCGAGCCGGATGGAGTCAGGGATTCAAATCGCCTACCCCAAAAGAGTTAGCCTACCACTACACCAAGCAGATGGGTGCAAATACCTATTACTATATGGGCAACAAAGACCTTGAAGCCCAGAAGAGCAACTATTGGTCGGCAAGCGCAGAATATCGAACTGACAACATCGCTGTATCAGTTACAGGATACATCAACAAACTGGAGGATATGATTACTCTCGTAAATGTATCAAAAGAGGAAATTCCTTCAGGAGCAACGACAAGCTACACTGGTGACGGAAGCGGAGAGATAATTCCGCGAATGTACAAGAACGCAGAAGACACCAAGACTTATGGTGTTGACGTCAATGCTTCTTGGAAGATTACTAAGGAACTGACCATTGGCGGAAATTACAGCTATTTGGATACAAAGGCTACGATCTATAATTCCGCAAAGGGACATTTCCAGAATGCCATAATCGACGGAATGGCACACAACAAATGGAACGGCTATGCCAACTACGGACATCGTTTCTCTTCTTGCTATAACCTTGGCATAAATCTCAGTACACGAGGTTCAAGCAAGCGATTCTACGAGAACGACGGCAACGGAAAGGCTTTCCAGATATGGCGACTGAACACTACCCACGATCTGGGCAAGAGCAAGACGACGACATATCGCTTGGAGGTAGGTGTGGATAACATCTTCAACTATCGTGACACCACTCCACGCCCTTATCATCTCGGAACAACGACGGCAGGTACAACAATCTATGCCTCATTCGCCATAAAATTCAACAAGGGAAAGAAAATAACAACTTCTAAAACAATAACTAAACAACAAGAAAATGATGAAGATTAAAACACTTCTCCTTGCCATGCTAACTATCATGGCAGGACTTTCATTCACCGCTTGTAGCGATGATGATGATGACAACGAATCAAACTATGTAATTTATCAGAAAGCTGTATCTAACACAGTAAAGTCACAGAAGAAGCACAATAAGGCTATCCTTCTTGTTGCCTTCGGCTCTACATGGCAGCAGGCATACGATGCTTTTGATAGTACCATAGATGCCTACAAGCAGCAATTCCCTGACTATGACGTATTCCTGAGCTTCTCTTCTGCAATCTGTATCAACTATGCAGCAGCAGGCGAGAATGTAGAGCCACGCCACTTCTACGCTCCAAACTACTGGCTCAACGCTTTCGCAGCTGATGGTGTGAAGTATGACGAGATTGTGGTTCAGTCTCTTCAGGTTATCCCTGGTGAGGAATATACCCGCGTAATCAACTACATCAAGGACTTCGCAAACAACCATAATGGCGACCTCGACGATGCGTATCTTGCTAATGTGAAGCTGAAGCTCGGTGTGCCATTGTTGCAGGATGCTGATGCTGATGTTGCTGCTGTTGCAAAGGAACTCAATACTCTTTATAAGGATAAGGTAGCTAAGGGCGTGGTTGCTTTCATGGGACATGGAAACCCAGACTCTTACGATACCTACAAGGCAAACGTGCGTTACACTCAGCTTGAGACAGCCCTTCAGAAGTACAACAAGAAATATTTTGTGGGTACTGTAGATATGAAGGATAACTTCAAGACCAATGTACTTGAGCGTATGCAGAAGGCTGGCATCAAGAGCGGTACAGTTTATTGTCATCCTCTTATGTCTATTGATGGTGACCATGGTCATAAAGATATGGCTGGCGATGATGATACTTGGGATGAGAAGAATGGCTATGAGGTAAACGACGAGGGTGAGGTTGAAGATACCAGTTGGAAGAATTTCTTCTCTCACTACGGCTATACTTGCGATGATTCCACTATGATTGAGAAGGGTTTGCTCGAACTGCCAACCATTCTTAACATCTGGATGAAGCACACCAAGGAAGCTATCGCAGGCGAGCCTCTCGACTACTATCATTCAAAGAATCCGGAAGAATAAACTCGGTTAGAGATTAGAGGTTAGGGGGGAGAGACTCATAAACTCTAACCTCTCCACCCTAACCTCTAACCTATAAAAATATGATAAGATTCATATCCTTAGGCCCGGGTGCTGCCGATATGGTGACACTCGGGACTTTACGACTTTTGACCAAGGCAGAAAAAGTGTATTGCTTTGCCGTTGGAGAGTCATCACGAGCTGCTGAAATCATCGCACAGTTGGATATTGATCAGAGTAAGGTAATAACCGTCAAAGTACCGATGTCACACGACCGAGAAAAGGCAAATGAGGTATATGACGAGCTTGCATCAACTATCAGAAAAGACTATGAGGCAGGAATGGACATCGCCGTTGCGACAGAAGGGGATAGCGGAATCTTCGCCACTACCCATTACGTTATGGATCGTCTTCTGGCAATGGGTATAGAGTGCCGTCAGACACCAGGAATCCCTTCTTTCATTGCTGCCGCATCTGTCGCAGGATTGCATCTCGTCAAGCGTCAGGAGCGACTTCTCATCATTCCGGGAAAGACTACCGCCGAAGAGATTATCCGACTAACAAGCGAAGGTTACAATCTCGTAATCATGAAGCTCTCTATGGCTCATGAAGCCGTAAGCAAGGCTTTCCATGAAGCAAAAGATCTGCAATTCCACTACTTTGAGAATATAGGAACGGCAAATCAGAAGTATGAAATTCTGAAGGAAATGCCCGAAAGCTTTCCGTATTTCTCGTTGATGATAGTTACCCGACCATAACGCCTACAGCCCCTCACCCGCCCTGTGGGCACCCTCTCCCACAAGTGGCGAGGGAAAAGTTAGTATTTCCAATCATAAGAAATCCACATATTTATCATTTAAAAGACAAATATATGTTCAATTTTATTCATCATATAACGAAATTTCTCAGCGATAAATACAAACTTCTCCTCGCCCCTTGGGGAGAGGGTGCCCGTAGGGTGGGTGAGGGGCTGTTTTTTGCTCTCTTCCTCTCCTCATGCACCAACGTTGCAAGCGACAACAGTGTAGCCTTTACTGGTCCTTTCCTTCAATACGATTCACTCTGGGCACATTCTGACTCTTATTCTGAAAAGGTAGAGATAAAGTATGCTAAGGGATTGAAAGTGGATTATCGTGAGGACGGCATTCACGTATTTATCAGCAATCCAGATCCGAAGGCACGCAATTCAAAGACAGAAGAGGTGGTTCTCACAGGCAAGGAGTCTCAGAAAAGATTTATCTGCACCACCGCCTTGCAGTTGGGTAACTTCGAGGTTCTCGGTATGGAAGAGCGAATTGTAGGCATGAACTCCCTAAAGAATGTATTTTCGCCAAAGATTAAGCAACAACTCGCAGACGGAAAGACCGTCCGCGTGGGTAAGGAGGGCAACTTCGACCTTGAGGCTGTAATAGCCTCTAAGCCCGACTATATCTTCGTATCAGCCTCCAAATATGGCGGTTTTGAATCGCTCAAGGAATGTGGCATTCCTCTCATTTCTCATCACGGCTACAGAGAAACTCACCCTCTCGGACAGGCAGAATGGATAAAGCTCATCGGACTCCTCACAGGCGAGACACGTCGTGCAAATGCAGTTTTCGAAGATATAGAGTCAAAGTATAACGCCATCAAGGCTAAGGTTGCCACCATCAAGGCAAAGAAAAAGAATCTCCCAACCATACTCAGCGGTCGCCAGATTCGTGACGGCTGGTATGTAATGGGCGGAAAGAGCTATATGGCACGTATATTTGCCGATGCAGGTGTTGACTATATCATGAAGGATATTGACGAGGCAGGGGGCACGGCACTTGATTTCGAAACTGTCTATGCTAAAGGCATAAATGCCGACTACTGGCAGATTGACGGCACCTTCGATGATGAGTTTACTCTCAACGACCTCACAACAGAGGATGCCCGATATGGTGACATCAAGGCATACAAGAATCAGCACGTTCTGTTCTGTAACTTTGCCAAGACCCCATATCGTGAACTCGGCGGTCTTGAACCTCATCGCCTCCTCTCCGATTTCGTCAAGGCTTTCTATCCTGAAGTGCTTCCTAACTATACGCCGAAGTATTATAAATTAATGAAATAGAAATAGGGCAATCCTTGATTGCCCTATTTCTATATGTCATTTTGTCCGAGATATCCCTCCACCTGCTGCTTTAAAACAGGAAGATCGTCCGTAATAACCATCCACAAGACATCCTTGTTCACTTGGTAATAATCATGCACAAGGATATGGCGCATTTTTTCTATAATTCTCCAAGGAGTTTCAGGATGCTTTTCCTTGAACTCCAAACTGAGTTTATAAACAGCCTCCCCAACTATCTGGATATTATACACGGTTGCATGCAGATGTAAAATATCTGCATTTAACGTATCCTTATCCAGACCTTGCGTGAATTCTTCAACCCTACTTATAGCATTCAAAATATGCCTAAGGCGTTCATTATCTCTTATTGGCTCTCTCATAAACTAATATCTTGTCTTTATTGGCACTTTCTACGGCAAAAGGCAACAAGTCGCCCTCTACAACAAGATCAACAGGACGATGCAGCAAATCCTCAAGATCGCAGATCATTCCAAAATACGACAATCCCATCTTAGCACCAGGCACGAAACTTACAAGAATATCCACATCGCTGTCAGGATGTTCCTCGCCACGTGCAACCGAGCCAAATACCCATGCTTTCTGTATCGGTTTTGACTTGAAGTATTCGTTTATCGTATTTCTAACATTTGCATCCATATCTTGCGTAAATATTAATCTGCTGCAAAAATACGAACAATTATTCTAAAAAACAAATTTTTATTCGTATTTCTTTCATTATGATGTAATAAACACATAGTGACATTTCTACAAAGTCCGAAGAAAATATATCAAGCAAGAACCAGCACGTTCTATTCTGCAATTTTGCAAAGACCCCATATCGCGAACTCGGCGGACTTGAACCTCATCGCCTCCTCTCCGATTTCGTCAAGGCTTTCTATCCAGAGGTACTTCCAAACTATACGCCGAAGTACTACAAACTAATGAAATAGAATGAGGGTGTGTCCTCATTCTATTTATATATACTGCATGTCTCATAAAAAAGTTGTGATGCAAAACTTATTTCATAATTTTAAGTTAACTATAGAAGAGTAGAGAGAAGTATTTGATATTGCTGTCACACAATATAATATGCTTTATCTTTGCAATAGTCTCTTTTGGTTCACTTTGCAATTCTAATTTCTTCTGGCAAAATCTCAACTGGATTAATTTGGCCAGTTTTATAATCCTCTACCATTATAGGTTTACCATCTTCGCCATATTTCTTACAATCCATCCCCAAAGATTTACTCATAGTCATCATTTCAGGAGATAATATCTTTATAACTTCAAAAGCAAAAATTGCGCCTGTATTATTTCTGTTCATAGCGACAATTGCCAGTTTGTTGTATATTGAATTATATTTCTTATTCAATTCTACCGATGCTTGCCTTGAAGCAATAAGTGTAAATTTCATTTTATCCAACTCTTCTGAATGGGTTGGTTTTAATGCATATCCAAGTAAAAAACTAAGGAAAAATCCAAAGATAACAAAAAGCTTCTTTTTCATAATTCACAATTTATTTGTTAACACTAAAGTTTATCTTTAATCCAAACGCAGATACCCCAAATGGCTAAAACTATTACGACAATATAGAATAATGTCATCCCTATCAATTCCACATAGGCAAGCAATGGCAATAGAAAGAAAAAACCAATAGCCATAGTCAAACAGCCACCACATCCGATACAAGAGACCACACTATCTTGTTTTTCATTTGGTTTTCTACACATTGTAAACCAACATATTACAAAGCCGATTAACAAGCACGGAATAGCGATTGACAGCGTATGAGACAATTCCTTAGAATCTGCCAGTCCAAAATCATAAAGGCGTGTACCATCATATCGCTGAGCCATGCAATAGACATGAAACACATACAAAACTATAAAAAACAAGAGCCTTTTCATATAAAGATTTTTAGTTGTACATACATTTTAGGTTATTCAAAATTTTCTAGATAAACATCATCAAGAAATTATATTCCATCTCGTTTCATCCAATTAGAAGGCCATGGGTATTGATATTTTTTCCAGACTAATTCTGCATATTTTTTTGCCTTTGATTTGTTTTCAAAGTCACATTGCATCAAAAGTTTCACATTTCCGTTCTTAATATCTTCCTGACGCCTTCCTACAACACGATTCGCATGTTCGACGTAATGCATAGAAACGCCTAACCAATATTCACCCCAAATAGCCTTATTTAACCTATCTTCCAAGAATGCCAAAAACTGAGATTCTGTTTTAGCATTATAATCGTCTTGGCATATAACCTTTTTCATGGCTTTTATACAATATTTTTCAAATTCAGCTTGTTTTTTGGAATTATACGTCGATTCACTCAAATCCAAACCGACTTGATTAAGAAGTTCTTTTTTCGTATCAACTTTCCCAAAGAACAAACCACAAACAAAAAGGACTACCAAAATGAAAAGAAATTCCAGCATAATTCACAATGAATACGTTAAACATTTTATTTCAATCGTATTGATTATCCACGGACAAACAATATCCGACGAAATTAAAAACGAAATAAAATACAACAAGCCCCAAGAACAGAACTTTCTGAATCTGAAAACATCTTAAGAACTTACATCTTTCTGCTTCTTTTTGCCAGCTATACAATAGCCAATTAAGGCAAATAATCCAAAGATAAAGCCCAACACAGCTGCAAGTCCAGGGCTTCTACCTTGCCCTTTTGCAATAGAATAGCATAAACATGCCACCAAAATCTTTAGAATGAAGGAAATAAGTACCATAGTTTCATTATTTATAATGTTATTTTTATATGCGCCACTTATCTACTCTCAAATCAAAACAAAACCAAGCACCTATAAAACACAAAATGTGGACAACCTAATTCGTCCACATCCTGGGTGCTTGACCTTACCCTTAGTAACAGACAAACCAGACGTCCACGTATAGTGAACATCTGCTCTTTATTCTGTTACTAAATCCTTTTGCGGTCAAGCTTTCGGATGTTTTTAGAATAAATAGCAAACGCTAATTAAACAATATGTTCTTGTGCCACATTATTCTGTTAAGAATGGTAACACGGTTGCAAAAATAAGCATTATTTCTGAAACCACCAAATTTTTTCGTATATATTTTACATTTTTATTGGGTGTGGATTTTACAGTAAAAAAATGAATGAACATAAAAAAGTAAAATCCATTCTATAAAATAACTATTCCCTCCTTACATCAATTGTGTTTATTTGATGCCTCCCCTTCTGGCGAACATGAAAGAATTTCTTTCGAGTTGCTTCTTCGCTATGTTCATCATCTATATGTAGATTATAAATACATATATTGTTCTCTTGATGTCGAGAAAAGTGCTACAATTGCCTCTTGAAGCAGATCATTTCAATATCATTTATCCAAGATGCATTTCCAAGAACTCCTTCAACGGCTTTAGATACTCTGCATCCAGATTCCAATGCAATGGATTCTCATATTTACGCTCAGCCTCTTTTATCATCTTTTTCTGACTCTTTGACTCACCGAGAAGGGCTTCAAGATAACCGTATATCTTTGTTTTCTTGGCTGGTGTTGTCAAAGGTGGTGGAGTTCTGCCTGGTATGTCAAGCTTTACAAGTTCCTGCTCATAATTTTCCCAACAGTCAAAGATTGGGCGATTGTTGGGATTTATGATGTTCTCAAGTAGATTCTCCAATTCACCAGCATCTTTATTATTGGGCAAAAGGAATAGTTCAAACTCAACACCATATTCTTCTTTGTATGCCAAAAGTTCTTTACGACGAGTTTCAAAATCTTCGTCTGCATCAAAGATAACGAGATTCACGCCACCATTTGCGATATTGCTACGCATATTAAGAAGATTGGCTTCATCCAACAATTTCCGATAACCACCAGTCTTCTCATTACTCAATTCACCAGTATGTGTAATACAATTCTTTGGAGCATTCTCAGAGAATAGATGATGATAATAATCACTTAGAAATTTCTTATCAGCATCACCTTCTACAAATATTTGAAATCTTTTCTTCATAGGACAACGCTTCTAATTTCTATATCATTATTACAAGCACTTCTCAATCCCTCATGGGTGAGTTTATAAGCTTGAAGCCCTTTCTTTAGTGTCTTTTCTATTGTATATAGTCCTAACTCTTTTTGATAGTCTGGATTTTCTTCAAGCATTTCGTTCAGAGAAGACAAGTTTTCCTTACTATGAGTGGTTACAAACACTTGCTTATTGGTTGTTGTTGCCAACACAAAAATTGCTTCCCATAGTTTCTTGTACACAGAATAGTGCAAGCCATTGTCAATCTCATCAATAAGAATGATACTAGTGGTAGGATTAGCTGATGCCGCTACGATATTCAAATAACGACGAAGACCATCACCCGTCATACGAAGTGGCAACTTTTCCACAAGTCCATCAAAATCAACATAAATGTCATCTTGAAGAATATCTATGTCTGTGATACGAGAATCAAAATATGACAAGCGTTCCAGAATTATCTTCTTTTGCTTGCGTTTGAACAATTCTGAAAGTTCTATCGCCAAATTGAATCCCCACAGATCTGCGGTCAGATAAACTGTATTATTCTTTTCAAGATAATCCTCTGCAAGTTTTCTACTCGTAACTATTCCTTCAGAATTTACAGTCAACGAACTTTGATGGCTTTGTGTACCCTTCTCTGATGTGAGATCAAAATCCATCAACAACGTATTGAAAAACGATTTGTTTTCTGAAACGGGCATAGCACCATTCATAGAGCTTGTTTGCGAAGCATTTTGTGTATCGAAAACGTATGACAATGATAGTCGAAACTTTCGTGCAATATCATCAAACTGCTCAGAAGCAATCTCTATTGGTGTCTTGACATCCATATTGTGGAACAAGTAATAAACATCCTTGAAAGCACTAAACGGATTTCGAGTTCTTAGGCTGTTGATGTTTTGAGGCGTACTCGGGTTGCCCAAGCCAGTCAACAATCGAATTGCTTCCAACACAGAACTCTTGCCCGAGTTGTTCTGTCCCAAAAAGACATTCACCCGAGAGAAATCATCAATTTTCAGATAGTCGAGACCTCTAAAATTTTTTATTTCTATATTTTTGAATCCGTTCATACGTTTATTTCTTTTCATCCAAAGCAAATCATCTATGATAGTGCTGTGAATATTTCTGTTTCAAGTACGCTACCAATTTGGCTACAAATTTACACAAAATAATCCAAAGTCAATACATATTAAGGGGAAAAAATGATTATAAAAAGTTGAAAAAATACGTTTGCTTTATCTTTCTAATACAAATCCGTTGATTTATAGACTCTGCTGTTCCCAAGCAAATCCCTTGCAAGGCCTATGCAAATCCCTTTTCTTCCAATCATAGGAACGGACTTGAAACGGATTAAGAGCGAAGGAATAGCGAAGGTATAACGGACTTAAATATACAAGACAAGAGAATTGTAATGTCGAGATTGCATTTCCCGTTTCAAAAAATAGAATTTTAATAATACTCTGCAACTCATCACCCGTAGAGCTGCAAGTTATTGTGACTCTTATCGTTACAGCGGTGATTCATTTCAATTTACTCGTCACCCACTCATCACCCAGATATGGGATATTATACTCACAATCAATGATTTACAAATAGATTTCACTCGTCACCATATTTCCCATCAGAAAGGGTGACGAGTGAATCAACCGCGCAACATTCACAATCTCAATACGTTACAAAGCTATGGGTGATGAGTGGGTGACGAGTGAATTGAAATGAATCACCGCTGTAACAAACTATACCTCAACACAATACAGCGTTGAGGGTGATGAGTTGCAGAGTAGTGTCAAAATTCTATTTTTCTAAACGCGAAGTAGTCAAGTAGCAAAGGACTATCTCTGTGCCTCTGCGTCTTTGCGTTTGAATAGATCCATAATTTCTGCAAATCCTGTTTCTGCCCAATACCAATGGGTATAGCCGGCAAGGACATTCTTATAGTGATAGAGGGCGGTATCAACAGGCTGTCCATTGGCTGACAACTGGCATTGTTCCTTTCTAATTCCTTCAGGAAGAGTGTCTGGCTCTACAACAGAAGAATAGTGGAACTCATGGCCTTTCAGCAATTGAGAATTGACAATTGACAATTGATAATTTTCTTTTACCAACTTACGATAGCCAAGATGAAGCCTTGCATCCATCATGGTGGCAGAGAAAGGGAATACTCCACACATAGGGATGCCGTCAATATCATTACACAAGTACATAAATCCGCCACACTCGGCAAAGATACGTCCACCACGCTCCGCAAATGCCTTGATGCTCTCACGCATCGTGACATTATCAGCAAGCTCTGATGCAAACAATTCGGGATAGCCTCCTGGAAGATACAGAAGATCACACTCTGGCATTCTCTCATCATTTATCGGAGAAAAGAAAGTGACCTCTCCCAACTCTCGAAGAGCATCAATATTTGCACGATATGTGAAGTTGAAGGCGGAGTCTTGGGCGATGGAGAAGGAAGCCCCTAACCCCAACCCTTCCCCCACTCGGGGGAAGGGAGTAGTTACCTTTTTTGTATCTGAAGAGTTATCCATAAACTTTATATCATCTATATTTCTAAGCGTTTAATTACTATCTACTCCCTTCCCCCGAGCGGGGGAAGGGTTGGGGTTAGGGGCTGGTGGTCTTCAGCACATGCTCTTCCACCTCCTTCGCCGCAAGCCTGATAAGCTCCTCCGTCTCTTCCCTTGCCTCTATCGTAAGGCCGAGATGACGACCGGGAATGATAAGTTCACGATTGCGAAGCATATATCCAAGACAAGGCACACCTGCATCCTCGCAAGCCTGTTTCAAGAAGGTATAGTGATTTTCAGAAGCCACCATGTTAAACACGACTCCCGCAATCTTCAATTTTGGATTGAAGTGCTTGAAACCATATATTAAAGGAGCTACGGAATAGGCTACGGACTTTGCATTAACCACAAGGATAACAGGAATATCGAGTAGCATAGCTATCTCCGCACTTGAACCTTTCGACTTGTCATAGCCGTCAAATAATCCCATTACTCCCTCAACAATACGCACATCCGCATCCTCTCCATATCGTTGGAACACCTCCTTAACATGTTCATCAGATGCCATATAGGTATCAAGATTAACAGACTCACGTCCAGATGCCATCTCATGAAACATAGTATCAATATAGTCTGGTCCGCATTTATATGGCTGCACCTTAAATCCCCTATCACGCAAGGCACGAAGTAAACCCATAGTGAAGGTGGTCTTTCCACTATTTGAGGTGGCGGCGCCGATCAGATACCCACCCCTACCCTCCCCAAGGGAGGGAGTTTTTATAGTATTGTCGCTAATGGAGCTTATATCTTTTTCTTGTGATTCTTTTACCATAATCTTTTCTTTTGATTAGAAATACTATATAAAAATTCCCCTTTGGGGGGCTAGGGGGGCGCTCTACCTTTTCCTCTTCAACAATATCCATAACGCTATCGGAGCACCGATGAGTGAAGTGACGGAATTGACAGGCAAAGCTCCTTCCATTCCCGGCAAACGCGCGATGAGATTGCAGACAAGGGCAAGGGATGCGCCACACAATAATGTTCCGGGAAGGAGAATGCGATGGTCTGCCGTTCGGAATATGCCACGACAGATATGCGGAACGGCAAGACCGAGGAACATTATAGGACCACAATAAGCCGTAACGATAGCCGTAAGCATACCTGCCACGATGATTATCTGAGTACGAGCACGGGAGATGTTAAGTCCGAGATTAGTAGCATACTGTTCGCCAAGCAAAAGCATATTCAAAGATTTTGCCAACAACATTCCGAAAGGAAGGACAGCCAAAACAAGTCCGAGGAATACCCATACCTGTCCGCCTGTAACGCG
>CAMKEM010000053.1 GCA_946411565.1 uncultured Prevotellaceae bacterium | reverse complement strand
AATATATAGTTAAAAACAGAAATTTACTTGGAATTTAACATAGAATGCGAAGGCATAGCGGAGGCATAGCGAAGGGAGAAAAAACGATTAATTAGTGTTTTTTGCACTAAGATGCAAATTTTTTGGTAATTTATTCTGCTTTGTGAATTTATTTTATTAATTTTGCAACCAAACCCATAGCTAAACCAAGTTTCTTACACACTTGAAGAGATTCATACTCTACATAATATGCATAATGTTCTCTGTGCCACTGCTTGCCAGTGACAAGAAAGATGTGTTGGTGGTTTGTCCGTTTGCCACGTCGGGTACGTGGGCATTGAATACTCTCGATCCAATACACATGCTTGAGAACACAAGGCCAGATCTTAGAATCTGGTCGGTGGTTATGCGTAACTCTTCATTCAGAAGTGTGAAGGATTATGATGAGCAGGCTAACACTATCTTCAACCACTATGCAGCGAAGAAACCTGACCTGATCGTGATTTTCGGTCCGGGAAACTATGTGCTTGCCCAAGACTTTGAACGGAAGTGGCATGATGTGCCTATGGTGCTGATCGGTGAACTTAACTATGTGTGTACCAAGGACTATGTATGCGACTCTGTGCCGAGGGTTCTTACACATAGGACAAAGATGAAGGATTTCGCAAGGGGAAAGAACATGACGTTCGTATATTCTCCTGTGTATATGAGCGAAACCATAGACCTGATTTGCAAGAATCAGCCATACGTGAAGAATCTCTACTTCATAACTGGTGAGGAGTTTGTTGCTCGTGAGATTGAGCTAAACATGCGTCAGGTGACAAAGGCGATGGGATTCAACTTCACGCCTCTTCATCCTCGTGACGTGAACTATCGTGATCTCTCATTGCTTGCTGCAAACAAGGATAAGAACACCACGGCTTTCATATACTGTAACTGGCATACAAAGTCGAATGTGAAGGACAAGACTCTTCCGTATATTGGCGTTAGACGTGCATTGGAGAGGTTCAACTTGATGTACAGCATCTATTACACCATAATAGATGATGATTGCCAGACGGCTGGTTTCGTGTCATATAATCACGATGAGTGCAAGAATACCTTGCAGAGCATAGTGTGTGCTGTGATTGATCGTGGAGAGGATCCGCGCAATATTCCTTTTGTCACTATCACGAGGGATAAGCCTACGGTTAACTATCCTGTACTGAAGCGTTATGGCTTTGATCCACGCGGACGTGAACAGGAGTGGAATGTGAAGAATCTGCCACCTTCTATATGGGAAGAATACCGTGTGATGGCATTGCTGCTCATTGTGCTAGCCCTTTCAGGTATTGCTGTGCTTTTGTTCTATCTCTACAAGAAACAGAAGGCTTTGTGGGAATCATCAGAGCGATATGATACGCTCATTGAGAATGCTCCATTCAACTATAGTAGTTGGGAACTTATCTATAATGAGGATGGTGAGATTGTGGACCTGAAGGCTCTGAAGGTGAATCTTGCCTTTCAGCAGAACATGGATAAGATGAATGTGCCTGTGGCATACAATGGAATGATGGAGGTATATCCGGGATCTACGGATGTCCTGATACGTCATATATCCGAAGGCTTAATGGAAGATAAGAAGGCGATTCGTTTCTCTTATGAGATGAAGGAGCTGAAATGCTTCCATGAGATGCTTGTGCTTCTTGAAAAGGGTGTGAATGTGATACATATCTTCGCCATTGACACGACTGAGCTGATGAATACTCAGAAGGAACTCAGGGAGGCTAAGGAAAGGGCAGAGCATTCTGACCAGTTGAAGACGATGTTTGTGCAGAATGTTAGTCATGAGATTCGTACTCCTCTCAATGCCGTTGTGGGATTCTCGCAGTTGCTCTCAATGCCTGACGATGTGGTTACGCCTCAGGAGAAGGAAGAGTATGTGAAGTATATACAGAACAATTCTGAGCTTCTTATCATGCTCGTTAATGATATTCTTAGTATTGGTGACGTGGAGCGAGGACAGTTCCTTGTTACAATCTCTGATGTTAGATGTAATGATGTCTGCCGACAGTCGATGAAGACGGCTGAGACACGATTGCCAGAAGGAGTTAGATTATACTATACCAGTGATGTGGATGATGACTATACCATAAAGTCGGATGAACATCGTATTCAGCAGGTGCTCGTAAACTTCCTTACAAATGCTTGCAAGCATACGGAGAAGGGCGAGATACATGTGCATTCGTCATTGACGGAGAAGCCTGGTATGATAACATTCTCTGTTACTGATACTGGTACTGGTGTGCCTGCTGACGAGGCAGAGCATATCTTTGAGCGTTTCACTAAGCTCAACGCTTTCAAGCAGGGTGCAGGACTTGGTCTTAGCATCTGCAAGAACATAGCTACAATTCTCAAGGGTGACGTGCATCTTGACACTTCATATACCAATGGTGCAAGATTCGTGTTCCAGTTGCCACTGGAATAATTAATAAAGCAGCCCCTCATCCGTCCTACGGACACCCTCTCCCCAAGGGGCGAGGGAAAAGTTAGTAATAATCCCTTAAAAGGAGTTAATCACAAACGATAAAATGTAACTCGAACCTCGCCCCTTGGGGAGAGGATGCCCACAGGGCAGGTGAGGGGCTAAATGTTGTTAAATATATGAAGATACAATCCAAAAACATCCTTACTTTAGGTAAGGCTTACTTATGCTTTTCTCTTGCGATGATGGCTATGACAGCCACAGCGCAGAATGTTTCTACAATTAAACAGGCAGGTAATATAATCCCTGCAACAGACGGTAATATTCAGTATGTTGGTCGTGTAAGCTTCCGCAATCCGCAATCGCCTTCTTTCACATTCCCAGGCGTACAGATTCGTGCTGCCTTTACTGGTACATCTTTAAAGATGATTGCCAAACCGAAGAGTGGCTATTTCATGGTGCGTATAGATGGTAGCAAGGCGTTCAAGGTTGGATTCAACTCTGAACGTGACTCTGTGGTTTCGCTTGCTGCTGCTCTTCCTGAAGGTCGTCATGAAGTGAATGCTATGTATGTAACGGAGGGATATGAGCGTATTGGTGAGTTCCGTGGTTTTATTCTCGATGAGAATGCGAAGATGCTTGAGGCTCCTGCTATGCCAGAGAGAAAGATTGAGTTCATTGGCAATTCAATCACTTGCGGCTATGGAGTAGAGGATACCGATCGTGCAGATCATTTTCAGGATGAGACTTGCAACCATTACTATACATACGCTAATCTAACGGCTCAGGCACTTGGTGCAATACATCAGGTTGTGGCTCGTAGTGGTATTGGTGTGTATCGTTGTTATGACGGTCCTGTGACTGGTGATTCTATCAATATGAACACCGAATATACGCATACCCTTCTCTATGACAAGACAGAGAATTGGGATTTCTCTCGCTATACACCACAGCTTGTTTGCATTAACCTCGGAACTAACGATACAAGTACCAAGGGCGCAGATCCAAAGCTTCTGAAGCAGGGATATGTTAATCTCGTAAAGCAAGTGCGTGATCATTATCCAAAGGCTAAGATCGTGCTTCTAAGTGGCTCTATGATGGGGGATGATGCTCTCATTCTTGCCAAGAAAACTATGGATGAGGTTATGAATGAAGCACATAAGAAAGGTGACAAAGAGATTTATCGCTTTGATATGAGTTTTCAGACAGGTGACCTCGGCTATGGCGCTGATTGGCACCCAAGTGTGGCACAGCATCAGAAAATGGCGTCAGAGTTGATTCCGTTCTTGAAGAATTTGATGAATTGGTAAAAAAATATCCCCTCACCTCAGCCCATAGGACAGGTGAGGGACTGGTATAAATAATAATATATGAGTGTTTGTTTTTCGCGTTCCGGCTTCCTCCCTATGGAGGAGGGCGAGGGGAGAGGCCGCAAAGCTATCATAATGGGTGCCACGTCTGGTATGGGACGTGGTATAGCCCTCGGCCTTCTTGCTGAAGGATATACTATAGGTGTGTGTGGTCGTCGTAAGGAGGCTCTTGACGAGATAAAGGCCATAGCCCCAGAAAAGGTGTTTGCCAAGGTTATTGATGTGACTAAGGAAGAAGCACCTTCATTGCTCATGGAACTGATTGGTGAGATGGGCGGTATGGATTTGTATTTCCATAGTTCAGGTTATGGAAAGCAGAATATGGCGTTGGATTTGCCTATTGAGTGCCAGACGGTACTAACGAATAGTTACGGATTCGTGCAGATGGTTGTTACTGCCTTTAATTATTTCAAGGCGGAGAAACGCTCTGGAAGAATTGCCGTGATATCAAGTGTGGCAGGCACAAAGGGTATGGGTTCAGCACCTTCATATTCGGCAACAAAGCGCTTTGACTGGACATATATCGAGGCTCTTGCACAGCTTGCCCACATGCAGAAACTTGACATCAAGTTTACGGACATTAGGCCGGGATTCGTTGCTACCGACTTCATTGCAGGCGACACTTATCCTATGACGATGGAGACAGACTATGTTGTAAGGCAGATACTAAAGGCTGTTAAGAAAGGCAAGCGCAAGGTTATCATCGACTGGAAATATCGCATCCTCTGTTTTAATTGGAGGCATATCCCATCATTCATTTGGGAAAGGCTCAACATTCACAATTAATTCCTATTGAAGAGTTTGTGCAATTGGAGTCATAGTGGAATCATATTTGATTCTTTAATGGAAATCGAGCTCTGGAGTATGTTAGAAGTTAGATGTATTTCTTTCGAAGAAGTATTTAATCGTCTATTTCTTAAAAGATGTAAAAATATATATAAAAAAGTTGGTAATCTAAATAAAATGATGTATCTTTGCATAGTTTTTAAAGGAAAATAACTTTTTTAATAAATCAATAAGAGTCGGTTTTTTCGTCTAACGTAACAATTTCATATTATATGAAACATTCATTTTTAGCAATATTTCTTGCAATAATGTCGATAACTGCCTATGCGCAGACTCAGATAAATCCAAAAGACTACCGTTTCATGGTATTGCAGACCCCTAAACTGGATATGCAGTTCCCTGAAAACAAAGAGATTCCATCTGGTAATAACACATATTATGCTCTTTCATACGATGATACCAATAATACGGCTTTCGTATATAATGACTATGTGTGTGGTTATTATGAGGTTCCTGCACCAATGAGAGCTGGTTTCAAGACTGGTGCTCGTAACCTTCAGGCTGAGAATCCTGATGAATACTGGAAACTCGTTAAGCAGGTTATGGATAAGGTGACAGCAAACTGGAAGGAAAAGTCTGGTTCTTCTGCAACGGTATCTGCTCCTGCTAACAATAACGCGCCAGAAGCTCCAAAGGTTGTTACTTCTGATGATCCTAACTATGTATATGATGTTGTTGACGTTATGCCATCATTCCTTGGTGGTCAGAAGGCTCTTACAACATATCTTGTGAAGAATACCAAGTATCCAGAGGCTGCTATGAAGGCTGGCCAGCAGGGTAGGGTGCTATGTAATTTCATCGTAGAGACCGATGGTACAATCTCAGATATTAAAGTTGTGAAGAAGGTATGGCCTTTGCTTGAGGAAGAGGCAAAGCGTGTTGTTAGAGGAATGCCAAGATGGGTTCCTGGTATGGTTGGTGAAAAGAGCGTACGTTGCAGATTCACTTTGCCTGTAGTATTCCGTATAAAGAAATAAAGAAGAAAATAATAGCAAAAATAAAAGAGGCTTGCACATTGTGCAGGCCTCTTCTTTTATTGTATTCTTTTTGTGGATGAAATTATCAATTGTTAATTGTCAATTGTCAATTGATTGTCGTTAACGGCAATCTTTGCTTCTCCACCTTTCTTTAGTTTACCGAAGAGTATCTCTTCCATAAGTATAGGTGTGAGGTACTGCTGAATAACTCTATCCATTTCTCGTGCTCCATATTGCTTTGTGAAGCCCTTTGTTAGCAGGAATTCGTGAGCCTCTGGAGAGAGAGACATCGTTGCATTCTTGGCAGCAAGACGCTGTGAAAGCTGACGAAGTTTCTTGTCGAGAATAAGAGATGCCATAGTCTTATCCATTTCATTGAATACGACAGTACCTGATAGACGGTTAAGGAACTCAGGCTTGAAGGTTTTCTTCACAGTGTCAAGCATTGCCTGTCCCTTGCTAAGTCCGCCACCAAAGCCGATACCTGCCTGACCTGCATATTGTGCACCAGCATTCGATGTCATGATGAGAATCACGTTACGGAAATCAGCCTTGTTGCCCTTGTTATCGGTAAGACGGGCATAATCCATAACCTGAAGAAGGATGTTATAGATATCTGTATGAGCCTTCTCTATCTCATCAAGGAGAAGAACGCAGTTATGAGTCTTGCGAATGGCATCGGTCAAGAGTCCACCTTCCTCATAGCCCACATATCCCGCAGGAGAGCCTATGAGCTTTGAGATGGTATGTTTCTCCGTATATTCACTCATATCGAAGCGTATTAGCTCAACACCGAGTTCACGAGCAAGAACCTTGCAAACTTCTGTCTTACCAACACCAGTAGGACCAACGAAGAGGAGTGAGGCGATAGGTTTGTCAGGCTCCATAAGTCCTGCTTTTGACATCATGACAGAACGAACTACATTCCTTATAGCCTCATCCTGACCATATATATCGTTGCTTATACGCTTGTCGAGATTCTTCAGCGTGTCGTTATTCTCGCTTGCAAGAGCGTTGGCATCAATGCGACAAACCTCTATGAGAATCTTCTTTATTATGTCCTTACCAACCTTCTGGTAGCGAGCAGCCTTTGGTTCGCCATATTTGTTGAGAAGTGGATGCTGCTGTATGTAGGCACCAGCCTCATCTATGATATCGACAGCCTTGTCGGGAAGGAAGCGGTCACAGATTCGTGCATCACTTTGTTCAACGGCATATTTAACAGCTTCTACATCGTATTTCACTCCGTGATGCTTCTCGTATATAGGGAGTAGGGCAGTGATGATCTGTATTGTCTCGTCAACAGATGGTTCCTTGATGTCAATCTGTCCGAATCGTCTTGCTATTGCCTTGTGCTTGGCAAACGATTTGTTGTAGTCCTGATATGTTGTAGAACCGATAAAGCGTATGCTGCCATCCTCAAGGTATGGCTTGAGCATCTCGGCTGCATTCATTGAGCTATTGCCACCACCTGTATCGCAGATGGTATGTATCTCGTCTATATAGAGAATGACATTGCCTTTTGCCTTTGCCCCATCGAGCACTTCCTTTACACGTCTTTCAAATTCACCGTGATAGCTTGCTCCAGCAATCAAAGAAGCCATATCCATACCGTATATTACTTTTCCTGATATGGTTTCAGGCACATTGCCTTCATCTATCATCTTTGCAAGACCATAGATAAGGGCTGTCTTTCCAACGCCAGGTTCGCCTATGAAGATAGGATTGTTCTTGTCTTTTCGGCACAAGATACGAATGGCGTGCTCAAGTTCCTTCTGTCGCCCGATAAGAGGATTTCTGTGGACGTATTCCTCACTGATGCAACTTAGGTATTGCTCCCAAGGTTCCTTCTTCTGTTGTGTCTGGCTTTGAGAGTCATCATTTTGCTTTTTTATTTCCATTGACTGCAATGAGCCGAGTAGTCGGTTGGCACTTGCCATAAGTTTGTCGTATATGGCACTACCAGAGATATCCACTCTCTTACCGTTGATATAAGCCTCAGCATGAACCTGTGGCTTATGCATTTCGGCTATCTGTGACTCATTTTCATCCTCTGTACTATCAGCGGTTTCCGCAGTCTCTTCTTCGAAATGAGTATAGAAGATATTGATAGTATTGAACCAGTCTTCCTTGAATGTGATATATTTGTTCAGAATATACTGTGCCATGCTATTCTTTAGGTCGTTCAGCATATATACGACCTCGAGAATAGTGGCATGTTGTAGTGAGTCTGCAGTTATTTCCGTCTGACCAAGTTCCTTGATATGCTCTTTAGTCTTGGATATTGCAAAATTCTGCATACGCTGAATAATCTCATTGAGATTTGTTGAGAGCATAGGCGTGTATTCCTCGTCCTCAGGAACGGGGTCAATGGATATTATGTAACCGAAAAGTTCATTGTGCATTTCTTCTATATTTACATCGGTCATTTCGCAGAATGACATGAATGCTGCCTGATATGATATGGCATACAGAAGATGCTCAGGAGTAATGAATTCTGAGCGGAACTTTGTGGCATCATCCAGTGCAACCTGGAGTGCTCGATTTAGGCTTTCGGTAAAATAGCTGGTTTCTATGTCGTATATAGGATGTTTCATCTTGCTTCTTCTGTTGTAAGTTGTAGGGGGAAATTGTTTGCTTTTGCGAGGTTCATGGTGTAGTTCGCTTTGCTTTGGGCTATGTCTTGGGAATAAGTGCCAACGATTGCGCTTCCTTCATTATGAATTTTAAGCATCAGTGTTTCTGCTTCATCCTCGCTTTTTCTGAAAATCTTTACAAGAACGTAAACAACAAAGTCCATGGTTGTAATATCATCATTATGCATGATGACATTAAACTTGGGCGGTTCCTTGATTTTGAACTGTGTATGTTTACTATGTATCGTTTTGATATGTGTACTCATGTTTTTTCGTTTTGAAGGCAAAGGTATAAGACCATAGTCCTTTGACTTTCACCTTTTCTGAATTTAACGTGTAAGACTAATGCACGTCTCCGATTTTCTGAATGCAACGTGCAATGCATCCTCGCGTTCAGGAAATAGTGCGTGTCAGTCTCATAAAGACTGGCGCACGTCTCCGATTTTCTGAATGCAAATATATATAAATTATTCGATAAACAAAAGTTTTTTTTCGTTTTTTCTTCTATATTTGTGAAATAGTAATGAATTGCGAGTGTATTTTTACAATTTATTCATATTTTGTACTGTTTTTTGTGTTAAAAGAATGTGTTTTAAATAATTGCAGCCTTTGGCATTGATAGGATAAAAACGTTTTGTGATTGACAATTATAGCACATATCAGACCAATATTATATAATAATGTGAAACAATTCTTTCGTGTCAGTTTTTTTTCGTACTTTTGCTATGTAAATCTAATTAACTATCTATCAACAATAATAATGGAAAAGAAAGTAAAAAGGTATGGTCAGGTTATAGGTGTTACACCTGGCAAGTTGGAAGAGTACAGAACTCTTCACAAGGCTGTGTGGCCAAAGGTGCTTGAGATGATAAAGGCATGTAATATTGAGAATTACAGCATTTATTACAAGGATGGTTATCTCTTCAGCTATTATGAATATACAGGAGATGACTATGCTGCTGATATGGCAAAGATGGCTGCCGATCCTGAGACACAACGCTGGTGGACATTCTGTGAACCTTGTCAACAACCGCTTGCTTCCCGTAAGGAAGGTGAATGGTGGGCTGAAATGGAAGAGATGTTCCATTTGGATTAGAAATGTGGAAAGAGTAATGTAGATAGATTGTGAGCCTTATGAACTCCTTTTATTTTATCAACATTACTCTTTCCACTTTCCACTTTCTACTTTACTCTTACCTTAAATCGCGATCTTAACGCCGAGAGAGAAGTATGTATCGTCATATTCATGGTCATCATCATTTATCCACTGATATTTAACATCCATGAATCCTGCACATTTCTTGCTAAAGTCGTACTTCAAGCCGCAACCTATGTTTACTCCTAAGTTTGCCTTACCATCATAATATTTGTCATCGTGTGGGTGATGATGAGGGTGGTGTGGACAAACATGATCATCCTTAAGATTGCTATAGCAGAGAACACCACCAGCAATAGGATATAATGTGAATTTCTTGCCGAGATCAATGTTATAATGAAAATCTGCTTCAAAATCGATATGAGTACCGCAATCCCAGAAATAGATGTTTGCACTTGGTGAGAACTCAAAATCATTACCGAGATCTACACTTATACCAGCACCGACACCAAAGTCGTTACGGAAATTACTCTTGAAATCAATACTCTCTACCTGTGCCTTGGCAACAAATGCCACAGCACAAAGAATCATAGATAAAATGATCTTTTTCATAAATGCTTTTGTTGTTATTGAGTATTTGCAAATTAATTGTTATCTTAAATACTATTGTATATATAACGTAATGATTGCTCAATTATTGAAAGGTTTCAGTTAAAATAGATGAAGAAAAATTAAATTTAGTGATAGGTGTTGGTGTTTTGTATATTCCGCTGAAATACTATACACCAACACCTATTACCTAACACCCATTATTACCACACATCGCAAGTTCTCTTTATCTTGCTTTCTTCTGGAGCCTCTGGGATTGGCACTTTGTTTACTGTACTATTGATGAACGTACAGTTATTTGTATTGTGCAGATAATAAGGCCATTTCGCATTTTCTACGTTGAAGTTAGTTACCTTGATGTCAGAAATGCGCTCGGCTTCGTTTCCTTCATAGAAAATGCCGAATTGTTCTGATTTCCCCACAGATACGTTGTTTATGCGGAAGTTATTGTATTTTGTTGGGAAGTTACCACCTCGATAATGCAAGTAGTTGGTTTCCAAACGAAGTGCAGCACCCGCAGCGGAACGTATCCTGACATCATTTATATATACATTTTCTATATAGCCTCCTCGGTCAAGGTTCGACTTGAACAGTATGCCGTTCTTTACGTCGCCAATCTCGATTCCACTAATATATACGTTCTTCACGCCACCACTTATCTCAGAGCCGATACATATTCCGTTGCCCTTGGTATTCATCTTGCAATTGCGAATGACGATATCCTCAGAAGGGCGGCCTATACGTCTTCCGTCAGAATCACGTCCTGATTTCACGGCAACACCCTCGTCACCTGTGTGGAATATGCAGTTTTCTATAAGTACTCTTCGGCTTGACTCTGGAGTAGCTCCATCATTGTTTGGATAGTTGGAATCTATATACACATCCTTTATTGTGAAATCCTCGCAGTAGAGAGGGTGAATGCACCAGAAAGGACAGTTCTTAATCTTAACACCACTGATGAGTACGCGAGAGCATGAGAAGAACTCGATGGCACAGGTACGTAGTTTGGTACCCTCGCCGAAGATTCGGTCTGGTAATGGTACGAGCTTGTCACCCATCTCCCTGAGACGATTTACGTCTGATAGTTCAGGTGTCTCTCCATGCGATCCGAACAGACTCTCTTCCCAATTCTCCACACCGATTGTCATTCCCCATTTTGCCATCTCATGACCATTGATGTCAATCACGGCATTACCTTCGCCCGTTATGGTTACATTCTCTAGGAAATGTCCATGAATCATCGGACAACGTGAATATACTTCGATGCCTTCATAACGGCTCTGTACAACAGGGAGATAGGCGTCTGGGTTATCGGTAAACATCAGCGTGGCACCATCACTGAGATGAAGCCTTACGTTGGTCTTCATTTCAAGTGGACCGTCCATTTCGAACTTTCCTGCAGGAATGATAATCGTACCACCACCTTCATCCGCACACTCGTCAATCTGATTTTGCAGTTCGGTGCGTGTAGTACCTTCCTTTATCGTTATCTTCTTGCCGTTCTTTGCAATATCTGGCATACGGATACTTGCAGCTATCAGTGATAACTTTCTGTCATCTGCAATATCTTTGAGCTTCAGCTTGTTATAATTTAGTGTTGGTTCAATAGGGCGAATGGTTCCGTCCTCATTGTAGAAAAGAGAATCCACGCACACAGAACGACGATTGGCGCTGAAATAGTCAGGTGCCAATGCTCGGCTTATATCTGCCGTATGGTAGAACATATAGTCCTGTCCCTTATAGTTTACTATTGAGCAATGTGTCGTTCCGCTGTTCACAGGCTTTAGGATAATTCCTTGATATGTATAAGGACCGAGCGGATTCTTACTTGTGCAGTATGCAATTTCCTGTTTCTTTCCACGACGGAACGGACTCGTTGCGTATGTCATGTAATAAGTGTCGTTATGCTTATGCACCCATACTGCTTCAAAGAAATCCTGTACTCCCTCTACTTGCAGAGCCTTACCTTCATACGAAATCATGTCCTCGTTGAGTTTGATGACATTCACAGTATTCTGTCCCACAAAGAGATAAGCCTGACCATCATCATCAATGAAAGGACAAGCATCTATGAACATACGATCGCATACAACGCCAGGACTATGCTTTGTGATGAGCGGATGCCCAAGAGGATCATGGAAAGGACCAGCAGGCGAATCTGCAACAGCCACACCGATATTCTCTTTGTCAACGGCATAGTAGAAGTAATACTTGCCGTTTCGCTCTATACAGTCAGGAGCCCATGTACGTGATTTTGCCCAGTTTATGTCTTCCAATGGCTTGTAGATTACTCCATGATCTGTCCATGTCTTCATATCCGTGGTGCTATAGGCATGGAAATCATCCATTAGGAAGTCGAACGCGTCATCCTTATCATGGCTCGGATAGAGCCACAATGTATCGCCAAACACTCTTGCCGAAGGGTCTGCGCAATATGTATGGGTGATAATCGGATTGCCTGGTAAAGAAGTCTGGGCTTTGACTATTCCGCATGACATGATAAATATTGAAATAAGTGCTTGCGTGAAAAACTTCATAATAAAAAATCTGAATTGTGTTATTGTATGATATTGTGCTACAAAGATACCAATAATAATTGGTACAACCTAATAAATTTGAAAAAAAACACAAAAAAACTGTCATTTATGCCGAAAAAGTGTCGATATTTGGAATTTTTTTCATACCTTTGTCTTAAACTATATAACAAACCTAAAAATATAATGCATTGTAAAAAGATTATTTCAGTATCGCTTTTGTCGCTTGTAACATGTTTTGGTCTCGCGCAAAATGCAGAAAAAGAGAATGTTGTTCGTATTGAATCTGGTCTTGTACAGGGCTTTGACCATGAGGGAACTCTCGGTTTCCTCGGTATTCCATACGCTAAGGTTGAAAGATTCATGCCTCCAATGCCTGTTGATAAATGGGACACGGTGATGGTTTGCAATCATTGGGGACCTATGACCATGCAACCTATGGGACGTGAGATGTCGAAGGATGAGATGTCTGAGGATTGCTGTGTTGTAAATGTTTGGACAACAGACCGCAAGGCAAAGAAACCTGTTATGCTCTGGCTTCATGGTGGTGGTTTCGATTCTGGTACTTCAGAATGGGATCCTGGCATGAAACTCGCCCAGAAGGATGTTGTATGCGTTAGCATCAATCATCGTCTTAATATTCTTGGTTTCCTTGACCTTTCTGCTTGCTCTCCAAAGTATAAGTATTCTGGCAATGTTGGAATGATGGATGTTGTTGCTGCCTTGAAGTGGATTCGCAATAACATCGCTCAGTTTGGTGGTGATCCAAATAATGTCACAGTATTCGGAGAGTCTGGTGGTGGTGGTAAGGTTGGTACGCTTCTCTGTATGCCTGATGCAAAGGCTCTCTTCAACAAGGCTATCATCCTTAGCGGAACCATCCTTAACGTGAACGCAAAGGAAATGAGCGAATCTCTTGGTAAGGCAGTACTTGCAGAACTCGGCATTTCAAACGATAGCATTGAGAAGATAAAGGATGTACCTTACAAGGAACTCTATGCTGCTGGTCAGCGTGCTATGGGCAAGAGTATCGGTACACGTAAGCCTGGTACTCCAATGATGTGGGGATTCGGTCCTACTCCTGATGGCGAAATCCTCATGCAGCAGCCATTCCAACCTGGATTTGCCTCATTCTCAGATAGTAAGCCAATCCTCATAGGTACTACTTTCAATGAGCTCCAGCGTCTTACATACGATAAGCCTGTTACTCTTGATGAGGCTCGTCAGCAGCTCATTCCTGTCTTTGGCGATCGTACCGAAGAGTATATCAAGGCATTCGATGAGGCTTGGCCAAAGCATTCACCAAACGATCTGCTTTCTGCCGACCGTCTTTTCCGTCCTAAGACAATCATCACAGCCGACTATATCTCTGCTCATCGTACTGCACCAACATATATGTATATGTTCACATGGAAGTCTCCTGTGCATCAAGGTTCTGTTCATGGACATGAGTTGAAGTTCGTCTTCAACACCTTGCATCGTGCTGGTCGTGACCTTCCAAATCCAACAGCTGATGATCAGAAACTCGCGGATATTATGAGCACCGTTTGGTCAAACTTCGCCCATACAGGCAATCCTAATGCAGAAGGACTTCCTGCATGGAAACCTTACAACGCAGAGAATGGTGAGATGATGATCTTCGATTATAACTGCTATCTGCGTCATAATCCAGATCGTAAGCTTGAGGAAATCATTGACGATTGCTGTTTCAAGCAGTTGAAGGAGTTCCGCGAGAAACAGGCAAAGAAGTGATTTTTCTATTAACTATTTTATAAAAACAATTTAAAACAAAAAACATGGAGAATTTTGAAACAACAAACTTAAATGAGTTGAAGGTATCTGACGTTATCAGAGAAAACATCACCTCTGGCATGAAATGGGCTAACTTCCTTACCATTGTCATGTGTATTTGTGTAGGCTTTATGTTATTGGGAGGAGCTAGTGTCTTGTTGGGAGGTACCGTATTGCCAGGACCATCACAAGGTGTTATATTTGTGAGTGGAGTATTATATATTTTGTTTGCTTTGTTATTCATCTATCCAATTAAGTTATCTTTTGAAGGTATTCGTAATGTAAGGGATGCTTTTGATAAAGAATCACAGGATGATCTTGAGTCTGCTGCTCTCAATCTGAGAAAGTTACTTAAATATGTTGGTATCCTTACTATTATTGAAATAGTAATTATGATTCTTGTGATGCCTTTATTGCTTTTAATGGGTACTTTAATGAGGGGTGCAGGAATTTAATATCGTAAATTAATGGAACAATATCCAAGACAAGAAATCGTGCTCTCGTATCTTCGGGAGCACGATATTCCTTTTGAATGCTATAATCATCCTGAAGGTAAGACCATAGAAGAGGCAAAGCGTTGGTGGAAAGATGATGGTAGTGTACATTGCAAGAACATCTTCATGCGCAACCATAAGGGGAACAAGCACTATCTCATCTGCTACCATTGCGACCATGATTTTGACATCCATGACCTTGAGGCTCGCTTAAAGGCAACGCTTCAGGCACAAAGATTGCCTTCTTGTGGCAAACTCAGTTTTGCATCCCCGGAGCGTATGATGAAATACCTCGGTCTTGAGCCGGGAAGCGTCTCTCCATTCGGACTTATCAACGATACCGAGCACCACGTTCACCTCTTCCTTGATGCTTGTCTCAAGGATGCAGAGACTCTCAGTTTCCATCCTAACGATTGTCGCGGAACTGTCGTTATCCGTCGAGAGGATTTCGAGAGATACCTGAAGGTGGTGGGGAATAGTTATGAGTATATTTAAAGACCCACCCCCTTACCCCTCCCATAAAGGGAGGGGAGTAGTTACATATAGAAGATAATGGGGGAAGTCATTAAATATTCATATATCATGTGAGTTCGACAAAAAAGGGAAGCGGATTTATCTGATTTATCTGAAGAAATTGCGAAAATAATACTGCGTCTGCTATCAGATACATCAGTTTCACTTATTTTTTAAAGTTCCAAAACTAATAAATCAGTTTACTTGAGAATTCATAGAATTCACGTTAATATCTCCTTTTAAGGGATAATACTATCTACTCCCCTCCCTTTATGGGAGGGGTAAGGGGGTGGGTCTTTCTAATCCATCGGATACCTCACTCCCCATTCCTTTCTCAATTCATCCATCTGTTTCATTATTGAAAGGGTTTCAGCGTGAGGCATCATAGGGGATTCAAGAAGTCCTTGCTCTATGCAACGCTTGCATTCAAACACCTGATACTCATAGCCTGTTACCATATCCTCTGGCTTCTTGTAGGTTGCCACGAGTTCATAATTGCGATACACCTCAACAAGTTCAGGGCAGTTCACGTTATCAACACGGATATAACCATCCACACCACTTATAATACCCTGTCTGTCATTAAGACACAAGGCACCAGATTGCAGATTCGCCATCTTTCCGTCAGCGTATGATAGGGAGATGCACTCATGCATATCCATTCCCGTAGGACCGATATGCACATTCGTCACTGTGCGCTTTATGTCTGTGCCGAAATACATTCGGGCAAAGTTAAGACAATAAACTCCAAGGTCGAGTAGGGCACCGCCACAAAGTTCTGGTTTTACAATCCTTTCCTTGTGCTCCATCATATAGCAGAGCGTGGCGGTCAATATTCTTGGCTCTCCGATAATGCCACTCTGCATTATCTCCGTAACCTTATGTGAAAGAGGCATGTAGCGAGTCCATATAGCCTCTGTAATGAAAAGGTTCTTCTGCTTTGCAAGTGCAAGGAGTTCCTCAGCCTCACGTGCATTTGCCGTAAAAGCCTTTTCCACCAAACAAGGCTTACCATGCTCCAAGGCAAGGCGTGTATGCTCGTAGTGATGAGAATGAGGAGTTGCGATGTAGATAAGATCCACATCCTCGTCATTCACTAATTCTTCATAAGAGCCATAAGCTTTTTTGATAGACCACTTCTGGGCAAAATCCTTTGCTTTTTCAATACTGCGCGATGCTATTGCGTAAACCTCGCAATCCTGTGGTTTTGCTTGAAGTGATAGGGCCATCTTCTCTGCAATCCATCCTGCACCTATAATTCCGATTCTCATAATTAGGTTTTTTATAGTTATTACGGCGACAAATATACTGCTTTTTCTCGACTTGTAAGAATTTTTTGCAATAAATCGTCAAAAAAACTTCCACGTTTCAGATTTTTGTTGTAATTTTACACTCGAAAAAGGGTGTTGGGTGTTAGGTGATAGGTGTTGGCGTATAGTATTTTCGTGAACGTAAGACAAACCGCATCCCCCACACCAAATATAATTTTCAATTATCAATTTTCAATTGACGTAAAATGAACCGTATTCTATTATTCCTAACAACATTGGCTATTGCCATGCCAACTATCTGTTCTGCACAGAACACAGAATCTCATAGTCTTCCAAATCCTCTTAAGTGGGAAAAGAAAAGTGGTGAGGTAACTAATCTCGCTGAATGGAACGAGCGTCGTAATGAAATTTCTGGTCTTATCCAGAAGCATGAGATTGGCATCATTCCAGAAGTGAAGCGCGAGCAGATTAAGGCTCGCATGGATAATGACACCCTCTTTGTCACTATTACCGTTGGCAAAGAATCACTCACTCTTTCTTCACATATCAAGTACCCAAAGACGGGTACAGCGCCTTATCCATTGCTTATAGGCAGCAGTCGCATTTCCCTTCCTGATACCCTTCTCAATCCTCTTCCGCTTGCCCGAATGAATTATAACGAGCGACAGGTAAACGGCTATTCGCAGTTCCGTGGTGATACCTGCCGAACCAATTATGGTTTCGTGCGTCTCTATCCCGAACTCATTGATAATGGCGCATATAGCATGTGGGCATGGGGATTCCAGCGTATCATAGACGGTTTGGAGATACTCGGTCCAGAAGTCACTAAGATTGATACAAAGCATATCGGCGTAACGGGATGTTCTTATGCAGGTAAGATGGCACTCTTCTGTGGAGCCTTCGACCCTCGTGTCGCTCTCACCATTGCGCAGGAGCCAGGAGGTGGTGGTGCTGCTGCTTGGCGTGTGTCACATACCATAGAAGGGGTAGAGGATCTTGACAAAACCGACTACCATTGGTTCAAGCTTAGTCTCAAGGAGCAGTTTCATGGTGATAGTGTCTATCAGTTGCCATACGACCACCACGAGCTATGCGCCCTCGTATGTCCTCGTGCATTCCTCATGCTTGGCAACACCGACTATAAATGGCTTGCCGACGAGTCTGGCTATGTCTCTGTAAATGCTGCTATGAGGGTATGGGAGCGTTTCGGTATTGCCGACCGTATGGGCTATTCCATCAACGGCAAGCATCCACATTGTCAGTTGCCAGCAGAGCAGTTCCCCGAAGTTCTTGCCTTCATCAATCGTTTCCTCTTTGAGAAACCAGTCAATACCTCCAACATCCGCAAAGCCGAAATGTTTGAAGGAAAGGTGGATTTGAAGAAGTGGATTAACTTTTAATTGTAATTCCATCGTCTTTGATGGATTTGTAGCCCATTATAAAGTAGAAATAAAGGATATGATTTGGTAGTGTAGAAATTTTTTCATATCTTTGTGCCCATATAATAACAGGCATATAATCAGTCTTTTGACGTGTATGTGCTATAATATATAGGAGGATATACTTATGTCTATTGAAGAACTGAAATCATATAGGCTCAATTCTATGGAAGAGCCAACAGATGAGATGCTTGAGGCTATCATGCTTGGAGTACAAGAAGAAGCCCGCCAGACAACCATTAAAGCCCAACAGGAACTTGATCGTAGGTTTAATGAGATGAAAGCCGAAATAGAAAGGCGCAGAGCAGAAAGACAGCATCAATGAAAAAGAGAAAACCCGTGTTGTGTGTAGTTGCAGGACCTAATGGTTCTGGCAAAACCTCTACGACCATTCAATTGCTTTCTAATGAATGGTCGGAAGGGAGTTTGTATATTAATCCTGACAATATTGCACAAGAAAACTATGGTGATTGGAATTCTCCAGAGGCTGTATTGAAGGCGGCACAATATTCAACGGAATTACGCTATAAATGTCTTGAAGAGAAAAGGGATTTTGTGTTTGAAACAGTATTCTCTTCTGATGAGAAACTGTCATTTTTGCGTAAGGCCCACGAAGAGGGTTTCTTTATTCGTTTCTTCTTTGTCTGTACAAGAAGTCCTGAGATAAATATTTCGCGAATAACGAAAAGATTTCTTAGAGGTGGTCATGAGGTGCCAATCTCGAAAATTATTTCACGCTATTACAAATCAATCCTTAATGCAAGCGAAGCCATAGGCTTTGTTGATAGGGCATACGTCTATGACAATTCCATAGAAAATGAGTTGCCTCGATTGTTATATCGTACTACACAAGGAAAACTCTTCAAGAAATATATGGATGAAATTCCAGAATGGGCAGAGCAACTATTGAAGATTAAAGATTGATTTTAATACTTTCTTTAAAATAGATACAATAAAATCTTGATATACAATTAATACCGTAAACAATATGGAAGACTATTCATTCCTGAAATTTGATGAAACTGGCAAAGAAGTTGTCGGTTGTGATTGAGATATAACAAAGGTCGTGATACCTGAGGGGGTGATAGGTATTAGAGATGGGTGTTATGCTATGTCTAATGGTGTATTTTCAGGGCGTTCTTCCCTTATATCTGTAGAGATTCCTAATAGCGTGACAAGCATTGGGAAATATGCATTTCTGAATTGTTCCTCCCTTACATCAATAAATATTCCCAATAGTGTGAGAAACATTGAAAATTGCGCATTTGCACGCTGTACATCCCTAGCCTCAATAGAGATTCCTAATAGCGTGACAAGCATAGGAAGCGGTGCTTTCTCTAGTTGTACCTCCCTTACCTCAATAAAGATTCCTAATAGTGTGACAAACATAGGAGAAGGTGCATTCTCTGGCTGTACCTCCCTTACTTCGTTAGAGATTCCGAATACTGTAACACGAATTGGAATAGGTGCTTTTTCTAGTTGTTCTTCTCTTGCTTATTTGGTAATTCCTGATGGCGTGAAATTCCTTGCGTATACATTCTATGGTTGTACCTCTCTTGTTTCGATAGAGATTCCTAATAGCTTGGTAAGCATTGGAGATTTTACATTCAAGAACTGTTCTTCTCTGGCCTCAATAGAAATTCCAAATAGTGTGACAGATATAGGGAAAAGGGCATTCTCCGGTTGTACCTCACTAACTTCTATAAAGATTCCAGATTGCGTGACAAAAATTGGGCGTGAGGCATTCTTAGGCTGTACCTCCCTTACCTCGATAGAGATACAGAAATGTACATCACCAAATGATGTTTGTGTTTCAAATACCCACAAATGTTTTTCTACAGTTGATGGTGTACTATTTTCGAAAGACCTAACAGAACTCGTTTGTTGTCCCCCTGGCAAAAAAGGCAATTATATGATTCCGAATGGTGTGATAAGTATAGGGGAAAATGCATTTAGTGGTTGCTCATCTCTTACCTCGATAGAGATTCCGATTAGCGTGACTTGGATTGGAAGATATGCATTTTCAGGCTGCACAAATCTGAAAGAAATACATATGCTTAATAAGCATTCTAAAAGTATTTATATAGATGATAAATATGTATTTTCTAAATTAACCAATTGTATTTTGTATGTTCCTTTTGGTATATGGTGTACTTATAGACATGATGAACGGTTTAAATATTTCAAGGAAATAAAGACTGAACGATTGTTGTCATTAACATTACCGGACATATTTGTTTTTAATTTTATTCAACATTTAATATGCCAATATTATATGAGGAAAAAATCACATCTGAGAATTCTTGAAAACGGAACTTGTAAAAAAGTTTTCTCTTGTAATAAGAATGTGAAAAAAGTCGTGATTCCTAGTGGAGTGACAAACATAGGAGTAAGAGCTTTTTCTGAGCGTGAATCCCTTACTACGATTATAATTCCAGATAGTGTGACAAGTATTGGATTTGGAGCTTTTGAAAATTGTTCTTCTCTTACTAAGATAAAAATTCCTAATAGCGTAATCGAAATTGAACGTTCTGCATTTGAGGGGTGTTCCTCCCTTGTTTCGGTTGAAATTCCGAATAGTATAACTAAAATAGAAGCGTGTACTTTCCGTGGCTGTTCTTCTCTTACTTCGATAGAGATCCCGAATAGTGTGACAAGTATCGGGTGGGGAGCATTCTGTGGATGTTCGTCCCTCACTTCTATTAATATCCCTAATTCTGTGAAAAGTATTGAAGAACAAACTTTTATATGTTGCTTTTCCCTAACTTCAATCAAAATTCCAGATAGTGTTACAAGCATTGGAAATGATGCATTCATAGAATGTACAAATCTTACCACGGTAGAAATTCCAGATAGTGTTACAAGTATTGGTAAATTTGTTTTTTCTAATTGTACTTCTCTGATTGATATTTGTGTTTCTAATACAAACGACTGTTTTTCTGCAGTTAATGGTGTATTATATTCAAAGGATTTGACGGAAGTTGTTTGTTGTCCTTCTGGAAAAAAGGGGGATTACAAGATTTTAGATGGTGTGATAAGGATTGGTTGGGGGGCATTCGATAGCTGTTCCTCTCTAACATCTATTGTGATTCCAAATAGTGTGACAAGTATAGAAATGTTTGCTTTCTCTGGTTGCTCAGGTCTCACTTCTATAGTTATTCCAGATAGTGTGATAAGCATTGAAGCTAATGTCTTCAAATTCTGCGGAAAACTAAGGAAAATGTTTTTCCGAAATGAGCATCCTGAAAACATAGAAATATCAGAGTCTGCTTTTTGGGGGGATCACCTCTGTACTCTGTATGTTCCTGCTGGTGCAGAGGAGGCATATAGGAATGATGAACGATTTAAAGTGTTTAAGGAAATAAAGATAGAACGATGATAGGTATTTGCCTAAAATATCGAACTCATGTTGATTAATATCTTTATACTCCAACCGAATATCTAATGAACCGTTTTAGTGCATCAGATATTAAAACCACCGCCCTGAATCAGGGCGGTGGTTTACAAGACACATCAAAACGAAGCACATTCCTAAATTGGGAATCATGTCAGCTGAAATTTCAGCCCACATTTTTTGTGATTTTCAACCAGCTGAAATTTCAGCCCGTTAACTTTCTCACATACCGACATTAGGGATTTCGTAGATTCTTGATGTCAGCCGAAATTTCGACCCACATACTTTCACCTTGGAGCTAAGGCTAAAGTCTTGACGACAGCTGAAATTTCAGCCCTCGTAGTTTTTCCCATTTCGGCTACATGCAATTCTTTGGCTACTTGCAAGAGGGTAACTTGAGTTTCATAATCTCTCATAGGGTATGTGTCTTTTTAGTTAAACTTTAACTTTTTACCTTTTTCCTTGCCGTTTCTACCTCCAATACAGGGAACGGACTTGGAACTCTAAGTTTGCATCGTCTAAGAAAAAGATAGGATAATCTTT
>CAMKEM010000052.1 GCA_946411565.1 uncultured Prevotellaceae bacterium | reverse complement strand
GGAATCAGCCCAATTTTTTGTTTGGAGATTTAAGTTTTACCGGACACCAATAATTTCTAACCAATTCATCTATGCTTATGACATTTTTTACTGCTTGAGAATCATTATCAAAGAACCTATGCAAATCTTCATAAGCATTAAAAAGAAGTGTATCTGCATCAACAGATGGATTCATAACTCTCCTTAAACACATCCTCTGATATAGTTTCTTTCTTCTTTTATGACCATCAGTAATCCTTGACACATTATATAATAAAGAAAAATAGTTCTCATCAATTTCTTGGAATTTAACCTTATCATTGAAGTCAACCCATTCTTCTTTTTCCACTCTATAAAAATAGCAATACTTATGTCTATTATATCTCATAAATTCATCATATGACAGCCTTGACATATCAGAAACAAGAAATGTAGAACATTCTTTTACTCTATCATCCTCTTCTTTTTCTTGTCTTTCATTTTTAATATCATTAACCTCTAATTCAAAGGGTTCATTTTTTTGCCAATCATTATAGTATGTGTTGAGAAAATTAGAATGAAGGACACTATTCTTTATTGACCTAATGTCAGATAACTCATAGATAGTAAGTTCCTTTTTATAATCACATTTATTTTCTAAATATAATAACAAATCATCTTTTGTAATAAAAGGTATATCAGATAAAGAGTATATGATATTAGTAATACCACTTGAAAATACTATATCTTTATTATGTCTGTTAGTTCCATTAAAGTATTGACAGCAGTTTATACCACATTTATCTTTTATCTCCTCTTTGGTGTCATTTTCAATCTTGGTATGCAGTTTCAAAGAGAAATATCTAAACAAATAAGGGTTATATATAGCTTGGTCAAAAACATATATCATTCTAAACCTTGCTCCTAAACCATCTTTTTGATTTCTATAAGAGGTATAATACAAAGTAGGCTTCAATTCAAGTTTCTCAATAAAATCTTCTGCTGATTGATATTTTGTTTCATCAATATCTACTCCTATAATATAAGAACATCTGAAATTATCCTTGGTTTTCTCTGAAGTTCCAAATGTACCATCTTTCCTTCTTCTGCTTCTAATAGGGGCAAATAGATGACAGAGCACATGACCTTCTGTTAGTTTATCAAGTAGTTCTTGAGAAGTGAATGTCCCCTCTAAATACCCAACTCCCATTCTTGAATTAAAACCATACTCCTTCCTAATCTGTCTATTATGTGGGTTGTTTTTTGTGCTACCAATCATTGCATTACTGATAGTTTTGTCTATAAAAGCATCTGTACTAACAGATGCTTGAAATTTATAATCTTCTCTTACTTCCATAATTAATTATTTGTCAATTTTAAACATATTTATCCAAATTAAAAATAACAAAAAACACATTTTTTTATCTTCTGTTATTTGGGGTAAAATTGTTAGTTTTTTGTAATCAGTTCCTATATCAAAAAAATCCTCTCCCATTCTACTTTATTTAAGGAATCTGCTATATTTTTTGAATATCCCCCCATATTAAAAATAACAAAAAACTCCCCTCTTTTTCTACTTTTTGGGGGTAAATCTGCCATTTTTAACATCCTCCCAAATTAAAAATAACAAAGTTTTTGGCATTCATGCATTCCAAACATAGCTAGAGAATGTTAAATAGCTGAACTATAGTCTATTATCTATATGATTTATTTGAATATCTTTTGGTTATTTCATAAAAAAATAGTAATTTAGCTATATAAAAAATAACAAAAAAATGGATTTAAAAGACCAAATAAAACAATTTTTTGACCTAGCACAAGAGTTAGAGGAGATATGTGTCAATGATGGCTTTCTCCCACTGATTGAGGAGATAAACAAGGAGCAGGATGAAGATGAAAAGTATAATCTCTCTGATGTCCTATCTTTTGTCTCTGACTTGGACTATGCCATCAAACACCATTATCCAAATATGGACTCCTTTTGGGATGACTATTAGCACATCCAGCCTCATCCCTCCCAGTCCTTCCCTCACACCAATCTCTCACCAATTTGACCACTTATCCACCATGTGTCAATTTTATTTTTCACTCACTCTATCCTCATTGGTAGAGAATAGCATCCAACCAAATTTGGTTAAATGGTCATATGGTTCTCTCTCATTGGTAGGCAGATGATTCTCCATATTGGTGAACTTTGGGCATCCTTGGTGAACTTGGTGATATAGGGAATCTTTGGTGAACTTTGGGTATCAATGGTGAACTTAGTTTTATTTGATGGACAATTGGTGAACTTCCACCATATCAAAATAGTCAAAGAATTAACTGAATACTTTGGTAGCAAGGATATAAGGACAAACAACCAAGCTTGGTTGATTTAATTGAATATTTTGAATACAATCACTTTTTTGAATACATTATGAGTAAAACATTAGCAATCATATATGCAAGGGTGAGTAGTTCTGGCAGTTTGGAATATAGACAGAATACTGACAGACAAGTTAAGGATTTGAAGGAATATGCATCCTATAAAGGGTATGATTTGGTTAAGGTTTACACAGAACATATCTCTGGAGCAAAGAAGAACTCTGACAGAGTAGCACTACAAGAAGCAATTGAGCATTGTAAGACCTTGGTCAAAGAAAATGATACCAATGTAATACTTCTTTGTAGTGAGTTGTCAAGGGTTGGAAGGAATGCCTTTGAGGTACTTGAAACCATAAAGACATTGGTGGATTTTGGTATCAACCTCTATCTCCAAAAGGAACAGATGACCTTGCTTGATGACAATGGTAAACCTAGTTTGTTTGCACCCATTATGCTTGCTACCTTATCTACCTGTGCTCAGTTAGAAAGGGAAAACATTCAGTTTAGGCTCAACTCTGGTAGAAGGGTGTATATTGAGAATGGTGGCAAACTTGGTAGACCCCAAGGTTCTGTAAAGACCACAGAGCAGAAGATGAATGAGTACAAGGAAGTCATCACTCTACTTAGGAAGAACTATACTATGAGGGATGTTGCCAAGTTATCTGGCAAGTCAGTTTCTTCTGTTCAAAGAATTAAGAAATTAGTTTGTATATAATATATAAGGTATAGAAGTATGGCAAGACCAGTTGGTTATAGGAAAAGCAAGGCGGACTACCAAAGGCAGTATGCCCACCTAATCCCTATTTTGATGAAGGGGATGTCATTAAGAATGACAGCCAAGGAGTGTGGTTTGGCAGTTAATACCATAAGGAAGTTAAGGAGAATGTTTTTCTAATGTTAGATGAATATGGGCATTATAGGTTATATAATAACAACCATAGGAACATTGGTTTTTACTTGGATATGGGATATCATTAAAACCAAGATTTCAGATACCATCTACCATTATAAGTGGAGGGCAACACTTGATATAGGATATATCACTAGGATAAGGTGGTATGAAGGCAAAAGTTGGTTGCATTGGATGTTCTGGTTTCAAAGGTTTTGGTTTTTTAGATGAAAAATGGTAATTTACAGGTGGAATATTTGGTAGATTGCAGAAAATACTATATCTTTGCAATGCACAAGAGATAACACCCCTCTGTGACACCATAATATTGAAAATGTATTTTAAACTGCTGGTTTTCAATCCCCAAGTAATACTGAGTGGGAGTAAAGAAATGGTGTTTTGCAAACTAAGTTGACCAAGTTTTGAACTTGCTACCAAATTGCAAAAACAAACCATACTTTCAAGATTACCAACAAGTTAGACCACATTTCAGATATTTTGGTGTCTGGATTGTGGTCTAATTGTTTTTAGGTGTTATGGGGAAAAACATTACACACCATCTTCTTCAAAAGGTTTCTTGATTTTGAAGAACTCTTCTGCCATCATCATAGCATTTTCTTCTGGTGATACTTTTATGTATTTTAGAAAGTTAGACTCTGTGGTATGACCTGTCAACCTCATTATGGCTATGGTTGGGAATCTTCTTTTATACATATTTGTTGCAAAAGACCTTCTGCCAGTATGCATACCTACCAATTGATATTTTTTGTATATAAGGGTTGAAACCTTCCCTCCCCTGTTTTCTACCATTCTTACCTCTGTATCTATACCTGCTAATCTTGCACATTGTCTAAGATGCTCTATTGTATGCCCCTTATCACATAGTTTGGGAAACACACCATTGTACTTATTATACAAAGCAAGAACCATAGGGTGCATAGGGATAACAACCTTCTGTTTTGTCTTCTCTGCTGTTATGGATATTGTCTTGGATTCAATATCAAAAGTAGCCTTGTCAAGTCTGTTGACATCACTCCTTCTTAAACCTGTCCAACAAGCAATAATAAAGAGGTCTCTTGTCTTCTCTATGGTAGATTTAACATCTATTTCCCCTGCATCTATAAGAGAAGGTATATCCAATTGGTATATCTTTTTTATCTCTTCTTCTGTAAGGTAGATTGCATCAGTATCATTGCATTTTCCCTTCAAAGATTTGTAAGAATCACCAAACTCAAAACCCTCTGCTTTGGCTGCATTAAGCAGTGGTTTTAGCACTCCATAGGTGGTATATACAGTATTCTGTTTGTAGTTTTTTGTGCTATAGCACCAGTCTGTGAACTGTTGGTCAAAACTCTTTGAAGTAAAGGTTGCAAAGGTGTCTGGCAGTCTCTTATCCTTGATAAAATCTGTCAGTCTCTTTATTACAGTCCTTTGGTGTATTTTGGTTCTCTCTCCAATGTATCTTCCTGTGTGGCTATCCACTCTTTTCTGCTCTATATAGTAAGAGAAAAACTCTATTGGAGACATCTTCAATATAGTGTTCTCATTCTTCTTAGCATCTGTCAAATCTGATATAGCAGAATGTATTGAGGCAAGCAAATCACTATCAGGGATGGTAGAATTGTATATCCTACTTGTTGTGGAGACAATATCATCAAGGATTTTGTTCACTTCTTCACTATGCTTGTTCTCCCTCATAGAGAACTTTTCTTTACTGGTAAAACATCTTTGCTTTACCTTGTCAAAACTTGCAGTAAGAACATTTTGTTGTGTGCTAACTCTTAACTGCTTACCATCCACTCTTATGATTGCAAAGAGTAAAGAATGCTCTTTAGATGGTGATTTCAGATTGAAATTAATTGTAATACCCATACTTGCAACTATTACCAATAGTAAATGAAACTTTTTTTTGTATGAAGAGGTGTTAAAAGGTGTCATTTTTAGGTGTTATAAGGTGTTATTTTTCCCCATAACACCTAAAAACAATTAGACCACAATCCAGACACCAAAATATCTGAAATGTGGTCTAACTTGTTGGTAATCTTGAAAGTATGGTTTGTTTTTGCAATTTGGTAGCAAGTTCAAAACTTGGTCAACTTAGTTTGCAAAACACCATTTCTTTACTCCCACTCAATTGTTGCTGGTGGCTTTGAGGAGATGTCGTAGCATACGCGGTTGACACCCTTCACCTTGTTGATGATCTCGTTAGAGCACTTTGCCATGAAGTCGTAAGGGAGATGTGCCCAGTCGGCTGTCATAGCATCGGTAGAGGTAACGGCACGGAGAGCTACTGGATGCTCGTAGGTGCGCTCATCACCCATAACGCCTACAGAACGAACGGTTGAGAGGAGGATTGTGCCTGCCTGCCATATCTGGTCGTAGAGGCTTACCTCTATCTCGCCATCCTTCATATCGGCAGGAACACCGGCTGCAAGAACGGCACGTGCCTGTTCGCCAGAGAGCTTTGTCTTGTACTCACGAAGTCCGCGGATATAGATATCGTCGGCATCCTGAAGGATACGTACCTTCTCAGGAGTGATATCGCCAAGAATACGTACGGCAAGACCCGGTCCTGGGAACGGATGACGTGTGATAAGGTGCTCTGGCATACCCATAGAACGGCCTACACGACGAACCTCGTCCTTGAACAGCCACTTCAGAGGCTCACAGAGCTGAAGGTGCATCTCCTTTGGAAGACCGCCTACGTTATGGTGTGACTTGATTACCTTACCTGTGATATTGAGAGACTCGATGCGGTCAGGATAGATAGTTCCCTGTGCGAGCCACTTTGCGTCCTTGATTTTCTTAGCCTCTGCGTTGAACACCTCAACGAAGTCACGACCGATGATCTTACGCTTCTGCTCTGGGTCGGAAACGCCTGCGAGGTCAGAGAAGAACTTCTCGCTTGCATCAACGCCTATCACGTTAAGACCGAGGCACTTGTAATCTTCCATTACATCACGGAACTCGTTCTTGCGAAGCATACCATGATCAACGAAGATACATGTAAGGCGGTCGCCGATAGCCTTGTTGAGGAGTACGGCTGCAACGCTTGAGTCAACACCGCCTGAAAGACCGAGGATGACACGGTCGTTGCCTACCTGAGCCTTGAGCTCGGCAACGGTTGTCTCAACGAATGAAGCGGCACTCCAAGACTGCTTAGAGCCACACACGTCAACCACGAAGTTCTTGAGCAACTGTGTGCCCTGAACTGAATGGAACACCTCTGGGTGGAACTGTACTGCCCATACTGGCTGTGTCTTGCTTGCGTAGGCTGCATACTTCACGTTTGCAGTACTTGCGATGCACTCAAAGCCTTCAGGAATAGCTGTGATGGTGTCACCATGGCTCATCCATACCTGTGAGTTGTCGTCAAAGCCCTTGAAGAGGATGTTGCTCTTGTCGATGAAACCGAGGTTGGCACGACCATACTCGCGAGAGTCTGCCTTCTCAACCTTGCCACCAAGGGTGTGACTGATAAACTGGGCACCGTAGCAGATGCCGAGAACAGGCAGACGACCGATGAAGCAATCAAGGTTTACTTTGAATGCCTCCGGATCATGCACAGAATAAGGAGAGCCTGAGAGGATGACGCCGATAACGTCCTTGTCATCTTCAGGATACTTATTGTAAGGCATGATTTCACAGAACGTGTCAAGCTCACGAACACGACGGCCTATGAGCTGAGTGGTCTGACTGCCAAAGTCTAAGATGATTATTTTTTGCATATAGTTATAAATAGAAATCCAAACAAAGGCCCCTCAAACAGCCCCTCACCTGTCCTTCGGACATCCTCTCCCCAAGGGGCGAGGAGGAAGTTACCTTTTATCGCTCAGGATTTTCCTATAAGGGGCTTAAACTAACTTTCCCCTCGCCCTACAGGAGAGGATGTCCGCAGGACAGGTGAGGGGCAAAAGATTCTGCACTTGCAAGAGTGTCGAGCTTTCCTACGTCCAGAAGTTGCAAGCCTGTTTTCAGATAGCCCTTTATCTTCCTCTCCGCACAACGGTTGAGATAGAAATCCATGATAGGGAATTTATCAGGCCATGACTCCATATCGGCAAAGAGACGTGGTGAGAAAGCGTGGATGCCGGAGAAGGCGAACAGCTTTAGTGAAGAGTGAAGAGTGAGGAGTGAAGAATTTAAGTTACCACTCAGGGCGGCAATCTCAGGATAAGGACTTTTCACTTCGCCTGTCTCAATATTCGTCCAGCCAACGAGATTCATATCCTCATCGAAAAGGAGATATCGCTTGGTCTTGCGCTCGCTCACAAGAAGCATGGCATCAGCATCGCCTATATTGTCATAGAAAGCAGCGAGATCTACATTTGAGAGGATATCAACGTTGTGAATCAGAATAGGGGCATCAGCATCGAACAAGCCTTGCGCCTTGCGAATGCCACCACCAGTTTCAAGCAACTGCTCCGACTCGTCTGATATGCTTATCTGCACATCATAGTGCGATTGCAGGAGATTGAGGAAATTACATATCTGGGCTGATTTATGATGCACATTCACCACAATATTATGAATGCCTGCATCAAGCAATCTTTCGAGAACTATCTGCAACAAAGGCTTGTCCCCGACAGGCACCAGAGCCTTAGGGATAACATCTGTGAGCGGTTTGAGACGAGTGCCCATACCTGCCGCAAAAATCATTGCTTGCTTCATTGTCGGATCAACTCTCATAGAAAACTTCGGGCAAAGGTAAGAAAATAAATCGAGAAAATGGCATTCTTTTATAAAAAAGTAATATAAAATAGGTATTTTACACTACAAACGGAAAATTACCTTATAAAGATTTGCATATTTTACTAAATGTTTGTAACTTTGCACCTCGTAAAAAGAGCATACTTTTAAAAACATCCAAGGTTGTAATAACCGCCTTTATTTTTCAAATTCATTTTATTCACGTGAAATGAACTTTCGCTGCACAGTAAATCCGTAGCGCGGTTATTTCAAATTTTTCTTAGTTATTTTTTCAAAACAATGAAGAAATCTATATCTGATATGCTTAGTCGTAAAGGCATTCAGCCAATATCTATGCTTACTGCTTACGACTATCATACAGCTTGCACAATTGATGAAGCGGGGGTTGACTTTATCCTCGTGGGCGATTCATTAGGCAACGTGATGCTGGGTTACGAGAATACCCTCGCTGTCACCGTTGAGGACATGATTCATCATGGAAAGGCTGTTTGCCGAGGCGCAAAGAACGCTCTCGTGGCTATCGATATGCCTTTCATGTCATATCAGGGTTCTGTCTATGATGCCGTAATGAATGCGGGCAGGATCATAAAGGAAACGAACTGCCAGGCCGTAAAACTTGAGGGTGGCGTGGAATATGCCGACCGCATCAAGGCTATCGTACAGGCAGGTATTCCTGTTATTGCCCATATCGGACTCACCCCTCAGTCGTTTAACACCCTCGGAGGCTATAAGGTTCAGGGCAAGTCACTTGAGGCTGCAAGGAAACTCATCTCCGACGCTCAGGCAGTTTGCGAGGCAGGAGCTTTCGCCATCACCCTTGAATGCGTTCCGGCTGCACTTGCATCAAAGATCACCGAACTCGTCCCTGCCCTTACCATAGGCATCGGCGCAGGCAACGGTTGTGACGGTCAGGTACTCGTTTATCAGGATATGCTTGGCTATACAGACGACTTCAAGCCGAAGTTCGCGAAGCAATATGCAAATCTCCACGAGACTATGCTTGAGGCATTCAAGCAGTACAAGGCTGATGTCGAGTCAAGAGCATTCCCTGCAACGGAACACACATTCGCGATAAGCGAAGAGATATTAAGTAAACTCTATTGACAATTAGCAATTAACAATTAACATGCCTTTCGCCAACGTTTCGGCTCTCCTCCCTTGCCCCTTACGGGGAAAGGGTTGGGAAAAGAGGGCGGGGGGAGAGGCCATGGTTACACTATATTATGAAAGTAGTAAAAACAGTTAAAGAGGTTAGAGAGATCGTATCAGAATGGCGTAAAGAAGGACTCACAGTAGGACTTGTTCCAACTATGGGATACCTTCACGAAGGTCATCAGAGCCTGATTGTAAAGTCAGTCAGCCAGAATGACCGTACTGTCGTGTCAGTATTCGTAAACCCAATCCAGTTTGGTCCTAACGAGGACTTCGAGGCATATCCACGCGATATGGAGCATGACAAGGCACTCGTAGAGAAGGCTGGCGGCGACTTGATTTTCAATCCAGAGCCATCTGAGATGTACCCTGGTCACTTCACATCTTTCATCGACACAACAGAGACAACAGAACTGCTCTGTGGTGCTGTACGTCCAATACATTTCCGTGGTGTCTGCACAGTAGTTGGCAAGCTCTTCAACATCGTTTGTCCTGACCGCGCATACTTCGGCCAAAAGGATGCACAGCAGTTGGCTACTATCCGCCGTTTTGTTCGCGACCTTAACTTCCCTATCGAAATCATCCCTTGCCCTATCATCCGCGAGGCAGACGGACTGGCGAAGTCAAGTCGCAACACATACCTCTCAGCAGAAGAGCGTCAGGCTGCCCTCATTCTCTCAAAGAGCTTGAAGAAAGGCAAGGAGGCTATTGAGGCTGGCGAGAAGAACGCGAAGAAGATTATCGAGATTATCAAGACAAATCTTGAGACCGAGCCACTTGCACGTGTTGACTATGTTGAGGTGGTTGATTTCGAGAACATACAGCGCGTTGACACCATCTCTGGCGAGACACTCGTTGCAATTGCAGTTTATATCGGCAAGACACGATTGATTGATAATTTTATCTCAAAATAATAAATGAAAAATGAAAAGTGAAAAATGAAAAATACAGATTAGTATTTTTCGCGAATGGCCACAACCTGAAAAGTGTAATTTGTATTTTTCATTTTTTAATTTTTCATTTTTAATTTTAAAATATGGACATCACATTACTTAAAGCGAAGATTCACCGTGCCAAGGTAACACAGGCCGACCTCGACTATGTGGGCAGCGTTACCATAGATACAAAGCTACTCCGCGAAGCTGGTATTTACGAATACGAGAAAGTGCAGATTGTTGATATCAACAACGGCAACCGTTTCGAGACATACACCATCGCAGGAGAAGAGGGCTCTGGCATCATTTGCCTTAATGGTGCTGCTGCCAAATGCGTGAGCGTTGGTGACAAGGTCATCATCATGGCTTACGCAAACATGACTCCAGAAGAAGCCGCTTCACATAAGCCTACCGTTCTCTTCGTTAATGATAATAACGAGATTGTGCGCAAGGCAAATTATGAGAAGCACGGCTTGCTGAATGATCAGTAAAAAGACCCACCCCCCAGCCCCTCCCATAAAGGGAGGGGAGTAATTAGTCTCTATCGCTATGAAAGGAATCATAACAGCCCCCCAGCCCCCCAAGGGGGAGTCTGTTAGATAGCTTTGAACCCTCATAAGCAATAAATTGTATATAAAAAACTCCCCCTTGGGGGGCTGGGGGGCTACAGGTTTAGTATGCTTAATAACAAGACCATCGTCCTCGGCGTTACAGGCAGCATAGCCGCCTATAAGATAGCCAACCTTGCATCCATGCTTGTCAAGATGCATGCAACCGTGCATGTCATCATGACAAAGAATGCGTGCAACTTCATCACGCCCACCACTTTCGAGACTATCACAGGCAACAAATGCCTTGTAGATACCTTCGACCGCAACTTCGAGTTCCAGGTTGAGCATGTGGCTCTTGCCAAGCGTGCCGACCTATTCCTCGTTGCTCCGGCATCGGCTAATATCATCGGAAAGATTGCATCTGGCATATGCGATGATATGCTCACCACTACTATCTTTGCCACCAAGGCTCCGAAGCTCATAGCTCCTGCTATGAACACCAATATGTGGGAGAACCCTATCCTTCAGGACAACCTCAAGAAGCTGGAGCACTATGGCTATGGCATCATACAGCCTGCATCTGGTCGTCTTGCTTGTGGCGATACAGGTAGTGGAAAACTGCCATCCGAAGAGACTCTCCTTCAGCATATCCTGCTCTCTGTGGCTCGTGAAAAAGATATGGCATGCAAGCGCGTACTCATCACGGCTGGTCCTACGCAGGAATCTATCGATCCAGTCCGCTACATAACCAACCATTCATCTGGCAAGATGGGCTATGCCATTGCAAAGATGGCAGCTTTGAGAGGCGCAAAGGTAACGCTCGTATCAGGACCAGTCAACATACAGGCATTCGCAGGAATAGAGGTGGTTGATGTCATAAGTGCTGCGGACATGTATCGCGAGGTGACAAGCCGAAGTGCCGAAAATGATATCATCATCATGTGTAGTGCTGTGGCTGACTATACCCCATCCAACTATTCTACCCAAAAGGTGAAGAAGAAGGATGACGACATGTCAATTCCACTCACACGCACACAGGACATTCTCAAGTATCTTGGCGAGAACAAGCCTGAAGGTCAGACGCTTGTAGGCTTCTCTATGGAGACAGAGAACCTTATAGAGAACTCACGCGCAAAGCTCACCAAGAAGAATGCGGACCTTATCTGCGCAAACTCGATTTCCGAGGGCAAGACAGGTTTCGCCGTTGATACCAATCAGGTTACTCTCATATCAAAGGAAGAGGTAAAGGTACTTCCACTCTGCTCAAAGGAAGAGACCGCCGACCTTATCCTCAACGAAATCGTAAACAAATAACTAATGAATAGGCTTCTCATTGACATAGGAAACTCTACCGTCGTCATTGCATTCTCTGATGCAGAGGGCAACATAAAGGATATATGGCGTCTGAAGACTATCAAGGGCGAGACTATCAGTTTCTTCCGTCGCGAGCTACGTGCCGCCCTCTATAACTTCGGTCTGTTGAAAAAGGACGGGACAATAGAGAAAATTGACAGTATCGTGATATCTTCCGTTGTGCCTGAAGTCAACGACAAGGTGTCACAAGCAATCATTGACATCACAGGCGTCGAGCCTCATTTCTTCAGCCTCGACGATGCACAGAAGGTCATAAGCATACAGATAGAATCGCCTTCACAGCTTGGTAAGGATCGCCTTGCCGATGCTATTGCCGCTCGTTGCTATTATGGTGCGCCTGCTATCGTTATTGATATGGGCACAGCTACCACAATCGGAGTTGTAGATGCAGAAGGTGCTTTCATCGGAGGTATGATAATGCCAGGTGTCAAGACATCACTCAAGGCTCTCAGTAACAAGGCATCACAGCTACCAACAATCAACATCGAGAAGCCCCGTCACTTTATTGGACGCAACACCCTTGAGTGTATGCAAAGTGGCATAATCTACGGAACAGCATCCATGATCGACGGTATGATTGACCGTATCATTCCTACTCTCGGCAAGGATGTCAAAATTATTGCTACTGGTGGCAATGCCCACTATGTGATTTCCTATTGCAAGCACAACATCACGTTTGATCCATATCTTCAGTTTAAGGGGATACAGAAAGCAACAATTTAGTTCATAGTGCATAGTTCATAGTGCATAGTTCATAGTGCATAGTTCATAGTGCGCCAACAATTATGGACTATGAATTATGCACTATGAACCATAAAGAACTATGAATTATGCACTTAATTGAACTATGCACTATGAACTATAAAGAACTATGAATTATGAAGAACTATGAATTATGAACTTAATTGAACTATGCACTATGAACTATAAAGGACTATGAATTATGAACTTAATTGAACTATGCACTATGAACTATAAAGAACTATGAATTATGAACTTAATTGAACTATGCACTATGAACTATGCACTATGAACTATAAAATCGTCTTCCTCGGCTCAGGCAACCTTGCCACACACCTCTCTCTTGCCCTCAAAGCGGCAGGAGAAGAAATCATACAGATTTTCAGTCGTACACAGGAGCATGCTCAGGCACTTGCCGACAAGCTCCATTGCGCTTCATGCACCAGCATCAACGATATTCGCACAGATGCTGATGTATATATCTTTTCCATTAAAGATGATGCACTCCCAAGCCTCATAGAACAGCTTGCCGTTAAGCTCTCCGGCCGACACATACTCGAAGATACTCAATCTTCGACTTCCCTCTCTACGGGAGATGGCGGGGGGAAGTCCGATGTTGATAACATCGGAGTATGTGCCAGAGGCCCTATCCTCCTCCACACCGCCGGAAGCGTACCAATGTCCGTCTTCCCCGAAACTATGCACTATGAACTATGCACTATGAACTATGGAGTTCTCTACCCTATGCAGACATTCTCCAAGGATAGGGCTGTGAATTTCCGTGAGATACCATGCTTTATAGAGGCAGGCGATGCCAATACATTGGAAGTAATCAAGCAATTAGCGTCAAAGATTTCCGATCATGTGCAGGAGGTATCATCCGACAAGCGCAAGAAACTGCATCTCGCAGCCGTTTTTGCATGTAATATGGTAAACCATTGCTATCGTCTTGCAGAAAAGGTATTGGAAGAAGAGGGCATTGACTTCTCACTCTATCAGCCACTTATACAAGAGACCGCAAACAAGGTAAAGGAACTCTCCCCACGCAAGGCACAGACAGGTCCTATGGTGCGCTATGACAAAACCATCATGGATGCCCAGATAGCCCTCATAAACGATGAGCGCACACGCCAGATCTACCGTCTTATGGCTGACAGCATCCACGCGGATTCAAACTCATAACATCATTGACCATACAATATATGTCCAATTCCCTATTAACTTTTAGGTGGATTGGACATTTTCTTTATTATTTTTTAGACATGAAAAACAACTCCAATTGTTAAAGATGCACAAAAAAACAAATTAATCCATAAACATTTGGCGATAAAAAATAATAGATTTAATTTTGAATTTAAATTAAATTCAGCATACAAAAATCTGTTCTATAATATCGCTAAATGGATAAAACACTTCGTAAGTTTTTCGTACAAATCATGCTATTGGTATCACTATGTAGCTTCGCAGAAGGTGATACCACAGCCTTTCAACGGAGGATAACGGAACTTGGAATTAAATTGTCAGAACTCAACGACTATTCAGCAAAAGCCAAGATAAAGATAGCAATGCCCCAATGCGCATACATCAATATCACAAGTATCTCGTGTATGCCGACGACAAATACGGACAACTTTCATGCCGTTATGGAAGTCTATGATTGTCAGAGTAACTATTTTCGCAAGAACATCCTTCTCAACGCTCAGGGCAATAGCTCATTGGACTTTCCAAAGAAAAACTTTGCCGTAGATTTCTGCGAGGACAAATGGATTGGAGAAAAGACTACCGACATCAGCATAGGCGACTGGGTTAGTCAGGATGCATTTCATTTCAAGGCTTACTACAACGATACCTTCCGTGGCATTGCCGTGGTAGGATATAAAGTATTTGCAGATATGCTAAGTGGTAGAAGTACGTATCAGGATCGTGCAGGGCTGACTGACTATAACAAGAAAGCGCGATGCTTTCCCGATGGCTTCCCTTGCATAGTGTATCTCAACGGAGATTTCTATGGAATCTACTCATGGCAACTGAAGAAGCACCGAAAAAATATGAGTCTGGAGAAAAACGTCGCTACCAACATTCACCTTGATGGTCACATGAATACAACACGCTTATGGAACGACAGTATTCAATGGAGTAGTTTTGAGGTTCGTAATCCAAAGAAACTTTACTCCCAAGAACCAATGTCATACGACTCGATCCCTTATCGTGCCAAGGAATATGATGGCGACAAGCCCGATGAACTAATGGATGAGCATAGCCAGTTCTATGATCCAACTAATGAGAAACACGTTCTTTCTGCCCAAGTGAAAGCCAACATCATCACCTTTAGCAAATATATGAAGGAGATAAACCAGTTGAGTGCCAACAATGCACCAACCAACGTTATCAAGTCAGCCATAGAAGAACGTTTCGATGTACCAGGAATGATAGACTATATCATCTTCTCGCTCGTCACAGCCAACTATGACGGTTTTTCAAAGAACTGGCAATGGTTCACATACGACGCAAAGAAATGGTTCGTCACGCCCTACGACCTTGACTGCACATTTGGCTATGAAGATACCGCATACAGGCTCTGCCTACCCGAATGGACAGAGCAATGGTCTTCGCACAACATGAGGTCGTATATCAATAACGGTCCTACGGCATTTGCCCAGAAATATTATATGCCCGAGATCAAGGCTCGCTATGCCCAACTGCGTGATCAGCAGATTCTTACTCCAGAACGCTTCATGCAATATCTGCGTCAATGGTGCGATGCCATTGGTGCCGACAACTACGAATTGGAATGGGAGCATTGGTATAAGTGCAGGGCGCATAGCGAAATCATTACCAACGACAACTGGCAGATGATTGAAAGCTATGCCAATTACATTAACATCAAGCCATATAATGCCGACAGTACTTACATCGCAGGAGACCTATGCACATACAAAAGTGCCATCTGGGAGGCTACAGATAGCGTTTCGGGCATAGAACCAGCCAAACAGATGGGCTATACCGACACCTACGACCGCATAGAAGACTGGTTGACAAAGCGCATAGCTCTCGAAGACGAATACCTCGAATATTCACCCAACTCAACATCCATCACCCAACATCCTACAACCAACACCTATTCCCCAACACCAACAGCCTACTACAACCTTGCAGGCCAGCCTCTTCATCTTGGGAATAGGGAAAAAGGATGCCCATCACCAGGCATCTACATCATTAGGATGAATGATGGCACAACGCGAAAGAGAATAAGATAAAACGCCCCCACAGGAAAAGGGACTATATGACAAAAACTATCCAATTTTATGAACGAAAACATTAACAATCACCAAATTCAAATTAGCTCTCTCCATAAGGTGAATGGCAGGGGGAGAGACCGTTTTTACATATTTCTATTCCTACTTCTGATACTACCATACATGCTGAATGCCCAGACTGAACATCAGTCAAAGGAAAGCGTGTGGAGCAAGAAGGAACTAAGAATATTAGACATTGGGAATAGCTATACCGACAACGTAGTCTCATTACTCCCCTCCCTGGCAAGCAAGTTGCACATCGACACAAAAAACATTTGCCTATACAAAATGATATATGCAGGTAGTACGTTTCAGGCATGGGTAAATACCTATCACGCTCAGAACGATCTGAAATACACTTTTGGCAAGGTATTGGGCGAACTGTCACCACCCCCCCCAATAGACAATGGCACGGCTACCCCCTACGATAGCCTACTACTCCACAACGTACTGGAAAAATGCCAATGGGATGTCATCATCATTCATCAAGCATCTTTGTATGCACCATACTACGAACAATACGACGCTCTCCCCGAACTATTGTCCATCATAAGGGAGCATCAGCCGAATGCCCTTATAGGCACCTATCTCATTCATTCCTACTGGAGCGAATACGGTGGCAACAACGAACATTCATCGCAAGACCGATGGCGACTAATAGCGCAGGCAACCAAACAGATGTGCGAAGACCACGACATCGATTTCATAATACCGTATGGTACGGCAGTTGAGAACCTTCGACTCACATCCTATAACAAAGGGCACGATTTTACGAAAGACGGCACACACCTCGCCTATGGTCTGGTGCGATACGCTGCAAGCTGCTGTTATTTTGAAAGCACCCTGAGCAAACGATACGGCGTAAGCATATCGAACCTAAACGCGACATACGATATAAGTGCCGACATCCCCAAGAGCCAATATGCAGAAAGCTGCGTCAATGTAACCGACGAGAACAACTCCATAGCCCAGAGGGCTGCTCTCTATGCGTGCCAAAACATGTACAGTCTCAAGAATCCCGAGGAAACGACCAATGGGATAAGTAGCATGACAACCGAAGGACGGAAACCCATGAAACATATGCGCGGGAACCGTCTGCTGATAGAAGTAGGTGACGCAGTATATGGTATTGACGGCATAAAGCATAGATTACAAGCAAGTCAGAAGTAAGTCCCTTGTTCCTCCCTACCAAACTCGATGATCCTCCCCTTCTCCACCGACTTTGCACCGACTTTGCACCGACTTTGGTACGGAGGAAGAGCGAAGGTAGAGCGGAATTAGAGTGGAGGATAGAGGATTCAAAAGATGAGGCAAAAGGTGCAACCCCTATACGAAAAAATATAAATCAGAAAAGTTTTTGGGCTACACCGTTGCACCTTTGCTATTTTATGCCATATAACACATTAAAGCACAAGTATTTATCTTGGGTGCAACAGTACCAAAACCGTTACATCTTTTGGTGCAACAGTTTTGGCACCGTTGCACCGCACATAACGCATTGACTATCAAGAGAGATATACACTCAGAACAACAAAGGTGCAACGGTGTAGCCTCAAAACTTTTCCTTTTTTACACATCTATAAAGAAATAGCGCATCACATTTACCAAGAAAAACATTAGCAAAAGACTGTTAATCGCTTGCAAGTCTCAATAATATTGATTACTTTTGTACGCAATTTAGGAAATCAAGCTTATGAAGCATAATATTTTCACATACATTCTGTTCATATTATTGACCATACCTATGGTGTTCCTTGCTGCTGAGTTTTATCTCGGCGACCAAGAGCAAGCCATTAAAAACTTCAACAATGATCCTTTCTATATTCTATTTGGAAGATTAATTATGGCAGGTGTTGTGTCGCTGATTATAACCATCTTTTGCCTTCTTATTGACCTTATCATCAACCACTTGCGAAGAGTCAAAGCCAGTTGGCGAGAGTATCTACGTAAAGGACTATACATGATGCTAATTGGAATTAGTTATGCTGCAATACTCAAATTAATTCAATACATACAATGTGGATATATTAGTTAGACACTGAAAATTTGATTCTGCTATAATGAGAAAACAAAAGACAAAAATGAAAGGAATAAACATCATAATTATCTTGTCACTAACGCTTATAGCTTTCACTTTTTGTAAAAAGCCAGTTACTCAAAGCTATACACCATCACCACAAGATTATATTGGAAAGTGGAAGTATGAGGTATGGATAAATGACACGACAGAAGAAAACAAGTATTTCGGTTTGGAACTGCGAAGTGCAGGTAATGACTCCATAGAAGGTCTATTTTGTTCCGTGTGGTTGAATGGCGACAGACTTGACGGAAGTAATGCTGACGAAGAAGCAACGACTAATGTATGGGGAAAATTTGTTAATGACTCTTTGTATGTCAACGTGCAAGGAGGTCGATGGGAAGACGCATCGGCAAAAGCCGTAATGTACTTGATAAATGACTCTTCCTTGCTATGGAAAACGATAAGCGAAAAAGGGGAGATTTTCATTCCTGATAGCGTGATACTGAAACGTGAATGTGATAGCATAAAAATTGCAAAAGAAGATTCTGTTACAGAGCCAATAGACACATCTAATGTTCTGCCAAATGACACCTCTGTCGTTCAATTGAAAGGCGAACTTAGTGCCTATTCGGTAAATTGGGAAGAAACATGTGAGGTAGGAAAATCATGGGGCAACATTTCACTAATGAAGAATGGAAAGACGATATCAAAAATCAATCTACCAGAAAATGTAGGGCAAGGACATTTTTATCTTAATGAAGTTGAGTCAACAGATAAGGGGTTTAGCTTTCATATCGCATACGGTCATTCTCGTCATTTTTACGAGCAAACCTTTGTGTTTGAATACATTAATGGGGATTTTTATCTGACAAAAACTATCGACTATCGTTCGTTTGAAACAGAGGATGGTTTCGACTTAAAGAAATCAGAAAACAAGCTCAAAGAGCCGATACCTTTCAGTAAGATGAATATCGAGAAATTGATGTTGATATAATGAATACGACAGTTAATAAGAGCATTAAAAATATGAGAAATATTTTGATTATATTATCCCTTATGCTTTTGGCATCTTGCAATAATCAAGGTTCCAAGACAGAAAAAGACATTAATGATTCTATCAAAACAGAATCTGGGAATGTCAAAACTGACATAACGATTAGTGATAATGACCAAGCTATCATAAATGCTATAGGCGAATGTTTGAAATGGAACAAGAAACATAATGATGATAATGACAAACTTATTGATACATTATCAGTTAAGGACAATATGCTTCTCTCTTTTCACAAAGATAACAGTTTGCTGATAACAAAACTGAACGAGTTGTTTTCAGCAAAGAAATCAAACATTCTTGCAGAAGAGAACGGAGAAACTCAGATGGAAATTACAGTATTGTCATACAAGAAATCAGATTTCATCAGTTTCTCTGAATCAATACTATATTATTCATTCAGCCGAAGCCACAATATCTCATATAACACCTACTTTAATTTCAACAACGAGATTTATCAAGTAAAAATCAAGTCAACAGATCGCATAAAGAAGACGATTAATGATTACCTGAAGAAACATAAGTTAAAATGTAGCGAGGACTTTGACATTTCCCGTGATTTTGATTTTTACATATTCAAAGGAGAAATTTATCTTGTTGCATTATTTAACAGCGATTTAGCTGAAGAATCACAAGGTGACTTTGACGGAGATCAGGATAATGAGAACAACGATTTCACAGGTTTCATAAAGCTCAAATTCGACAATGACCTCAGATTCCAGTTAATCAAGATTGATGATGTCATAAAAAAAACATTCTTGAACACACAATTATTGAGCAATAAGCCAACAAAATACGATAAGACAAACGCATCTCATATTGAGGTGCGTTTTTTCTGTTAATCTCTTGCTTGTCTCGATTTTTTTATGTATTTTTGCAAACGTGAATTGTGTAAACGTGTTTTTCAACCTAAAAAACTATCAACATTGACCTAAAAACTCTATGAAAGTGTTAAAGACTTCATTGCTTGCTTTGTCCGCTCTGCTTTTGTCGGGCACTAAAGGCGTGGCCCAATCGCAGGCAATCAACAAGACGATTACTATTGACAGCAGTAAGCCAAGCGGTATGATTGATCCTATGCTCTACGGACAGTTGTTTGAGCATATCTATTTCTCTGCCAACAATGGTGTGTGGCAGGAACTTCTCTTTGAACGCTCGTTTGAGCCAGAGCACTTCCCTGGCATTCCGCCTCGTGATGGTTATTTCGACGGTTGGTTTGCCGATGATGACAACGTGCTCCACTCCCCTACCCGATATGAACAGCCTATAAAGATAACCTCTGTGGCTACTGACGACTACGATATTACGCTTGACGTGAACTGGCGTTCGTATCGTCTGGCTCGTCGTGCATGGAGCGGTGGACTTATGGATATCCGCTTTGCATTCGGCAATCAGGCTAATGGTGAGCCTTATTTCATGCGTATGCACAACCCTTACTATGAGGTTCGTTCACTCTCCGTGGCTCAGACAGAAGAGATGCGCAAGAATGAGGAGCTAGCAAAGGCTCGTGAGGCTATGAGAAAAGATGACAATTCTGCCAACTTCTCAATATCAACACAGACAGAGAAAGAGGTTGAGATGTGGGGCAGGAAACGTAAGATGAAGGCTTTTGAAGCCCTCGTAAAGAAGGTGGCAACTGAGGCTCAGATAAACGAGCGTCAGGATTGGCATAAGCTTCGCATTTCTTGTCGTGGAGCAATAGCAAAGGTATATTATGACGGTAAGCAGATTCTTACCTATAACAAGATTGACAAGACAGGAAAGAATGACATTACCTTCTGGGTAAACTATACTGAGGCTCTATACCGCAATATAAAGGTGACTTCTGCTGATGGCAAGACTGTATATTTCGAGGGAATGCCACAGGATGTGAAGATTCCTGATGTAGCCCCACAATGGAAGTCGTTTGGCAAAGGCGAGTTCAAGATGGTGAAGGGCGATGCCGTGAACATGAACTACTCTCAGCAGATTAGCAGCAAAGACGGAGAGGCAGGTCTTATTCAAGGCCCTCAAAATGTTGTGGCTGGTGAAAAGTATATAGGATATATTCATGCTAAGGGACAAGGCACTCTGTCGGTTGCACTTCGCAATGGCGGTCAGGTAGTTGCACGTCAATCTCTTGGTACTCCGGGCAACGACTGGAAAAAATATGAATTTGAGCTAACCACTCCTTCATACTCTGGCGATGCTGACTTTGCAATATGTGTAGAGAACGGCACGGTACAGGTGGATGAGGCAAGTATGACAACAGCTTCAGGCAAGGCTCTCGGTGGCTTCCGACCAGACATTTTCAACACAGTAAAGAAACTTCACCCAACTTGTATGCGCTGGCCTGGTGGTGGGTATGTGGCTCAGTATGACTGGAAATGGGGCATTGGTCCACAGGAGAAACGTCGTCGCTGGGATCACTGGATGTGGATGGACTATGACCAGAACTGTTTCGGTACAGATGAGTTCATAAGATTCTGCCGTGAGGTTAATTCTGAACCTGTGCTCGTGGTTAGCGTTGCCTTTGAGCGTCCAGATTCTGAGGCAGACGCAATAATGGAGAATGCCTTGAACTGGCTACGTTATTGTAATGAGCCTTCTACAGGCGAATGGGGTGCAAAGCGTGCTGCAAACGGTCATCCAGAGCCTTACAACATAAAATACTGGGAAATTGACAACGAGATGTGGGAGATGGGTATTGACAAGTACGAGGCTTGCGTACGTCGTTATTCTGAGGCTATGCGCAAGATTGATCCTACGATCAAGATCATAGCTTGCGGAGGTTTCCAAGAGGATTCGGCATTCATAGCACGTTCAGGCAATTACTTCGACTATCTCAGTCTTCACCATTACGAGCAGCAAAATGGCTATGCAACAGGTCCTGTGAAGCTCGGACAGCAGTATGACCACTATGCCGATATGATAGCTAATAGTCCAAATCCAAACATCAAACTCTTCATTTCAGAATGGAACCTTAACAGTCAGGACTGGCGTACAGGCCTCTTTGCTGGTGGTTTCCTCAATATGTGTGAGTCAAAGGATGTGGTGGCAATGGGAGCAGCAGCCTTGTTCATTCGCCGTACCGATTCACCAGATTGGGATAATGCCTTCATAAACTTCGACTATAAAGATGTGTATGTGGCTCCTAACTATCAGGTTACGGATCTGTGGTATGATCATTTCTCTCGCTATCTCCTATCCTATACAGGCGATACAGGTGAGTTGAATGTAGTAACAACTATGTCAGAAGATGGTAAAAACGTCATAGTGAAGGTTGTTAACCCAACTGACAAGCCTTATAACCTCGTGCTCAAGAATGAGAAATGGCAGGGAAAGTCGGATGCAAGCTATGAGTATTATGCTCCTGGCAATCTGATGGTGGGCAACACTATGGACAACAAGAATGCCGTATCTCTGAAGACTATGAACGTAACGCCTTCAGACAAGACCTATACTCTTTCAGTAGAGGCTTATTCGGCAGGAGTATTGACAATTGAGAGATAATTAAGATATTAAGAAATTAAGAGATTAAAAAATTAATATCAATACTTCGTTAAAAAATTAATAATAGGCTAAGCAGCCTTAGGCTGGTAG
>CAMKEM010000051.1 GCA_946411565.1 uncultured Prevotellaceae bacterium | reverse complement strand
TATCATGTCCCTGGATTACATTGGCCATATTGCCGTCCTTATCAGGAACCATGATAGCTGCAATAGCACCACCAAAGTTAGTTACTGCGATCTCAGCACCGTTAGCATTACGGAGCACATAGAGATCAGTCTGTTTTCCCTGGACGGTGGTCATGAAGTCTTCACGCTTCAGACCACAGATGTTTTCGCTTGTTGCCATATTAAGTTTTGTTGTTAAAAGGTTGTATAATAAAAGTTAATTATAAAATGTCCATGAAAGTCCGAGACGGAATACTCTTTCGTTCATCGGATAGTGAGGTACTGTGAAATACTCCTTGTTGCCCTGTCCTGCATTGACGTGACTCATCATCAGGAAGAAACGACAGCCCTTGAGCACAAAGTTGGCATATACATCCACGAATGGATAGTTGCCTATTGATTTCCTTACCTTGTCGTTCTGCTGAACAGCGAACTGAGCGAGTCCTGGCACATATTCAGGAGCTTCATACTTGGTGAAATATGATACGTCTGCTCCGAAATGGCATTTCAGCACCTTTGCAATCTTGAAGTCGATATAGAGGTTGCTCCAGATGTTGAGCTCAGGCAATGGCAGCACCTTCTGCAAATTGCATTTCTGATATGTGATGCGGTTCTCCCAGTTGAAGATGCCGACTTTGAAGTCCTGAGCAAGCTCAGCGGTGAACACGTGCACATCATTATCAGACCGAATAGCTTTAGCCCAATGCTTGATCGGCAAACTTGCTTCCAAGTTCATCGGCAATTCTTCTCCCGATGATTCGTGAAAGGTAGCCAGATACGTATAGTTGTTGATGAAATCCCATCCTGCTCGCAATGAGGTCTTTGTCTTTGGGAAAGAGATAGCACCACCTATATGAGCGTGATTCTGCTTATCATCATTTTCAAGAGTCCAAGAATAGTGTCTGCCGTGATACTCTCCAAGGAAGTAGTCAGGAGCAAGGGAATGAAAGAATCCATCCATATCCACTCTGACGGTATCTCCGAAGATAGGCACATTGATATCTGCCGTACCATCGAGGGTGAGGTCATACTTCATATCATCGTCACTATGTACGCAATAGCTTGCATTCACATCATAGTGGAAGAAAGAGCCGAGTGTCTTTGTGAGCTGACCACCTACATATACATTATTCTCAACATGTATGGAATCAATGACCGCACCCCTATCACGAATGAAACCAGGATATACATGACGACCATGATCGTAGGTTACAAATGCCTTCAGACCTGTTGGTACATACTTGTTGAAGCCTTCGAGCAAGGCTATGGCCAATGTATTGTCAACCTTGGTATAGTAGTTGTAATCGTTGAACATCTCATCCTTTAAGCCAAGGTTATCATCTTCCCTAAAACCATAGTTATCATAAAGATAATAGTTTGCGGGAGTGCGATGTGAGATGTAGTCACGACCATAATGATCCACGGTTGCCGTGTGAATGAAACTTGTGACAGGCACGTATTCATTCTTCATCCATGCCGTGTCCTCAGCCTCCTTTGCCTTTACAGCAAGAAGGGAATCGGCTACAGATTCGTTATCTACACTTACTCGATTAGTAGAAGCTGTGGCGATAGAGTCAACTGGGAGGTCGCCTTCAATCTTTGCATCCTTAGGACGACCAGTCAATGCCTCGTTAGGGCGGCCCTTGCTATCCACATCACCATTTTTCTCCTTATCGCGATCCTCAGCCTCCTTACGTGCAGCCATCGCGAATTTCTTTGCCTCAATCTCCTCCTTCGTCATTGGCACCTTACGGTAGAAACCCACGTTGTAACGATGCGTAAGGAAGAAATGCAGGGCGTTGTTCTTGTTCCAGTTGGATGCATCCCTATTGGAAGAAGCTCCAGGAGAAGGGAAAACCGTTGGAATCTCGGATGCTATGTAGTTTTCTTGAATACTTTCTGGATCAGTTACGTACTTATCATTGGTAATACCACCATTCTCAGCCACTTTCATGTGGTCGGTAGAGAATGCGAAGTGTGCCTGATAACGCTCACCGAGGTATGATGTCCAGAAGGTGTAGTCGAACAAGGCTGTGGATTGTCCCTGGTAATAGCCTCGTCCGTACATGTAGTTGAACTTCATTCCGAAGCCGAGTTGCTTGTTCACATTGTTAGCGAACAGCACCTTGAGATAGTCCTCACCATCCACACGATCGCCACAAGTATAGAAGTTGAGACTTGTTATTGGCGAGAGGGTATTGGTGAAACGAAGTTCCTCAATAGGCGTGAGGAAGAAGTCGAGATTATCGGTGAACACGAACGTAGGCGTATGCGAACGATCCATGAAGATACGGTTCTGGCGAGGTGCACCGAGGTTTCCCAAGGTGTTGTACTCTCCATACTTACCCGATGTGAACACCGTATTCATGAAGAGATGCTGAAGCGTATCCCTTTCCGCTGGGATACGGTCGCCGAAAAGAGGATCTACCGTCCAGACATACATTCCACGAGGTGCTTCCTTCTTTTCTTCCTTCTCGCCCTTCTTTGACCTTGCGTTTGGGTTGAAGGTGTTGGTACTGGCATCAAACTGACCATCCATATCAGGAATCGCGTCCTGAGCATGGACGAGAGGCAATGCCATCAAATTGAAAAATACAATCGAGAGATATCTCTTCATCAACATCTATTTCTTAAATCGCAATACGCATTCTGCCATCTTGAACGCCATGGCTATTACGAACACGACAATTCCCATCGCCTCATTCCCCTTGAAATACATATAGGCACCAGCAACGCCTACGAGCATGAACAGGATGTTGAATATCTGGCGAAGCATAAAGAACGAACCTCTGTCGCTCTCCGGCTTGCGATGATGACGCTCCGGACGCTTAGCGATTCCGCTCTCTTCTTCTGCGATGTTATCTATTTCTTCCATTAAAGTTATTGTTTAAGCGAAATTTCAAACTGCTTAAGTATCTGATCCATACGGTCGATAGTTCCGATACGGAATTTCTTTGTACCGCCCTTTGTGAAGCCTGTACCCTTCTTGTTGAAGGCAACCTTGTCGGCTATCATTTCCTCAGCAGTATAGTGAGCCTCAGTTGGGCGTCCTTCCTCGTAGATGTAGCTGATATTTGTTATAACCACCTTACAAACACCATCGGTACACTCAACAGCAACCGCATAGTTCATCTTTGTCTGGTCGAGGGAAAGAGCCTTGCTGCTGAACACAAGCCATTCCTGAGCACGAGCAACAATTTTATGGTCAACACGGTCAACAGTTGCAAGAGTTGATTTCTTTGTCTGGTTCTCGCTCTTTACAAGGTTGCTGAAGTATGCGAGTGCCTTGTCATAGATCTGCTGAGCCGTCTGACCTTCCACGTTGTAGGTCTTTGCCCATGTCACCTTACCATTAACCTCTGGCACCCCACCCTGCATATACTTAGCAGGAATGTCCTTGTTCTTACGCTCGAAAAGTGCACGGCGCTGTGGTTGCTCATCTCCTGTTGTCTGTGCATTAACGGAGAGAGTCAGCGCGAGGAGGATTATGAATGCTGTAAACTTTTTCATTTCTTTTTTTTGATTTGAAGTCAAAGGCTCTCAGCCCTTAGACCTTTGTCTTTAGTCCTTTGTCCTTAGACCTTTTGAGTGCAAAGATAATAAAAAAAACAGAACGAAAGTATGTTTAAGCATTATTTAACATTGTACGACTTCCATTGTCATGGAAATATCGACCTTTGGCCTGTCACCTGATGCCGTAGCGGTATTCTGAATCTTTTCAACGACCTCAAGACCGCTCTCCACTTCGCCAAAGACGGTGTACTGATTGTCGAGGAATGGAGTGCCGCCAACGGTTGTGTAAGCCTCTACCTGCTCAGTAGTAAACTCTGTTTTTGGCATCTCAGCACAAGTAGCCTTTGTCTGGGCGATGAGGTCATCCTGCAACTCCTGCAAGCCTGCCTGATCACGATTACGACGGAGATCCATGATCTTCGCACGATTATCAGCTACGAGCTTATTGAAAACTGTCTGCTCTTGCTGCATAGCCAACTGGCGCTCCATCTGCTTGAGTTCCTGTGGCTTATACACCTTACCCCAAACGATATAGAACTGCGAACCGCTGCTCTCACGATTTGGGTTCACCTCGTCACCCTGACGGGCAGCCGAGAGAGCACCACGCTTGTGGAAGAGCTGTGGATATACAAACTCAGCAGGAACGGTATAGCCAGGGCCACCTGTTCCGAGCATCTTCCCAGCAGGTGCATCCTTACTGTTAGGATCACCACCCTGAATCATAAAGTCCTTGATTACGCGATGGAAGAGAGTACCATCATAATAACCCTCCTTAGCCAGTTTGATGAAGTTATCACGATGCTTTGGAGTCTCGTCGTAGAGACGGACGATAATCTCGCCCTCAGATGTATTTATTTTTACTTTTGTCATAAAAACTTGAATTATAATGTGCAAAAGTAATGAAATATTTTGAATATCCCAAGAAAAACAGCCACTTTTTCCGTTTTAGTTCCAAAGCAGGTTCGCTATTCCTTCGCTATTCCACCGTTCTTCCTTCGCTCTTCCTCCGTTGATCCTCTTATGTTCCTCCTAACCAAACTCGATGAAGCTCTTATTCAGGAGCGGTCTATAAGCGGAGGTTCATCGAGTTTGGTACTGAGGATCAACGGAGGAAAAACAAGCCTAAAGTGCAAAAGCAACAAACAGGAAAATCAACAAAAGCAGCCCAAATAGCCACGTCGGAATCATTTTGTTCACTCCACAATTTGAATATCGATCTAAAATTTCCTTTACTTTATCATCCTTAATATATCTTATTGAGACAGAAGCAATAACAAATATCAAGAAAGGAATACTATATCTATCTTTAATATATCCATCCTCAAACATCACTTTACAACAACCATTAAATATTGGTCGGAATAAAACGAAAAGTATAATTGATATAGAAATAATACTATCGAGTTTTGGCAATCTATAAAAATTGCTTTTTTTGAAGTATAAATAGAACCGATAAAAGATATAATCTAAAATTTTCATATTCTACTATTATTTTTTGATTCCAAAGACAAAAGTAAACAAAATTCCTAACATGACAAAGGAAAAACGTAAAAAATCGTGGGACATTTGGAGTTGTCATATTTTTTGCGTAACTTTGCCCGACGTGAAGATAATAACCCCGATATTGACTATTTCTGGCTCTGACGGCATTGGCTCATCAGGCATTCAGGCTGACATCAAGACTATCACAAGTCTTGGTGGGGATGCTATGACCGTAATCACATGTATGGCTCTTAACGATGGCAAGGGCATGAAATGGCATAGGCTTCACAAGGATGTCATAGTGGATCAGGCAAGGACAATAATGGAAACTATGCACCCAAAGGCGGCTAAGATAGGACTCATACAGAATCCTGAGACGATAAAGGCAGTAAGGGACGAGGTAATCGGTTGCAAGAGAATTGTCTGCGCCCCTGGTATATTCTCGTCTGACGGTTCGCAACTTATTGACAATGAATCAATTCGAGCCATCATCACTCATCTGATACCAGAATCTACTCTGCTGATGCTAAGATGCAACGAAGCTGAGAAGATGCTTGGCAAGAAGATCTCTTCTGACGATGAAATGGAGAAGGCGGCAAGGGAGCTGCATAGTCTTGGAGCTGAATGGGTTATGCTTCGCGGAGGACAGTTGGTTGAAGGTCGCCTCACCGCCCTACTCTATGGCGAGGGCAAGGCTCATTTCTTTACCTCTTATAACATAGAGGGATGGAAAAGGCATGGTGTGGGTAGTGCCTTGGCTGCTGCTATAACCACACGACTTGGCATGGGCGATGATGTGCCTACGGCCATTACCAACGCACATAAGTATGTGCATAGTCGGGTGGTTTATGCCGTTAGCGATGCAAAGCAAAGCCTTCGTGCCACCGATATTTATAATGAGATGATGAGTCTGGTGGCTGCACACTATCAGAAAGAGCATAGTGTTGCCTTTTATGCCGATAAACTGAACATCACGACAAGGTATCTGTCTAAGGTTACTGACAATACCGTAGGAAAATCGCCAAAGCAGGTTATTTCCGACTATATCATAAACGAGGCCAAGATGCTTCTCGACAATTCAAGACTCACTATTCAGGAGATTTCCGACAGATTAGGTTTCTCTTCACAAACATTGTTCTGCAAGTTCTTCAAGACTCAAGAGAACCACACTCCGACAGATTACCGAAAATAGACATTTTAGGAACACATTTCTACCATATAGGAACTGACGCTTGTCGGTTCCTTTTTTTGTATCTACCTTTGCAGCCGAAATAAAATTAACAATTAACAGGTAACAATTAACAAATAACAATTAACATGCCTTTCGCCCATAGCGATAAAAGCTAACATCCCCCTCGCCCTAAGGGGAGAGGGTGTCCGTAGGACGGGTGAGGGGCTATTATTTAAAGTATGGAAAATAGAGCAATTCTTAACCGCAACCTTGCACAGATGCTCAAGGGCGGTGTTATTATGGACGTGACAACTCCTGAACAGGCAAAGATAGCAGAGGCTGCTGGTGCTTGCGCAGTAATGGCTTTAGAGCGTATTCCTGCAGATATTCGTGCTGCTGGTGGAGTTTCACGTATGAGCGACCCTAAGATGATCAAGGGTATTCAGGAGGCAGTATCAATTCCTGTAATGGCAAAGGTACGTATCGGACATTTCGTAGAGGCACAGATTCTTGAGGCTATCGAGATTGACTATATCGATGAAAGCGAGGTGTTGAGCCCTGCAGATGATGTTTATCATATTGACAAGCGTAAGTTCAACGTACCTTTCGTTTGTGGTGCAAAGGATCTTGGTGAGGCTCTCCGTCGTATCAACGAGGGTGCTACTATGATTCGCACAAAGGGTGAGCCTGGTACTGGTGATGTTATTCAGGCTGTTCGTCACATGAGAATGATGCAGAGTGAGATCCGCCGTCTTGTATCTATGAGTGAGGATGAGCTTTACGAGGCTGCAAAGCAGTTGCGAGTACCTTTCGACCTTGTGCAGTATGTTCATGAGAACGGCAAGCTCCCAGTTGTAAACTTTGCTGCTGGTGGTGTTGCAACTCCTGCCGATGCTGCCCTGATGATGCAGTTGGGTGCTGAGGGCGTATTCGTAGGTAGCGGTATCTTCAAGAGCGGTGATCCCGTTAAGCGTGCTCAGGCAATCGTAAAGGCTGTTACGAACTATAACAACCCAAAGATTATCGCAGAACTCAGCGAGGATCTTGGCGAAGCTATGGTTGGTATCAACGAAAGCGAGATAGAATTGTTGATGGCGGAGAGAGGAAAGTGATATAAATGAAAAAATTATAAAATGAAAAATGAAAAAATACAAGTTACGCTGTACTCGCGAAAAAAAGTAAATAGAAATACTAACTTGTATTTTTTATTTTTCACTTTTCATTTTTAATTTAAAACGATGATCGCAATATTAGCATTACAGGGAGCATTTGCAGAACATCAGCAGATGCTAAAGACATTAGGAGAAGAAAGCGTTCTGATACGTAATCTTGACGATTGGAACGACTTTATAGAGAATACGGATAAGCGCGGACTTATCATCCCTGGAGGCGAAAGTACGGCTATGATGAGAATTATCCGTGACGAGAATCTTCTTGAACCTATCAGGAAGGCTATTCTTGACGGAATGCCAGTATTCGGAACTTGTGCAGGTCTCATCATGCTCGACTCTGAACACCTCGGTACTATGGATATTGAGGTAAAGAGAAACGCATACGGCAGACAGCTCGGCAGTTTCTTTACCCAAGACGAGGTGAAAGGTATTGGTAAAGTTCCAATGACCTTTATTCGAGCACCTTATATCACCGCCGTTAAAGATGGTGTTGAGGTTCTTGCAGAGGTTGACGGAAATATCGTTGCTGCAAGGCAAGGGAAACAACTCGTTACATCATTCCATCCAGAACTGAATGAGGATACGAGGATACATGAACTGTTTATTTCAATGATTGCATAAACAGTTAAATGAAAAATGAAAAGTGAAAAATGAAAAATACAAGTTAGTATTTCTATCTGCGAGCCTTTCGCGAATATAATGTAACCTGTATTTTTCATTTTTCACTTTTCATTTACTCATTTACTTCACCCCCATCTTATAAATACAAGTATGGGTATATTTCTGCTTTGGACGAAGAACCGTTGAAGGGAACTCCTTATGATTTGGAGAGTCCGGGTACATCTGTGACTCGAGAGCAATAGCAGAACGAGCACCAGTATATACCTGAAGACCTGGATGATCATTCCACACCTCAAGTACACGACCAGACTCTGGAGAGTAGAGACTAGCAACCTTCTCTACACCCTTCTTTGCCTTGTGGGTCACGCAGAAGTTATTATCATATTGCATAACCTTTCCCTCTGGAATCTCTATTCTCTGTCCGAATGGGAAGAAACCGCCCTTGAACTGCATCTGACGATCACCTATGCGACATCCGCTCTTGAAGTCGTAGGCTGTTCCCGCAACATCAAGGAACTTACCCGTAGGAATACCATCCTGAGTAGTCTCCGTAATCTTGTCTGCCTCCACATAGAGCGTGTGATTCATAATATCCCCTACCCCAGTTCCGTTGAGGTTGAAGTATGAATGATTTGAGAGATTCACTACCGTTGGCTTATCGGTTGTAGCCTCGTAGGCAATGGAAAGTCCGTTATCATCCGTGAGAGAGTATGTGAGAGTGGTGGTGAGATTTCCTGGGAAACCATCTGCACCATCAGGAAGAACACACTTCAGCACGAGCTTCTTGCTATCGCTGCTAACCACATCCCATACCACATGGTCAAAGCCCTTGTTTCCTCCGTGAAGAATATGCTCACGGGCATTCTTCGTAAGATTGTATTCCTTGCCGTCGAGAGTGAACTTTGCATTGGCAATACGATTAGCGAAACGACCAAGGGCAGGACCTACCATACCAAGGTTAAAGTTCTGATACTCACGTATGTTGTTATAGTGGGTTACAATGTTGGTGTAGTTGCCGTTACGGTCAGGAGCAAGCATTGAAACCACGAAACCGCCATAGTTGGTTACCTGAACCGTAACCTTATCATTTGAGAGAGTATAGAGGTCAACTGCCTTACCGTCGATTGTTGTCTTGAAAGCTGAAGCATCAAGAGTTGGTATCACGGTCTTGCCAAGAAGAAGATCCTCGAAAGCTTTGCTTCGCTTATCCCATGTAGCAAAATCATCTGCACGCAGAATCTTTGTGCCAGGAAGTGGAGTCTCGCCAACGAAGAAGGCACATCCCTGTATCTTACCCTCTGCAACCAATCGATCAGCAATGTCATCAGCACCACCTACCTTGAACCAGCTCTCATCCGTATCATTCTTGCCAATGATGAGAGAGATTGTAGGAGCAGCCTGGCTATTTCCTGCGGAATGATAAACGGCAGTACCCTCGCCATAGTTATAGGTCACGATACCATGCTTCACATCGCCCAGATCCTTCACCTGAGCCTTAGATATGCTATACTTGAATCCCTTATCTGGTGAGAGATACATATTGTTAGGGTCTGCCACCTTCATTCCATCCACCACAAAGCAGTATTTGAACGTGGTGTTAGCCACATCGCTCACCTTAACGCTCCATATTCCCTCTGCATCCTTCTGCATAGCCAATGGTTCTGACAGAAGTTCTGACTCAAGCTGCACGGCAGTTGCCTCTGGTGCCTTGAAGTTGAATGTCACGTCCTTCTCGCCATATTCTGGAGATACTATCTGCTTTGGGAAGAGGCGAGCCATAACTGTTGGCGTGAACTGCTGTTCCTTACCCGTCTTGGCAAGTGTAGGCTGAGCATTGTCCATTGCCTTCTTCGATGCCTCTGGATTGAAGAGAAGCTGAAGCGTATGGTCGAGGAAGTACTTGGCATTCATCCAAGTATGTCCGAACTTATCGTGCGTGTATTCCTTCACGCTACGGATGCCCTTCTTGTCAAGGAATTCGGTATAGTCGCGGGCATTGCCATAGAGGAAATCGTCAGTACCCACGCCAAGCCAGAAGAGGTTTATCTTGCTGTTCGTCTCCTTCGCATTATCATATACGTTAGGAATGTCCGTTGATGTAAACGAACTGTAAGAGCAGAGATAAGAGAACTTATCGAGGTTGCTCAAACCGTTATAGAGTCCCTGATTACCACCACGCGAGAATCCGCCTATGGCACGATGCTCACGGTCGTTTATCGTGCGGTATGTCTGCTCAATGTATGGCATGAGGTCGCCCACGAGGTCATTGCTGAACACATCGTTTCCGAACCTCGTTGCAGGCATATCAGCCTGTGGCTTCTGAGGCACGAGCTTGTTAGGATTGCCGTATGGCAGCACCACTATCATCTCCTTCGCCTTGCCCTCTGCAATAAGGTTATCGAGGATATAATTCACACGACCTACCTTATAATATACCTCCTCCGTATCTGTCGTTCCACTTATGAGATAGAACACAGGATATGTCTTCTGCGTGTCCTTATAATAAGAAGGTGGAAGATACACAAGGGCATTGTTAGTATAGTTCAGGCTCTTTGAGAAATAGTTCACGTACTCCATGCTACCATGAGGCACATTCTTTATGTCGTGTGGCAAGGCTGTCTTGCCAGGAATCTCCAACAGACTATTCTTGAAACCCTCATTAGGGAAATACTGATCACATTGAGGATCCATGATGCTGACACCATCCACCACGAAGTTGTATGGGTACATATCGGCAGCGGCAGGACCGAGCGTAACCGACCACAAGCCAGTCCTCTCATCCTTCTTCATCTCCTTCCTTCCGGCAAACTGCACATCAACGCTAACCGTCTTTGCCTTCATGTTACGATAATTGAATGTCACGGTACCGTCTTCATTCACCACCGTTGACTTGTAGGGTCTCATAGGCATCTGTGCAAAGGCATTGGAGAATACTCCAAGCGTCAGAGCCATAACCAACTTAAATTTCAAATTCATTTTTACGTTCTTTGTTTTAGTTATTTCGTTATTAAATATTTGTCGTCTAAAGCAAATGCCCCTTTGAAAGAAGCCCTTCTTCGAAGGGGGGGGATAGGAAAGGACTCCGCGTAGCGCCTGAGCCTTGCGAAGAAATTAGGAGAAAATTATATCAATAAATTAATTCAGAAAATTAAAAATTTCCTTGCGACGAATGTCGCTTTGTAATTTACTGTTCTTTTTACAATTTACTTTCCAAAACAGCCAAGCACCGCAAGGTGCATTTGTAATGCCATTTATCTGTTATTTCCGAAATGCAAAAGTACAAATAAAATGGGAAATACGATAATCTGTTACGAATTTTTAAGATTTGCATTTTACCCTTCCCCCATTCATCGATAAAAATACGGCAAAGATATTCCGTTCAATTTATAAATTGAATACAAATTCATTTGTTTTTCCATTGTTTTTTGCTATCTTTGCACCCAGAACATACAAAACAACAGATATGAATACTGAAACCGAAAGAATAAACCTCGGAACATTCCAAAAGATGTGGAATGGTGAAATAGATGCTGTGCACGATCAAATGGTTGATGCTCTGGAAAATCAGTATGTATGGCAATTCGTGCTTGACGAGACTTATAATGGCAGCGCAAAAGTGTTTGAGTTCTTCATGGAATGTGAGATGCCTTCAAGATATGCCCTTATCCAACTGATGAATACCGTTCCTGATGAATGGTATGAACTAAGTGAGGAGGAACTCGACAAACGTATAGGATTCAATCAATTCGAGGAATTCGCCATTATTTACTATGTCCTATTGGAAAAAGCTAAAGTTCCGGGATTCTATAAGGGTGATATTGGCAATATGTATTATGATGGCTTTTGGCTGATCCAACCATTGCTGAAGAATGAAAGTGAAAGGTTGAACAGGAAAATAGCAAAAACTGCATTACAGTATGGTAGCGTGGAAACATACGAATTCTGGCAGGATTTACAGAAACAAGATAGTGAAATTGCAGGTAATGAGAAGTCTTCACAAAAACTCGGTTTTGCCTTGGGGGTTCTGCTGATGACATTACTCGTGGTATTTGCTGTATATTTATTAATACAAATAGATGCAGCAACCTTTGCGTATGGAGGACTGGCTATCTGCTTGGTGGCATTAATGATTTATTGGTTTCTAAGGGAAAAGGAATAGCCTAATAACAAAGAAATGACGTGATACAAAAAACATCACGTCATTTCCTTATTTCAATTATTCTCTATCTGATTCAGCATCTTGAATGTAGCCTTGATGGCGGCTTCCGTCTGGTCGGCATCGAGGGCACGAGTGCGGATGATCTTTCCGTCGAGCAGTTTCCAAGTGATGACCGTCTGAACGAGGGCATCTGTACGACCGCCCGGTGGAATGGTGACGGCATAGTTGAGCAAATCGGGCAACCTGCGGTCAAGGTTATCGCGATAGATTCGGCGGAGAGCCTTCACGAAGGCATCATACTGACCATCACCCGTAGCATCACCATAGAACTCCTGTCCGTTGATGCTCACCTTGATTGATGCAAGCGGCTTTATGCCATACGAAAGGCTGACCATATAGCCGAGCAACTTCACGTTCTCGTCAGGTGTATCGTGTTTCAGTACATCAGAAACGATGAAGGGAAGGTCTTCAGGAGTAACGACAGACTTACGGTCGCCAAGTTCGGTGATACGCTGTGTTATCTTCTTCACCTGCTCAGGAGTAAGCTCAAGACCGAGTTCCTGAAGGTTCATCTCGATATTTGCCTTGCCCGATGCCTTGCCAAGCGCATACTCACGCTTTCTGCCGAAACGCTCAGGCACAAGTTCGTTGCAATAGAGCTTGTCCTTGTTGTCGCCGTCAGCATGAACGCCTGCTACCTGAGTAAAGACATTCTCACCAACGATTGGCTGATTAGGTGCTACGACAACACCCGAATAGCCTTCCACCACGCGACTGATATCATTGAGCACGTCTTCCTTTATTGATGTCTCAACACCAAGATGATCGTGAAGAATTGCCTGAACAGAAGCAAGAGGAGCATTACCACAACGCTCTCCGAGTCCGTTGACCGTGACATGAACGCCAGAAGCGCCTTCGGAAACCGCAGCCATAGTGTTGCTTACGGCAAGGTCATAGTCATTATGTCCGTGGAACTCGAAACGGAGGTCTGGGAATCGGCTTGTCATCTCGCGGAAGAAAGCCCCTGTCTGCATTGGAGTAAGCACACCGAGCGTGTCGGGCAGCATGAAACGCATGATTCCACAGTCCTTGAGGGCATCTATCATGTGATAGACATACTCAGGACCGTCCTTCATGCCATTGCTCCAGTCCTCAAGGTAGATGTTCACCTTGAGTCCCTGCTCATGCGCATAGTTGATAGCCTCCTTGATATCTGCAATATGCTCGTCAGGAGTACGCTTGAGCTGCTTTGTGCAATGCTTCTCAGAACCTTTGGTAAGGAGATTTATGACAGAGCCACCGCATTCCGTGATCCAATCGACCGAACGACCGCCATCACAGAATCCGAGTACCTCTACCCTATCCAGCATACCCGCACCCTTCGCATAGCGACACACCATCTTAACGGCTTCCTTCTCGCCTTCGCTGACACGTGCAGAGGCTATCTCTATACGGTCAACATTGACGTCACGCAACAGCATACGCGCTATCACGAGTTTCTCATGCGGAAGGAATGAAACGCCGTTGGTCTGTTCTCCATCGCGAAGGGTGGAGTCCATTATTTCTATTTTTTGTTGCATAAGCCTAACCAAGCCTTCCCAAAGGGAAGGATGTTTTATAGTATTTACCTCCCTTAGAGGGATGGAGGGGGATTTTTCGACTTCATTACTATCTACTCCCCCTTGAGGGGGTAAGGGGGGAGGAACCCTCCCTTTGGGAGGGACTGGGTAGGCTTTACTTATTCTCAAACGCCTCGATCTTATCCTTGTTAGCAAGGAGGAAGTCGATGTCGTCATAGGCATTCATCAGACAGTACTTCTTGTATGAGTTGATCTCGAAGTGCTCTGACTTGCCTGTTGTAAGATTGGTTACTGTCTGGTTTGGAACGTCAACCTTTACCTCAGCCTGTGGATTAGCTGCTATTGTAGCGAAGAGTTCGAGCTGGAACTCACGGCTAACGATTACAGGAAGCACGAAGCAGTTGAGGAGGTTGTTGCGGTGGATATCAGCGAATGAGTTTGAGATAACCACACGAACGCCATAGCCTGCAATAGCCCATGCAGCATGTTCGCGTGAAGAACCAGAACCCCAGTTCTGACCACCAACGATGATCTCGTGAATGCCCTTCTTAGGAGCTTCGGAGAACTCAGGCTTGTTCATTACGAAATCAGCGATAGGCTGATTGTTTGCATCATAGCGAAGGTCGTGCATGAAAGCATCGCCATAGAACTTAGGATCACGTGTTGTGAACGCAAGATAACGTGCAGGGATGATGTTATCTGTATTGTTGTTGTCAATCTCGATTGGAATACAAGTTGACTGGATTATATCGAATTTTTCTTTCATAATAGCCTAACCAAGCCTTCCCAAAGGGAAGGATGTTTTATACACTCTGAACCTTCAAGAAGGCTTGGCATTTTTGTTATTTATGTTATTAATTATGTAAGCGATAACCATATATGTTTAACTGAGTATTAAACATCCTTCCCTTTGGGAAGGCTTGGTTAGGCTTAGAATTTACGTGGATCTGTAATAACGCCTGTGATAGCAGATGCAGCAACTACGAGTGGAGATGCAAGGACGGTGCGAGCACCAGGTCCCTGACGACCAACGAAGTTACGGTTACTTGTAGAGATTGAGAGCTTGCCTGCTGGCACCTTATCTGGGTTCATTGCCAGACATGAAGAGCATGAAGGGAGACGGAGCTCGAAACCTGCCTCTTCAAGAATCTTGTCGATGCCCTCATCAATGATCTGCTGACGAACAAGCCATGAACCAGGAACAAGCCATGCAACTACGCTATCAGCCTTCTTCTTGCCCTTGACAACAGAAGCGAATGCACGGAAGTCCTCAATACGGCCATTGGTACAAGCACCGAGGAAACAGTAGTCAACTGGTGTGCCTTCGAGCTTCTGTCCTGGCTTGAACTGCATATAGTCGAGCATATCGAGGAACTGAGTCTTGTCAGCCTCTGCAATCAGGTCGAGTGTTGGGATGCACTCGTCGATAGCGATACCGGCACCAGGGTTTGTTCCGTATGTGATACGTGGAACGATGTCCTCTGCACGATATGTAACCTCCTTGTCGAACTTGGCATCAGCATCGCTATAGAGCTTCTTCCACTCCTCAACAGCCTTATCCCAGTCAGCACCCTTTGGAGCGTACTCACGACCCTTGAGATATGCGAATGTTGTCTCGTCAGGAGCGATAAGACCTGCACGTGAACCCATCTCGATAGAGAGGTTTGAAAGGGTCAGACGACCTTCCATTGACATATTGCGGATAGCACTACCAGCATACTCAACGGCATAGCCTGTAGCACCAGATGTTGTCATCTGAGCCATGATATAGAGTGCAACGTCCTTGGCTGTTGTTCCCTTTGGAAGCTCACCCTCAACGTTGATGCGCATTGTCTTTGGCTTTGACTGAAGGATACACTGGGAAGCCAATACCTGAGCAACCTCAGAAGTTCCGATACCCATAGCGATAGCACCTACGGCACCGTGGGTAGATGTGTGAGAGTCACCACATACGATTGTCATGCCAGGGAGAGAGAGAGCCTTCTCAGGTCCAACAACGTGGATGATACCGTTATCCTTTGTGCCCATTGCAAAGTGCTTGATACCAAACTCCTCGCAGTTTGCCTTAAGGGTTTCAACCTGCTTACGACCTACTGGGTCGTTGATTACCTCCTGCTGATCAGAAGGAGTATTGTGGTCAGGCATAGCGACTACGTGGTCAGGACGGAAAGCCTTGATACCCTTGTCGCGAAGTGTGTCGAATGCCTGTGGTGATGTCACCTCATGTGCATAGAGACGATCGATATACAACTGTGTAGGACCGTCCTCCACGTTCTGTACTACGTGTGCGTCCCAGATCTTGTCAAATAATGTTTTTGCCATTTTTTATAAATTAAATGTTATATTCGAAGGAGTACAAGGAGTACAAGAAGTGACGCTCCTAAAGTCGCTTAAGGAGTACAAGACGATTGTATTATCGCTTTGAGTCAATTTTCCATCAATTTTCAATTATCAATTGTCAATTGCCCAGACTATCGTCTTGTACTCCTTTAACTCCTTGTACTCCTTACTACTCCTTAATTTAATTCAACTATCTGAATTTATTTATTGCGTCAATATAAGCCTCTACCGAAGCTGTTACGATATCCGTATTGGCTGCGAAGCCATAGTATGTGTGTCCGTCGAACTCAACGCTCTGGTGTACCTTTGCGAGGTCGTCAGAACCCTTTGAGATAGCCTGAATGGTGAAGTCCTTCAATGTCATCTCACGTCTGATGATTGTCTTGAGAGCCTTGATAGCAGCATCCACAGGACCATTGCCCGATGCCGCTGCCTCAAAGTGCTCGTTGGCAATCTGAAGACCGATGCTTGCAACCGCACGTGTACCCTTACCTGCTGTAACCTGAAGGTAGTCGAGCTTCACATTGTTCATCTCGTTACGCTCAGCACCTGCCAGTACGAGGATATCATCATCTGTAACCTCCTTCTTCTTGTCGGCAAGTACGAGGAAGTCTGCATAAATCTTGTCGAGCTTCTCGCCCTCAACATCCACGCCGTTGATATGCAGACGATGCTTCAAGGCTGCACGACCAGAACGAGCGGTCAAAACGATGCTTGCCTCGTCGATACCAACCTCCTTTGGATCCATGATCTCGTATGTAGAAGCATTCTTCAACACACCATCCTGATGAATACCAGATGAATGGGCAAAGGCATTCTTACCAACGATAGCCTTATTCGGCTGAACTGGCATATTCATCAACGAGCTAACCATACGGCTTGTAGGATATATCTTCGTTGTGTTGATGTTAGTGTCAATGCCGAGGTCTGGGTGTGTCTTGAAGATCATTGCGATTTCCTCAAGAGAGGTGTTTCCGGCACGCTCACCAATACCATTGATTGTTACCTCCACCTGACGAGCACCACCAAGCACACCTGCTACGGTGTTGGCTGTTGCCATACCGAGGTCGTTATGACAGTGGGTAGAAAGGATTGACTTACCCGCAGCAAAAGCATCAACATGCTCATAGAGGTACTTAATCTTCTCGTGATACTCATTAGGAATACGGAAGCCTGTAGTATCAGGTATGTTGCAGACAGTAGCACCAGCCTTTGTAACCGCATCAATCACACGTGCAAGATACTCGTTGTCAGTACGACCTGCATCCTCTGCATAGAACTCCACGTCCTCTACAAAGCGCTTAGCATACTTCACGGCACGAACGGCACGCTCGATGATTTCCTCCGGAGTGCTGTTGAACTTATACTTGATATGTGAAGGGCTTGTACCAATACCTGTGTGGATACGACCACGCTTAGCAAATTTAAGAGCCTCGGCAGCAACGTCAATATCCTTCTCTACGGCACGAGTAAGTGCGCAAATTGTTGGCCATGTAACAGCCTTACTTATTTCTACAACTGAATTGAAGTCGCCTGGTGATGATACAGGGAAACCAGCCTCGATGACATCAACACCGAGAGCCTCGAGCTGCTTTGCCACCTGAATCTTCTCAACGGTATTCAACTGACATCCTGGTACCTGTTCACCGTCACGCAGTGTGGTATCAAAAATATATAATCTGTCGCTCATATTTATATTACGAATTACTAATTTTCAATTTACTTTCTACTATCTACTTTACTCTTTTCACCTTTTCCCTTTCCCCTTTCGCCTTCCTTCCTCCCTTCCCCATCACGGGGGAAGGGTCGGGGTTAGGGGTCGTAGAGGCCTTCCTTACTTAAAGAAAAAAGCCTTCTTCACATCCCGAGCAGGAAGTGAAAAAGGCTCGTAATATTTTCCGCATCATAATTACCAGCACACCTTATCACTTCCCGCCTCTTTTCGAAGGAGAATGTTAATAATAAGGGCTGATAGTGTGATGTTATTTGTCATATTCCTTTATTTCTTTAATTCTGTTTAGTGATTAGAGATTAGTGTTTAGAGAGTGGTATCCACCAACACAAACACCTAACACCCATCACCAAAAAAATTTGCGAGTGCAACGTGCAAAGCACCTCGCACGTTTGAGCGTCTTTTGATAAAAGAGCGGCGTAAGCCTAGATTCATAAAGGCGCACGTTTTAAATTTGCGAGTGCAACGTGCAAAGCACCTCGCACGATGCAAATAGTGCATGTCAGCCCACAAGGCTGGCGCACGTTTTAAATTTGCGAGTGCAAAATTAATACTTTTTCCTGACAAAAACAAATAATTTGTAATAAATTTTACCTTTTCTACTATAATTTCCTTATAAAAATGACGAATATCATCAAAAAAAGTAATAAATCGCAGTTATTTGCATCAGATATTATAAATGTTTCTTATTCCCCCCTACCCTCTCCCCAATAGGTATGTGTAAAATATATGATAACTAAGATAACCATGATAACCATAAGGTAATCCTAATTAACGTCAGTTCGATGAAATTGTATTATTCTGATTTTCACCCAGATTTTAAATTCAGATTTTCTTATGATTTCTGAGCGAGGAACGAGCGAAATGATTTTTTTATTCCTCACAATATTTTAGAATAGATTTTTTCATGATTTTCAGGTTGGATTTTAAAATCTATACAAAAATCAAGATAAAATCAACAATAAAATATCAGGAGGAAAATTTCAAAGATATTTCAGTCGCAAGCTCCTTCAGAAATCTGGAGATAATCTTTTGAAAAAATCCAGGAAAAAAATCTTTTCTTTTGTGTTTGGTAAATTCGTCGAACTCACGTTAAAATATATGATAACTAAGATAACCATGATAACCATAAGGTAATCCTAATTATATATATACGGATATCCCCGCAACCGTCAAGGCTGCGGGGGATTCTCTTAATACCCCATACAAGAGGTCACTCCGAGAGTGGTCGCTATCGCAGTCAGAATACTTGCAATAGTCTGAAGAATGAATTTCCAAGTTTCCTTTTTCATAATTCTAAAGTTTAGAGTTTAGTGTTTAGAGTTTAGAGATGTTGCTTTCGCCATTTAGAAAAACCAATTAAAACAAAAGAAAACAAAGTAAAACATTTTTTTCTGTTGTTATGTTTATTGTTATGTGTTTTTGTTTTTATATGTTTTTATTGGTTTTGTCCTGTTTTTTTAGATAGCGAAAGCAAATTAATTGAAAGAAATACGACTTGCGTCGGGTTGGAAAGTAAATTGTAAGTAAATTAAACCAGTAAATTAGACGCGGCATACGCCGCTGGGGAAATTAAAGTCAGAATATAATTTAACGTGAGTTCGACGAATTTATTCAGTTGTATATTGTTGACTATCATGTGGTTGAAAGAGCTCTGAAGGAGCGATACCTAATAGGGCAGTCCGTTAGGGCTGTTATATTTGTCGATATAGGGGGAATGAGGTCTGAAGGACCGACACCTAAAGTCTTCAGGTGTCGCACTTACAGCGCTCCTTTAATCACGCATCTATAGAATAACAGCCCTTACGGACTGCCCTATTAGGTGTCGGGCTTTCAGCCCTCGCAGTCTTGAATTCGTCGAACTCACGTTAATTTACTGAATATAATTTACTGAATTAATTTACTCCCAATTTACTTTCCAAATCAAGCCTCTTTAGAGGCTATCGTTGCCACCGCCACCACCAGAGTTTCCGCCACCGGAAGGTGCGTTTCCACCGCCCGCGGTGCTTTCTCCGTCAGGCACGAGGAATGCCTCGGTGCTCTGTCCGTAGCTGCTCTTCGCGAGGTTGTAGGCCATGTCGCCCTGATGCTCGGCAAGGAGCGCATCGTTTACCGCTACGAGACTCTGGGAAGAGACAAGCGTCTTGCCGTCAGTCTTGCGGGAGTGAACCCAGCCGAACGCGCCCACGAAGTTGCTCTCGCTATGCCCAAGCACGGAATCAACTGCCGAGAAGCCCACACGGTTCACTATGTCCCACAGCTTAGTCGTGGTATCGGCAGCATCAAGCACCACCTTCGAAGCAGAGAACTGGCAGTAAGGAATGCCCGTCTCCTCGTTCACCTTCTGCGCGATGCGGAAGAACGAAATCTGATCGCCATAGCGATAGTCAGCGTTGTTCTCCACCACAGCCTGAGCGAACTGCGCCACGGTGGTGGCAGAGCCGAGAGTGATGCCCCCGAGATAGATGTCGGTCTTTGCGCCGTTGCCCGTGCCAGTCACCACGATAGCAGGGAGCGAACCCTGAGTGAACTGATAGGGAGCAGCCACGCAAGCACCGCCAGCCACCTGCTGCTTGGTGAGATACACGGGAGTGCGCTGCATGTTCACCTTCACGAACATGTTGTAGTCGCTGAGGTTCTTCGGCTTTGACTCGAAGCCGTAATTGATAAGCGGACGGATGCCCTTGTACATCGCCACGATGTTTGCCCACTTGGTGCGAGTCTGCATCTGCGCATTGGTGCGAGGGTTGCGGATGTGAGTCACCTTCTCGCTTACAACGGTCTGTCCGTTGAGGTTCTTGAACGTAAGGTTGCCGGCTGAGCCGTTAATCTTACTGATGATACCATTTAAAATTCCCATAAAAGCCTAACCAAGCCTTCCCAAAGGGAAGGATGTTTTATAGTAACATCCCTCTTTGGCCGCGTTGGTAATTCTCGGTTTTTAATTGTTAATAATGAGTTGCTTACGCCATTTAGAAAAACCAATTAAAACAAAAGAAAACAAAAGAAAACATTTTGTTTTATTGTTTTTATATGTTTTTATTGGTTTTGTTCTGTTTTTTTAGAAGGCGACAGCAAGTTACAAGTTGTTAATAATGAAGTGAAACATATAAATCGTAGGCTCGAAAGCCTTGCTGTTGCCCCTTGATTGGTCAATAGCCTGCAGTACTATCTTCAATCCCTCCCCCTCGGGGGAAGTCCGATGTTGATAACATCGGAGTATGTGTCAGTTGGAGGGGGGTCGTAGGGAGCGGATTTACAACGGTTTTACAACGGAATCACAACGGATTTGCCGTTTGCCTTCCGGCTGACACATACTCCGATGTTATCAACATCGGACTTCCCTCCCTACGGGGGAGGGCGGGGGGAGAGGCCGTTGTTCTTCTGATTTCCAAGTGCAAAGTTACAACATTTTTCGCAGATGTCCCAACTAACTACGGAAAAATACATGTTAGATTCGAAAAATCTGCATTCTATGCCCGTAACTTACTGATACACAGAGAGAAAATTTCGGAAGGCATTTTTAAAAAGTGTCCAATCTAACATATAACCGTTAGATTCATGAGGGAGGGGTATGTGTGTCTTATATGGCCAAAATAATAATATAATATATTAATATATTATATTATTATTTTGAGGTTAGGAAGTGTGTGTCCTACTCTCCCTATCCAATCTAACAGTTATATGTTAGAAACCCATTCTGAGCCTTCTGTTAGGGGGTGAACCTAACATAACCCGTTTTCTAACATTTTCAGGATAGCCATTTCTTCCCTATTTTCCCAGATTTTTGCAAATCCTTTGTATTGCCACCGAATCACTTCCCTCTTTTTCCTGAATTCAAGGCAAAAACAAAGGCAAAATGTTTGGAGGTGTCAGGAAAAATCACTACCTTTGCACTTGTCAATTGGAAACGGACACCGCTTTACAAGCGACAAGCCCTATTGACTGCGTGCGAGGTGTTTCGCACGTTGCATTTGCTTAATTCTATGCGCATAACCTATTATGTCTGAAAAGAAACAATTCACATCATCTTATGTCTGAAAAGAAACAATTCACATCATCCCGAAAGGGCATTACATATCTCGATTTGTTTGCTGGAGCTGGTGGCTTTAGCGAAGGTTTCATGCAAGCATATACAGACGATAAGTATTATAAATTCCTTTTGGCAAGTGATATAAATGAGAATTGCGAGCTAACGCATAGAGTACGTTATAACAAAATGTTAGGACTTGACACCAAGTTTATTTGTCAAGATATTATGGATGATTCCTTTCTTTCAAACCTACAGAAAGAAATAGGGAATCAAGAAATTGATGTAATAACTGGTGGCCCAAGTTGCCAGTCCTTCAGTCTTGCCGGGCGCAGAAAGAAACTTGACAAGCGCGATGATTTATTCTATCACTATTTGAAGGTTATCAAGGCACTTCGTCCAAAATATTTTGTCATGGAGAATGTCAAAGGCATATTGACAAAAGACGGTGGCAAGATAAAAGAACGTATTTTAAGGGAAATACGCTCTATTGTTGACAATATGAAAATGAGTCAATTGTATGACTTCCTTGAGAGTAATCTGAAAAAGCGAATAAACAACTCTTTATATTCTTGTTTGTACCTCAGAATGTGCATGGAAACTTCTGAAACAGACAAGGATAAAACTAATGATTTGTTCTTTGCAAATTTAGATTCACAACTGAAACAACTGACTCGAAATCTTGAATACAGTATCAGCAAAAGCGATGATTCTGTAAATACAATCCGTCATGGTCTTCTTCTACTCCAGATGAAAAAGCAACGTGACGAGATACGAAAGCAGGTAATTCAGCTAAAGACATCGGCTCATATTGATAATGATATATTTGTTGATGGCTATAATGCTATCCACTAGTGTCCACTAAAATCTTTTAACATTATCAGCCTTGACATTTTGTCATTTT
>CAMKEM010000050.1 GCA_946411565.1 uncultured Prevotellaceae bacterium | reverse complement strand
GCTACCAGCCTAAGGCTGCTTAGCCTATTATTAATTTTTTAACGAAGTATTGTTACAGATTACAGAGCAAAAAGATGGCATGGTATGAATGGCGTATAAAGAAAATAGGATAAATATATATTAATATATATTTATCCTATTCCCTATATATGTACCCGTATCTTTTTCTACTGTAATCTGTAAGACAGTAAGATTTTTAACGTGAATCTTGATGAATTTCAAATAATGCAAATTAGAGAAAATTACATAAAACCCTGAAAGGGTGATATAGCTTAGAATAGGGTGCAACCCTATCATCGAAAATGCCCCACTACATTCCAGAGCGCCGTAGGTGCGATATAATTCCATATCATTCGGGATTGCGATTGTTATGAGAATATATCGTCCTTACAGGACTTTGGGGGGATTTGCACGATTGCGATAGGGTTACACCCTATCCTAAGCTATTTCACCCCTTCAGGGTTTTCTTCGAACTGACGTAAACTTAATTCACTCTTTACTTAGAAATCAACGCAACGCAATAGGCGGAAATGCCTTCCTGGCGACCTGTGAAACCAAGTTTCTCGGTTGTTGTAGCCTTGATGCTGATGTTGTCCTCGTCAGTATTCATAACCTCTGCAAGACAGGCACGCATAGCCTCTACATGTGGGTTGAGCTTTGGTTTCTCGGCACATACTGTACAGTCGATATTACCAACGGTATAGCCCTTTGTAGCTATCAAATCTATCGTCTTGCGAAGCAGAATCTTAGAATCAATTCCGTCTGTCTCTGCTGCTGTGTCGGGGAAGTGATAGCCTATGTCACGCATATTGGCAGCACCAAGAAGTGCATCACAGATAGCGTGTATAAGTACATCGGCATCACTATGACCGAGAAGTCCAAGCGTGTGCTCAATTTTGATACCTCCTAGCCACAAATCGCGGTCCTCTACAAGTTGATGGACGTCATAGCCCATGCCGACACGGAAAGGAATAGCGGCCTCTCCCCCCGCCCTCCCCCGTAGGGAGGGAGCCGGAGCGCGATGGGATTGCGCTTGTGAATTTTCTTTTGTTGTTTCTTCTTTCATTTTTATTTTTTATTGATATTTTTGATTAAAATTTAATTGATCTTCCATTAGCGTTCCGGCTCCCTCCCTACGGGGGAGGGCGGGGGGAGAGGCCGCAGGCATGGTCTTTTCCTTTAACCACTCCCTATCTTCTTCATCCTCAAGCAATGACGATAGCTCGTCATATACTCTTTTATGATAGTTATTGAGCCATTCAATTTCTTCTTTTTTCATCATCTCAAGGATGATAGGCTCTGTGTCTATTGGGCAGAGGGTGAGAGGCTCCATCTGAAGGAATCTGCCAAACTCAGTTTCCATGTAAGGAGTGATGAGCATGGTGTTCTCTGTACGAACTCCAAAGCGACCTTCGAGATAAAGACCTGGCTCGTCCGTAACTGTCATATTTGCTCGTAAAGGACAAGGTTTCCATTGCATCCTTATCTGGTGAGGACCTTCATGTACGTTGAGATAAGAGCCAACTCCGTGACCTGTTCCGTGGAGGAAGTTCATACCCTCTCGCCACATATCCATTCGGGCAAGGGCATCGAGCTGAGTGCCTGAAGCCCCGTCAGGGAACTTGAGCATAGCCAGTTGGATGTTGCCCTTGAGCACAAGAGTATATACTTTCTTCTGCTCTTCGGTTATATGACCGAGGGCTATTGTTCGGGTAATATCGGTTGTTGCATCCTGATATTGTGCACCACTATCCAAGAGTAGGAAACCCTCTGGACGAAGTGGTATATCTGTCTCTGGTGTAGGCTCATAGTGAACGATTGCCCCATGCTCCTGATATGCGGAAATTGTATCGAAACTGATATCGCGGTAAAGAGGTTGTTCGGCTCTTAAATATGTGAGTTTCTGGGAAATGCTAAGTTCTGTTTCACTACCTTTCTCAACAGCAGGTTTTAACCAACGAAGGAACTTTACAAGAGCCACACCATCACGCTTCATAGCCTCTCGAAAACCTTTCACTTCTGTCTCGTTTTTGATAGCCTTCATCGCAGGTATCGGACTTGCGCAATCCTCCACCTTTGCCCTCACATCATTATATAAGGTATGGCAAGTGGTGGCTTTATCCATGAGGATATTATAGGCCTTGTATTCCTTCAAAGCCTTGCGCACATTCTCGTAAGGCTCAACCTTTACGTTGATTGATTCAAGGTAATCGCGAACCTCTTTTGTGAGTTTCTTGTTGTTGACGAATAGGGTAGTGGTGTCCTCGTTTAAAAGCAGATAACTGACGAAAACAGGATTGCAATGAACATCAGTTCCGCGGAGGTTGAGAGTCCATGCAATATCGTCAAGGGTAGAGACGAGGATTCCACAGGAATGGCGAGTGCGGATAGCCTGTCGGATGCGCTCAAGTTTACTCTCCGCACTTTCTCCTGCATATTCAAGTGGCTGTATCTCAATAGGATTGAGAGGAATCTCTGGGCGGTCTTTCCATATCCCGGCAAGAGGATCGAAGTTTGTCCTGACGGTAATTCCTCCTTCCTTTCGGAGTTCTGAGATAAGACCTTCAACCTCATTCGCACTCATCACCATACCGTCAATTCCAACACAAGTGCCACCATTGAAACTGAGTTTTCTGCCCAGCCATTGAGATATGGAAGGAGTACCCTCAATGCCATCCTTCATAAGTTCAAAGCCTGTGCCTTGAAGTTGTTCGGCAGCAGCAATGAAATATCGGGAGTCAGTCCAAAGGTCTGCCTCATTGAGAGTTACAACGGCAGTACCAGCCGAACCATTGAAGCCGGAAATCCATTCACGGCATTTCCAATGGTCGGGTACGTATTCACCATTGTGCGGATCTGTACTCGGAAAAATGAATGCGTCTATGCTCTCACGTTGCATCACTTCGCGAAGGGCTGATATTCTTTCATGTATGTTCATAGAAGAGCGTTTAGAGTTTAGGGGTTAGGGTTTAGAGGTTAGAGTTTAGCGTTTAGTGCTTAGAAATTAGTACTTGCCACCATCACCTAACACCAACACCCATCACCCAATACATTTTGTCAATTAGACTTTACAAAGATACTACATTTTATTATATTCTGCAAAAGAAAAGATGAAAACATGCTTTTTTCTCAAGAAAAATAACTACCTTTGCATGGCAAATGGGAAAAATGGGTATAACATTTACCTAATTTGTGCGTAAGAGAAATAGTTATACAACAATTCAATAAACATTTAACAACAATGGCATTTTTAACTAACGAAAAGCTTGTTATCGTTGGAGCTGGTGGTATGATCGGTTCTAACATGGTTCAGTCTGTATTGATGTTGGGTCTCACACCTAACGTATGTCTCTACGATATCTTTGAGCCAGGTGTTCATGGTGTATATGAGGAAATGTGTCACTGCGCATTCCCAGGTGCAAACCTCACCTATACAGTTGACGCAAAGGAGGCATTCACAGGTGCTAAGTATATCATTTCTTCAGGTGGTGCTCCACGTAAGGACGGCATGACACGTGAGGATCTTCTCGTAGGCAACTGTAAGATTGCTGCTGAGTTCGGTGACAACATCAAGAAGTACTGCCCAGACGTTGAGCACGTTGTAGTTATCTTCAACCCAGCTGACGTAACAGCTCTTACAGCTCTTATCCACTCTGGTCTTAAGCCAAACCAGCTCACATCACTCGCTGCTCTCGACTCTACTCGTCTGCAGGAGGCTCTCGCTAAGGAGTTCGGTGTACAGCAGGATAAGGTAACAGGTGCACACACATACGGTGGTCACGGTGAGCAGATGGCTGTATTCGCTTCTCAGGTAAAGGTTGACGGTAAGTCACTCGCTGAGCTCGGTCTTTCTGCTGAGCGTCTTGCTGAGATCCGTCAGATCACAACTCAGGGTGGTTCTGCTATCATCAAGCTCCGTGGTCGTTCTTCATTCCAGAGCCCAGCTTATCAGGCTGTTAAGATGATCGAGGGCGCTATGGGTGGTGCTAAGTTCGAGCTTCCTGCAGGTTGCTACGTTAACAACGATCAGTACAAGAACGTAATGATGGCTATGCCTACAACAATCGACAAGACTGGTGTTCACTTCACAGCACCTAAGGGTACTGCTGATGAGATGGCTGGTCTTCAGAAGTCTTACGAGCACCTCCAGGCTATGCGTGACGAGATTATCTCTCTCGGCATCATCCCAGCTGTTGAGGATTGGAAGACTCTCAATCCAAACCTCTAAAAGACCCTCCCCCTTACCCCTCCCATAAAGGGCGGGGAGTAGAATGTATTTTCTACTAAGGGATGTCATATAATTAATCCCCCTAATTTTCCATTGCGGAAGATTAGGGGGATTTCTTTGTTTTCTAACGCAAAGATGTAGAGACGCAGAGGTATTTGAACACTAAATCCACGGAACAAACGGAAAAATGTGGTTGGTATTGATTGGCGAATGAGGGCTGAAAACTCTTTTAGATGTCGCTCTTTCAGAGCTTATTCAACCACGAGATATTCAATAATATTCGAGTAGAGAAACTCGTCTAAGTCACCTTAACTTACACATTTTTTCATCAATGAATTTTGAATTTCGACCAAAGTTCTGATTGCTTGTACTTGTTTTTACAACCTTTAGGCACATACAAATCATTGTATTGAAAAAAGGTATTGCTGGAAATCTCTGGTGGAGTAATAGAGTTACAGATAACCTTTTTAAGGTTGCAACCATCGAAAGCATAGTTGCCAATTTTTGTTAGATTTTTGGGCAATGTAATAAGATTAAGTTTATCACATCCCGAAAAGGCATCATCGTCTATGGAAGTCAATGTTTTTGGCAAAGATACAGAAGCAAGATTATAGCAAAAGCCGAAAGCATGCTTGCTGATACTTGTAACTCCTTCAGGAATTGAGATTGAAGTGAGAGCTTCGCAATTTTCAAAAGCGCCTTTTTCTATGTTTCTAAGAGAATTGGGAAATGTAACAGAGGGGAGGGTGCGACAATTCTGAAATGCGTGCTCGCCGATGGTTGTCACTCCTTCAGGTATAGTGATAGTTCTGAGACTATCGCACTCATAGAAAGCGTCTTCGCCTATTATCTTCATCGTATTTGGAATGGTGACAGATGTCAGGAGATTACAACCGCAGAAAGCCCTGTAGCCTATTTCTGTTACGGTATATAGCGTGTCATTATGAGTAACTGTTGAGGGAATTGATATTTCGCCTCTGTATTTTCTGTAAGGAGGCTTATTGTGATAAGTAACCTTTGCCTCTTTCTTGTCGCTATTAAGTTGATAAAAAATACCATCTATCTGTGTCTGTGAATATCCTGATAATGAAACTATTAGCGTCATTATCAGTAAGAGAGTTCTATGAAAGTCTTTAGTCTTCATAAATTATTATTTGTATATTGGTAGGTTTCAGATATGTCGTACTGACAAGAGAATGATTTTAATTGCTCATTCTGAGGACAAAAGTACACAAAAATACTAATACAACCAAGAAAAAGAGGAAAAAGTTTTGGCTTATTTTTCTTTGTGTTTTCTCAATAAATTTAGACTTCTGTTCGTCCTCATACGTAAGTCCGTTGTACCTCCGTTCCAACTCCAATCCAGAGAACGAACATAAAGCAGAGGCAGAGCGGAGGGAGAGCGAAGGCATGACGGATGCAATATATTGGTGTAATACCCTTGCTAAGAAAAAATCAAAAAGTTTTTAGAGGGAGTATTACACCTTTTGTTGTAATGAGTGATATTTTGCTTGAGTATCAGAGCGTTAGATGCGATGTAATACCCTTGAAAGTATTACACCATTTTGGGCAATATGATGTAATACAGGTGTAATACTTTTGGAAGTATTACACCAAAGCAAACGAATTGATATACAGTTGTTTAGTTTGCTCAAACCTGCAAAGGTGTAATACTCGGCTTTGAAAACTTTTTGAAAAATAGTATTACACCAACTATTACACCTGTGTTAGCGTGAGTTATTCGCTAAAGCTCATCAAGCTAAAGCAAGTCATCTAATTCACGCTATCAGTTTTCTACTTCTGTATCATTTCCGTTCTTTCTTGCCTCTTCAAACTTTGCCTTCATCGTAGGATTGTTACGAGTAAGTTTCTTAATGGTAAGAGCCTCTGCCTTGTCGTTTGCCAGACGGAGGTTGTTCTCTGAACCGAGCAAGTTTGACTTAATCTTCTGAAGAAGATCGATACTCTTGTCAATCTCTTCTATTGCCTTGTTGAATTTTTCGCTTGCAAGACGATAGTTGTTGGCAAACCTATCCTTGAAGTCGTTAAGTTGATTCTCGAAGTTCGTCACGTCAATAGACTGACTCTGGGCAATTATAAGTTTCTGCTTATACTCCATGCTCTTCCTTGAAGTCTGCACAAGCAAGGAGATGATAGGCAGGAAGAACTGAGGACGAATAACATACATCTTGTCATATCTGTATGAAACATCCACTATACCACCATTATACAGCTCACTCTCAGGCTCAAGAAGCGAAACAAGTACGGCATATTCACACCCCTTGGCTGTACGGTCGGCATCCAGTTTCTTGAAGAAATCCTCGTTCTTATGCTTTGAGGCAGTTTCATCAGCCTCATTCTTCATCTCAAACATGATAGAGACATACTCTGTGCCATCCTCAGCAAAGTCGCGGAAGATAAAGTCGCCCTTACTACCACCAGACGCATCATTATCCTTCTCGAAATAAGCATGTGGCATCATAGGGCGCATCATCTGATTGAACTGAGTAGAACAATGGATTTCAAGTGTTTCGCCAATCATCTTCGTTGAAAGACGTGACTTATAATCGCGCAGACGCTGGATCTCGTCCTCCTTATCCTTCAGACGCACCTCATACTGCTCGTTATTCTGCTTGATCTGGTTCTCGTATCTCTCCTTCAGACTCTTCTCGCTCAGTTCGGCCTCTTTCTTTTCTATCTGTGCTTCAGAGCGCAGTTTGTTGATCTCAGACTCCTTCGCCTGTATCAGTTGCATCGCCTTGGTGTGTTCTTGCATCACGGCAATCTGTTTCTCATTCTCGCTCTGCTCAATCTTTGCCTTAAGTTCGGCAATATCCTTTTCCTGAGCAGTAAGAGCAAGGGCAATCTCCGATTTCTTGTCTTTCTCCAGATTGCTCAAACGTTCCTTGAGCTGAATAATCTCAGAATCCTTCTTTGCCAGTTCTGAGGTGTGCTTGGTCATAGCCTCTTGCTGTAAAGTCTTAGCAATGGCCTCAGAAGCCTTCTGTTCAGCCTCCATGCGTCTGTGCTCCTCTTCCACTCTACGTTTCAGTTCAGCTTCAAACTCCTTGTTCTTCACCTGTGCCAGTATTGAATCATACACGGCATCATCCACCTGAAACTGCTTATGGCAATTAGGACATTTAATTTCTTTATTCATATCTTTACTATTTAGGTTATAGGTGCAAAAGTAGGAAAAATTCCTGTATTTGCAAAAAATGATAACTGTTAATTTATCGGGTGCTTGATAAATTCCATGTTATCGCCCAGAGGAATCCATGCAAGTTCACGAACCTTCCCCGACATATATTCGCGGTTCAGGTGCTTGAGAACCATATTGATTCTGTCTCTCATAGACTCGGAATGCAGGAACTTGATCCATGTCTCGTGATCCCACTCAATCACATCACACGATGGTGTGACGGGTTTGTAATAGATACATCTTACTACTAATCTCATAATTATGTCTAACTGATTTTCACGTTATCGTACTCGTCCTTTGATATCTCTTCACCATAGTTGTAGCAGTCGCTTCCAACTTTTGAGTCGGTAATATCGATCTCCTTGCCACCGCTTACCTTGCGCAGACACTTGATGTAACCCTTGGTTGTGTGCCAAAAGTGACAATAAACCATTACATCCTCATCGTACTTTTTGTAAATTTCGTAAATCACATTTCTTTTCATAGCGTATATATTTAATAAGTACAACTATTGTTCATTACTAACCGAGTGCAAAGGTAATATGAACTTCGCTCAAAACGTGACAGAAGTTAAAACTTTCTTCATTTTTATTGATTGAAACGCAAAGACGCTGAGATAATTTTGAACACAGAAGACACAAAAGAAACGAAATTCCATAGATTGCGAGGGCTGAACGTCGAAGACCACGGTAATTCAGATATTTTATTTTATGCCTTATTGGCAATTTTAGGGCATTGAGCCAAATTTTCTATTTGAATATGGGACATATTCAAATATTTTCTTTAGATAAAAGAATAGAAAATATTTATTGGAATGGTCATTCCAATAAATGGAAAATGGTATTCAATAGACCTAAAATTGCCAATAAGGCATAAAATAAAAAATCAAAAATGAAAACTCTGCGTCTGTGCGTTTAATCTATTCACTCAAGGCATTCCCGATGTTTCTCACGTATCTCATCTGCAAGCCATTGAGGCTTAATGACTTTTAGATACTTCCCATGTGAAAGGATCTGCGCACAGAAATCAGGTGTAGGACGAAGATAAAGCTCGAAATCCGCATAATCCTCACCCTTTCCCACAAGTCTTTGAGAATGATGCCAAGGCAAATCCTGCATATAGTATTTCTCCATATCATACGCCCTTAGCACAATTCTCTCTGTAGGAAATTCATCCCCTTGCACCACACCAAAACACTCAGAAAAGAACTCCTCAGCAGAAAAATCAGGATCTATGGTGAACTTAATATCTGTGAGTTCCATACTCATGATTCTGTCAAAAGAGAATATTCCGAAATAGCTCACCTCCTTCTTGTCCTCGGTAGCATCTCGATGGAAATGTCCAAGCACATACCATCTCTGGTGCCACATTTTCAAAGCGTATGGCTCAAAGTTCAGATTGCGAGGATCATAGCCACCATATCTGTTATATACTATGGCAATCCTCACGTTCTTCTTCATGGCATCAATCACCATTTGCAGATACCCGTTATCATCCGCTACTGGTTCAGGCAGAATCCTGTCTTTTAGTCCCGCACTCTCAGATATCACGTTACTCACGCTTAGCGTTGAGAGCATCCAGTTCTGTACGCTATCATTCTGCAAAGCCTTTGGGTTGGAGAGGTAATACAGATATCCGCCCTGTCTCTGACATTCGATGATAATGCCAAAGATATCCTCTATGGCAATACGATGTCGTCCAAATGTAGCCTTTGTCAGAGGCATTCCCTCCGACATATCCGTATCAAGCCATTTTTCATTCAATTCCTCAAATGAAATCTTACCAGCTCTGCGAATCGTATTCAGCAGCCATATATATTCCTTGAAAAGATTAGGCTTTTTCATCTTGTGTAAAATCTTTTGGTGATATTTTGAGAGACTTAACAGAAATGATAAATGCATTCCTGTGAAAAACTAAAAAAGCCCGCTCAAAATGAGCGGGTGATAAAGTTTCATTATTATTCCGTATGCACGACCAAATCCATATTGTCATCCAAAGGAATCCATGCAAGTTCGCGGATAGTTTCAGCCATATATTCTCTGTCAAGAATATTAAGGATCATGTTAATCCTATTTGTCATAGACTCCAACTTCAGGAAGTGGTTCCAAGTTTCATAGTCCATTTCAATGATATCACACGAAGGGGCGGCAGACATACGGTAAATGAATCTAACCACCAATCTCATCTTCAAGTCTTTTTTGTTAGTATCAGTTTTTTCCATAATTGTATAAGTGTTTTAGTCATTCGATGGCAAATATAGTAAAAAAATGACATATCACCAAAAGAAATGCTCAAAAAAAGTGTATTATGGGCTTATTTTTTGTTGTACCTCCCTTCTTCCAAGGTACCAAACTCGGTGAAAGTCCTATCTATGTCCGCTATTAAATGGGAGCTTCACCGAGTTTGGTTAGGAGGAACAAGGGACTTACATAGGACCTAAAACGGAGTTACTTGGGCTATTTCTTCCCTTCAAACCATGTTTTCAACACTACAAATTCTGGATGCTTTGCACTTTGCCAATACCAATGTCCAGCCTCTCGTTGCAGTTGCTTTTCAAAATCGATATTGTTATGAAGCCAGTTTTCGAGTTGCATACGGGCATTTGTACGATTCTCACCAACAATTAGGTCATGATGCGATAATAGCTCTAAGGGCTTTGCGTAATATTTGCCCATTTTCTTTACGTCAGGTTTGCTATACAGATATTCCCGATATAATTCCTCAAGTTGCTCAACGGAAGAATCTACATTGTCCTCAGAATGAGAGTATTTGTGATTGTGATATTCCCTAAGATAATCAGCAACCAAAGCACGATATAACCATTTGTTGGAAATAATCTTCTGCATACCGCTAATTGAGTAATAGCTATCAAAAAAGCCAAGATGAGCTGTAGCAATCCTATTGGCTTTCACGTTCTTGCCTTTGCCTCTCACAATACCTTTTTCCAAAGAAACTCCAAGTCCACCAATAGCGGTTTTTCCTGTATAAACAGCCCTAAGCGCATCAAGGCAGAACGTATGCAATTGCATGATATCCTCCTTGCGATTCACTATTCCAAGCACATGATTTGCCCACGAAAATCTACCATCCCCATAATACAGATAGCGCATAACCGACTTCTCTGCACGCTTTAATATAGCGAGAAGTTTCTCTTGTTGGCTATCATTTTTGTGCTTATGAATTTCTCGAACCTGATGGATTAATTGCTTGTTGAGTATCGTCCTTTGCTCTATCTCATGTTGAAAATGCTTTACCCACTTGCGCGAAAGTGATATTTCCTTTCCTCTGATATTATAGCCAAGATACCTTACGAATCTATCAGACTTGATGTCCTCTATCTTATTGGTATTGAGTACAAGTCCAAGTTCCCCAAGCATATTACGAATTTGCGTTGTAGCTTCTTCGTAATCACTTCCTACATAGATTAAATCATCCGAGTATCGTTCATACAATCCCTGACGATTAGCCAATAGTTCATCAAGCGGAAAAAGAATGACGTTAGCCAACCACGAGGAAATTGCACAACCTTGCTTTATGCCGAAATATGCCTCACGATATTGGTGTAATCGCGAATCGTAATATTCGTCAGAATCGTAATATCTGCGCAACATATCAATAACACACGATTTGCCATACTTCCTCTCAACTGCATCAAACGCCTGATGAATACATCTTCTATCGACAGTATCAAAATATTTATGAATATCAAACTTGCGACCAACGATATTGCCATCAATACCCAGTTCCTCAATACGTGTAGAGAGGTTCTTAACAATCTTCCCGATACCAACACCTTTCTGATACGAGCGGCATGACGGATGTATCATATCTCCAGCATTATGCATCAGCCACCGATATATCACGAACAGAAGAACCCTATCCTGAGCGTTATTGACGAAATACGTTCTCTCTCCTCCATCCTCTTTTGTGCAATAGCCTGTATGTGGAGGCTGAATGTGATACTTACCTTCATATATCTCACGACATATTTGAGCACGAAAATGTGGATTCTGAAACTTCTCCAGAACCACCTGTGGAACATTCTTATCCACGCCATGCTCTAAGGCTTCAAGCCATAGTTGCGTGTTGGTAAATATAGAGGAAAGAATTGCGTCTGCCATAATTGGGAAAATATCCGATTGCACAGGCTCGGGGCATTACTTTATTAGTTTAGATATATGATGATAGGACTAATTAGTCCTATCTATTATATTCAGTCTGCCAGCCCAATCGGAAAAGTCTGCCCGAACTTTATACGTTATGCAAACAACTTTCTTAGCACATTCGGATTTACCAAGAACTTTTCTACGCAATATCTCATCAACTTCATGCCATCGCCCTTGAACTGCTCTGCCTTTGTCTCGATATCAGCCAGACATTCCTCGCGAGACATCATCCTACCATAAGCATCCTCGTATGTCAGGTTCCAGAACTTCACCAAAGTTCTCATAGCCGAATAGGCACCATCGCCAGCAAAGGCACTTACGAACTGTTCAGGAGTGGTGTAGTAATTCCCATAACTAAAGATTACAGGCAATCTGAGCGGAAGGACAACATTATATATATCCCAATAGTTATCAGCCGTTGCAAGTTCATCAAGAACGGCATTCATCCTTTCGAAGCACGAATCAATAGTATCACTATTCTCGGCATTCCATTTTGAATTAGGATTAGGAGTTTTTACAAAATACATCGTGCCCCATTTCTTTACCGAAACATAGTCGCCACCTGTACAATTGGTATAAACTTTCTGATTCTGAATTTTCTTCTTACTTGCATCCAGAAAACTACTATACAAAGCTTTCACCACATCCTTCGTCCACCAACGAGCACGTGCCTCGTAGCCTTCTGGATCCTTGTCCTCAATAGACGAGAGTACCTCCAGATTGTGCATCAGAATGTCACATTGTTTGGAGTACGGCATATTACGAACGGCATTCTCGTACATGTCAATATCAAAGCGCAAATGCCCCTTGCGCACACCTCCCATCTCCAGTAGTTGAGGTAGTATCCAACTGCGTCCTATGCGGAGATTTGCAATATATTCACCATTTGCAACGGTATTGCAAAGCGTATCAATATCATTCTTTGGGGTGCTCTTTTTCGATGAATTATTATCCACCGAACCACTATCTGACACCCAACCAGACGGACCATAGTCGTCACGCCTACGCCCGAAAATAAATTCAAGAATCTTAGAAAATATCATTATTGTACAAATTAATAGAATAAACTACGCAATTCCGTCCTTCTTCAGCAGATTAGCGATATGATTCTTCGTAATCTTTTTCAGTCGGAACAACAGGTATATAACCGCAAGTGTAAGGAATCCTGCGATATCTGGAAGAACCGACTGAACCATAAGGAAACCATCATACATACCATGAGCCATGATAGGTGCGCCTATAGCAAGCATAGAATACATAGGTTTCTTGACGTAACTCTTAGTGAAATGTGCTAAAGAATAGAAATATCCCATGATGATGGCAAAGAAGAAATGCCCTGGGATAGCCAGTAAGGCACGTCCGATACCAACGCTCAACCATTCCTCATAGTTCTCAAACAGATACATGATATTCTCGATACCTGCAAATCCCATTCCTATGCAGACGGCATACACAATTCCGTCAAAGTGCTCATCAAAATGCTTATTGTTATTCACCACTAACCATAGCATCAGCATCTTCATGCACTCTTCTGGAATGGCAGCACCAAAGAAAGCCATAGCAAACTGTCCCGCAACAGTTGAGCTTTCTTCGCTATACAAGCCCAAAGCCCCAAAAGGAACGGAAAGCATCAGCGACAAAGGAGCGGAAAGAACTCCGAAGAATATAGCCTTAACCAACTGCCATGTTGGTTCTGGATTATTCCTATCCTTTCTGTATATGAAATACAAGGCAATAAGCACAGGTAGCAAAGCCGCTACATATATCAATAGACCATTACTAAGCATAGAATCTACACGTTACAATTACAACCGTTATATTATTCAACTTTCGCATAGCTCAGGTTGTAGGTTTTCAGGTTTTTAGGTTGGGAGGTTTTTAGGTCAGAATGCAATAAATGGTGCAGACCTTTTAACCATATAACCTCATAACCTTATAACCTATGAAGTTGAGTTTACGAAACTTCTGTTAATATCATTTGCAAAAATACGAAAAACATATCACACAAACAAAAGTTTCGTGACATTATTTCTTATACACCATTATTTTCCACATTTTTATTTATTACAATCAAACATATTTTGATGCAAATCCTCATTCTCTATCATCATAAAAAGCATGAAATTTGCTTGTATCGGAAAAAGTTTGTATTTTTGCACCAAAATAAGACTAAGGACGAATGTCAAAATGAACAATGTCGATGAAATAAGAAGCAGGAATATGGCGGCTATCAAAGGCAAGGACACAAAGCCTGAGATGGTTGTCAGAAAGTTCCTTTGGGCTAATGGCTTTCGCTATCGGCTTAATCATCCACGCCTACCAGGAAAGCCTGATGTGGTGCTTCTGAAATATCGAACATGTGTTTTCGTGAATGGCTGTTTCTGGCATGGGCATGACGTTCATACCATATCAACAGGCACAAACGCTATTGACATAGAGAATTCCGAGTGCTGTAAGGTTCCACACACCAATCGTGGATTCTGGGTGAATAAGATTTTACGCAATAAAGAGCGAGATGTAGAGGTACAGAAACGACTGGCAGAGATGGGGTGGCATTGTATCACGATATGGGAATGTGAACTAAAGCCAAAACTCAGAACCCAAACTCTTGAAAGACTCGCCTTTACCCTAAACAGCATCTATCTAAAAGACCGCTCTGTTCACAAAAGCATGAGTTACCAACTTCCAGAAGACAATAACATAGGAATGGCAGCAGAGCCAGATAATAAATAATGTGAATTCGACAGAAACCCTATCCTAAGCTATTTCACCCTTTTTGGGTTTTCTATAATTTCCTCGAGCTCACATGACTAATATCTCCTTTTGCCTCTGAAACTATATGTGAATCAATATTTTCAACAAAAAAAACGTAATAATGTTTTCGTTTTTGGATAAAATAGAGTATCTTTGCAACTGAAATAAAAACTACACCTAAGTTAACTTAATTATAGTACTAATTCACTTCCATGAACAGGAAAATATCTGCACTATTCCTATTCCTTACTTTGTTTGGAATCGTCGGCATAAATGCCCAGGACAAGAGATGTACCGAGGGCAAGGATTTCTCATATCTATACAAGAATTTGCCTATCCCTTTGGAAAGGCCTCTACTGCCAAAGATTCCAGACAGATACGTGAAACTTACTGCGTATGGTGCTGTTTGCGATGGTATAACCCTTTGTACTGAGGCTTTTACAAAAGCTATTGATGACCTCAGCAAGAAGGGAGGCGGACATCTGATTGTGGAGGATGGTATCTGGCTTACTGGTCCTGTGATGCTAAAGAGCAACATAGATATCAATCTTAGTCGTAATGCCATCGTGAAGATGACTCCAGACAAGAGCAAGCATAAGAATACGAGCAATAAGACAAGTAAGTTGGTTGTACCTGCATTCTATGCAAAGAATGCACATGACATCAGCATAACTGGTCTTGGAGCTATTGACGGTAGTGGTGCCTATTGGCGTCCTGTGAAGAGAAGTAAGGTGAGTTCTTCTGAATGGAAACAATATACTCAGATGGGCGGTATAATAAGCGCTAAGGGTGATATCTGGTATCCTTACAATCTGAAGAATGCTCCTTCGCTTACAGATTCTCCAGAAGAAGAGGCTAATACCCGTGCCGATCTTATCCGCTTTGAGCGTTGTGAGCGTGTGCTGTTTCAGGACATAACGGTTCAGAACTCTCCACGTTTCCATGTTCACCCTTGTCTGTGCAAGGATGTAAGTGTGCTTGGCGTTACGGTTCGTTGTCCGTGGAATGCCCAGAATGGTGATGCTATCGATCTGAGTAACTGCAACAGATGCCTTGTAACAGAGTGCACTATTGATGCTGGTGATGATGGAATATGCCTAAAGAGTGGTTCGGGAAAGACAGGTGTAAATGCAGGACCTTGCAAGGATATTCTTGTAGAGGATAACACGGTAATCCATGCTCATGGTGGTTTCGTTATCGGTTCAGATGCAAGTGGTGGTGTTCAGAATGTCGTTGTGCGTAACAATCGTTTCATGGGCACAGATACAGGACTGCGTTTCAAGACAAGCTATGGTCGTGGTGGCGCAACAGCTAATATCTATATCTCAAATATCGTGATGACCGACATAAAAGAGCAGGCAATAGTCTTTGAGGCTCAATATTCAAACAACCAGATAGGACAAGTGGATCAACATGTTGGTGCAACCGACTATGCTCCAGATTTCAAGGATATACATATTGAGAAGATTACATGTCGCGGTTGCAAGACTGGTATTCTTGCAAAGGGAGATGAAGGTCTTATTCATGATATTGACATTAAGAATTCCGTTATCTTCTACATAAAGCAGCCAACCGACATACAGAAAACCTGTAAACTCGATGTTTCAAACGTAACCTTCAAGACATTTGAGTTGGATATGTGGTAGGATTGGTGTAAAGTGGAAAGTAGAAAGAGTAAAGTTAAAAGCCCTGTATATATATGCAGGGCTTTATTATATTTGTAATTGTGGGAGAATAACGAATTCTGTATTGATAATTATCCGTTACATTATCGAGGTAATCTCATCTCGGCTTAGTCCTATAGCCTGAATGATGGAGTCAATAGGAAGGCCCATTGCTATAAGGTTTCTTGCTATTATCTGGCATAACAGAAACTATTAGGTTTCTATATCATTAGTTCTTCATAGACACATAGCTAATCCAATGGATCTCCAATTCCCGATTGGAGTTAAATTGGAGATCCATTGGAGCTGAATTGGACTTGCATTGGAGCTGCTTCGCTCTCACATCGAATAATAAGCGAAACTATAACGTTATTTGCCGATGAATTTTGTCATTGGCAGAAATTTATAAGATTTTTTTTCACGATTTTATTGTCACCTGCAACACTCATTGAATATCAGTAAGTTAAGGGGTGACAGAAACTTTTTCACCTGTCACCTTTCTGTCACCAAGTTTTTTCGGCTCCCAAAAGGAGTTTGTTGCTTGTATGGGTGACAAGTGGGTGACAAGTGCGAAAACACCTGTCACCACCTAACACGTTGAAAATCAGATAGTGTTGCAGGTGACAGGAAAAACGCAAAAAAACTTTTTTGTTTTTCCTGCGAGAAAATAGCATATCTACAAGACGTTTATTCCTTGTATTCTGGATTAGCCAAAGCAATTTTTTTATGACGTTAAAAGTTTGTGAATTGTTAAAAAATACAAGAATAGTAAAGAAAATATTACTGTCCGCTATAATAGCGCACTGGAAAATGTATTTTTAAGTTTAGCGGACACCAATAATTTGTAATAGTGAGGGATAACGAATTCTATATTGATAATTATCCGTTACATTATCGAGGTAATCTCGTCTCGGCTTAGTCCTATAGCCTGAATGATGGAGTCAATAGGAATATTCATGGTCATGAAGTAGTGACAAATCTTAGCATCGCAAGGTTCGTCCATTTTTATTCGGCGAATTTTGGTTAAGATAACGTCGATTCGATGAAAACCCTGAAAGGGTGTTATAACTTAGGATAGGGTGCAACCCTATCGCCAAGAATGCCCTTCCCCTCCATAGCGCCGTAGGTGCGACATAATTCCATATCATTCGGGATTGCGATTGACATGAAATATATCGTCCTTACAGGACTTTTAGGGGGGGGGAACGTATTGATAGGGTTGCACCCTATCCTAAGCTATTTCACCCTTTCAGGGTTTTCGTCGAACTCACGTTAAGATAGAAAAAGAAAACGGATTTATCTGATGTATCTGATAGCTGGCGCTGTAATATTTACGCGATTTGTTCAGATAAATCGGATAAATCCGTTTCCTTTTTCTATTTATGACTTTCCTTACATAACTCCAATCCAGCGGAGAATATCATTAAGGTTGGCAACAACCATAAGGAGAAGGAGGAAGATCATACCGATGTTCTGAGATATCTGCATGAACTTTAGACTTGGCTGCTTGCGTGTGACAACCTCAACGAGAAGGAAGAGGATATGACCGCCATCAAGTCCTGGAATAGGAATGATATTCATGAAGGCAAGGATAATGCTCAGGAAGGCTGTCATCTTCCAGAAAATCATCCAATCCCAATGATCTGGGAACATACTACCCATAGCGCCAAAGCCACCAAGACTTTTTGCACCTTCCTTAGATGCTAAATACTTGAGGTCGCTTATATAGCCACCGAGTATGTCGATGCCGTATGTGCAGCCTTTCTTTATGCTTGATAATAGGTCATATTCATCATGACGCGTTTTATAGAAATCTGAAGCATATGATTTAATTACGCCCATTATAACTCGATTTTCCTGATAAGCGAATGTTACCTGTGCGGTATCCATTGAGCCGTCAGCCTTCTTCCATACAACGTTATTGGTCAAGACACCAATGCTATCCCTTGATGTCTTAGCATCAGTAAGAGCATCTGTCATTCTGCTGACCTCATAATCATAAGTGCTCCATGTATCAATATTCTTATTGCCGAGTTTCACGATAGTGTCACCCTTGCGAATGCCTGCCTTGTATGCAGGAGTATTTTGCTCTACACTATCAACAAGTGCTGGGATGAATGGAAGGCAGAATACAGGTTCAGCCTTCAGCATGTTGAGAAGGTTGAGATCTCCGTTCAGAGGCACGAGAACCTCACGATTGTTACGAAGTACGATAACCTCGTGAGCCTTTGAGATGTTACGCATGAGATCGCCTGAGAAGTTCTTGAATTCGCCAAGGTCAGAGCGAAGCAGAATATCATGATCCTGAAATCCGAGGGCCTTAGCCTCGTCATTGAACTTCATACCCATTGTCATATCCTGAACGGCAATGTATTTGTCGCCCCATGTGTAGAATACGGCAGAGTAGATAACAAGTGCGAGGACGAAGTTCACCATTACACCACCTGCCATAATAAGCAGACGCTGATACGCCTTCTTGCTACGGAACTCCCAAGGCTTTGCAGGAGCAGAGAGCTTCTCGGCTGTCTGGGTCTCGTCAATCATACCGTCAATCTGGCAATAGCCGCCAATAGGCAGCCAGCCGATACCATACTCGGTACCAACCTCGTCGTTGTATTTCTTATTACCTACGTTCTCCGTTACAATCTTATCCTTCTGATTGGTAAGGGAATAGTAGTAGTTCTTTATCTGCTGAACGAAATTTACGCTTTCGTTGTCACGCTCAGTTACAGGTGCCTTGCCTCTGAGGCGACGCCACCAGTTATCGTATGAGCTCCAGAGGTGGAACTTCCAGTTGGCGAATACATAAAAGCGCGACACTCGTGTGCCGAACATCTTAGCGAATGTGAAGTGACCACCCTCATGAAGAAATACGAGAATGGTGATAGCAAGTATAAACTGTGCTGCTTTTATCAGAAAAGATTCCATTATAAATAATAGGGCCTCTCCCCCCGCCCTCCCCCGTAGGGAGGGAGCCGGAGCGCGACAGGCTTGTTGATTATAAGCCTAACCAAGCCTTTCCAAAGGAAAGGATGTTTGATTGTTTAATCGCGGCAGGCATGTTAATTGTTAATTATTAATTGTTAATTCTCAATGAAGGACTCCGCTATCCTTCTTGCCTCTTTGTCAGAAGCGAAATAGTCTTCGAGTGTCGGAGTCTTGATGACAGTTGCCTTATCGAGTGTTTTGGCAATTATCTCACCCATGTCAAGGAAACCGCAACGGCCTTGACGGAAAGCGAGGTTTACCACCTCATTAGCAGCATTAACCACACAAGCAGCATTACCACCACGACGTATTGCCTCGTATGCAAGGGCGAGACATTGGAATTTCTCCATGTCAGGCTCGAAGAACTCCAACGGATGTGCGAAGAGATTCAAGCGCTCGCCTGTCATTGTAAGACGCTCTGGGAAGGTGAAGGCATACTGGATAGGCAGACGCATATCTGGCACGCCAAGCTGAGCCTTCACAGCTCCATCACGATACTGAACGGCAGAATGAACTATGCTCTGTGGATGAACGAGCACCTGTATCCTATCGGCATCAACGCCAAAGAGCCACTTTGCCTCGATAACCTCAAAGCCCTTGTTCATCATAGAAGCAGAGTCGATGGTTATCTTTGCGCCCATATCCCATGTAGGATGCTTGAGGGCATCAGCAGCGGTTACGGTCTTCATCTGCTCGTGGGTGAACTTACGGAACGGACCGCCAGAAGCGGTGAGAAGGATTTTCTCAATCTCGTTGTCATGGTCGCCCACAAGGCTCTGGAATATTGCCGAATGTTCAGAATCAACAGGAAGGATTGGCACATGATACTGCTCTGCAAGTCCCATGACAAGTTCACCTGCTACAACGAGAGTTTCCTTGTTGGCAAGGCATATCTTCTTGCGTGCCTTTATAGCATGGATTGTAGGATCAAGTCCTGCGAAACCCACCATAGCGGTAAGCACCATATCAATAGGTTCTGCCTCTACCACGTCACAAAGAGCCTGTGCGCCTGCATATACCTTGATGTCAGGACAATCTGCAAGCAGTTCTTTCAACTGCTCGTACTTATCTTCATTAGCGATAACAACGGCAGCTGGGCGGAATTTACGAGCCTGTTCGGCAAGCAATTCTACCTTATTATTTGCAGTTAGACAGTAAGCCTCGAAACGCTCGCTATGCTCTTCGATAACCTCAAGAGCCTGAGTGCCTATTGAGCCTGTACTGCCCAGAATACATATTTGTTGTTTTTTCATTTTTATTATTTGTAGTCAAAGGTCAAAAGACAAAAGACAAAGGTCAAAAGACAAAGGTCAAAAGTCAAAGGTCAAAAGACAAAGGTCAAAGGCTCCATGCCCTTACCCCCAGACTTTAGACCTTAGTCCTTTGACTTTAGACTGTTAAAGATCAAGAATACCCTCTGGAATATCAAGGGTGATGGTTCGAGCCTTCTGGTCAACATCCACAATCAGTTCTTCTGATGCAGGAATAAGCCTTCCGTCCTCAAGTTCGAACATGATATTGATTGTCTGCTCGTCCACATAGGCTATTGTGCCTACAGGTTTGCCGGAGTTGTCATCAATAAGGGTATATCCGACAAGGGCTGAATATGAAAGCTCTGCATCCTCATCCTGCTCTGCAAGTTCACGAGGAAAATAAACCTCTACGCCTGTCAGTTCACGAGCACGCTCCTGAGTATCTACGCCCTCGAACTTTACCAAGGCAACGCTATCGCTCTTGAAACGATATTCCTCCATGAAGAAAGGCACGAAGATTCCGTCAAGCTTCAGCACGAGATATTCTGCATCCACACGATCGAAGATATCATCATCAATCTGGATGCTTAGCTCGCCCTTAACGCCATGAGCCTTGCCGATGAGGCCTATTTTATAAACAGACCCACCCCCTGGCCCCTCCCATAGAGGGAGGGGAGTCGTTACACTTGATGCTGATGAAGTGGATCTATTATCGTTTTTTTTGTTTTCTCTTTCCATAAGGAAATAAAATCGCTTATCATACTATTTACTCCCCTCCCTTTATGGGAGGGGTACGGGGGTGGGTCTATACTCTTGTAATCTTTGCTCCCAACGCATTAAGTCTTGACTCGATATTCTCGTAGCCACGGTCAATCTGCGCGATGTTATTGATCTGCGAAGTACCGTCAGCACTAAGGGCTGCGATGAGAAGAGCAATACCAGCTCGGATATCAGGACTTGACATACGACCTGCACGAAGTCTAATCTGGTGGTCATGCCCAACAACCACAGCACGATGCGGATCACAGAGAATAATCTGAGCACCCATGTCTATGAGCTTATCCACGAAGAAAAGACGACTCTCGAACATCTTCTGATGAATGAGCACACTACCCTTTGCCTGTGTGGCTACGACGAGAAGCACGCTGAGAAGGTCTGGGGTAAGTCCCGGCCACGGAGCATCGGCAAGAGTCATAATCGTGCCATCTATGAATGATTCTATCTCATAGTGGTCATGATGAGGAATGAAGAGGTCATCACCATCTACCTCAATCTGAATACCGAGACGACGGAAAGCGTCTGGTATGATACCGAGGTTCTCGATAGAGGCATCCTTGATTCTTATGCCATCGCCCACCATAGCAGCCATAGCAATAAATGAGCCAACCTCAATCATATCAGGAAGAAGCTTGTGCTCTGTACCACCGAGAGACTTCACACCCTCGATATGAAGAAGATTAGAGGCTATGCCCGTAATCTTTGCGCCCATACGATTGAGCATGTGGCAGAGTTGCTGGATGTATGGCTCACAGGCTGCATTATAGATAGTCGTAGTGCCTTCTGCAAGTACAGAAGCCATGATGATATTTGCAGTACCGGTTACAGATGCCTCGTCAAGAAGCATATAGCAACCCTTGAGCTTGTCGGCTCTTAGTTCATAGACATCACGACCAACAACACGACTATATGTTGCTCCAAGCTTATGGAAACCGAGGAAGTGGGTGTCAAGACGGCGACGGCCTATCTTATCGCCACCCGGCTTTGCCACAGTAGCATGACCGAAACGACCAAGAAGCGGACCAATCATAAGTACAGAGCCACGAAGGGCGGCACATTTCTGTACGAACTCATCACTACTCAGATAATCGAGCTTGAGTTCGTCGGCCTTGAAGCTATACTCTCCAACGCCGAGCTTACGAACCTTTACACCAATATCCATCAGCAACTTTATAAGGTTGTTGACATCGAGGATATCAGGGATATTCTTTATCACTACCTCCTCGTCTGTAAGAATTGTGGCACAGATAACCTCAAGAGCCTCGTTCTTGGCTCCCTGAGGAACGATAGTACCACGAAGCGGATGTCCGCCTTCAATGAGGAATGCTTCCATAGCGTGTTACTTCTTCTTTTTCTTCTTGTTAGCCTGCTGGGCAAGAGACAGCACGTCGATCTTGTCAAAGCGGAAGCTATCCAGATCCAACTGGATAACGCCATCCGTGAAACGAGCAAGATCATCTGCCACCTTCTCGTCATCGCCATTACCATGTCCCCAGAGCAGAAGACAACGCTTCATCTGGTTGGCAGTCATACGAACAAGGGTATCACGCTCCTCTCCTGGCTCCATTGTCTTGAGAGTTTCAAAAAGCTCAAACAATGCCCTGCCATAGTGACGAACAGGAATACGGGTATTCGGATATGCCACAGGCTCTGGCTTTGATGCCATCTGCTCGGCTGTTGTTATCTCTACAGGATAGTCAATATCCAGTTTGAAATCGCTCATCAATGCCAGATGATCCCAAAGAGTCTGCATACGATCGTTGATGTTCTGCTCGCTTGGATTCATCTTACGCATGGTGTCTATGATAGCCTCGGCACATGCCTGACGCTCCTCCCTGTCAGGAAGAGACACGCAGTAATCTACCATCTGCTGAATCTCACGACCATACTCGTTGAGCTTTATCCTCTCACGCTGGGTATTATAGTCAAGTCCTTCGATATTCATATTTTTCAATTAACAATTAACATGTAACAATTAACATCGCGTTCCGGCTCCCTCCCTACGGGGGAGGGCGGGGGGGAGAGGCCTTGTCTTACAGCAACTTCTTCGGCAACTTAGCCACGTAGTCCTTCAGATACGAAGGAGTGAAGTATGCCACATCCTCAAACTTGCCATCGTTGAAGCGTCTCTCTGCCAAAGGCATCATATACTTTGCCAATGGGGAGATATCCTCAATGAGATGCGCATTAGGATGGTTGATAGTCTCCATACACTTAGCAGCACCATTTCCGAAGAAATAGACAGGCTGCTTGTCGAGATATTCCTTGTAAGTCTCGGCTGTAACGATGTCTGCTCCTATCTCTCGTACAGGCTTCAAGGCACGACTCCAAAGACCTGCATATACCTCCATTCTTCTCGCATCAAGCATAGGGCAAAGCAATGGCTCTGGCTCCTCGGCTGCAAGTTCCCTAAGCAGAACAGGCACGCACATCAACTCGAGAGTAGGGATGGAAATAAGTTTCGCATCACGACCATAGCAAATGCCTTTTGCCATTGAAACGCCGATTCTCAGACCTGTGTAAGAGCCTGGTCCTGCACTCACCGCAACGGCATCAAGTGGGATGAGGCTTTGGTCAATGAAACTGAGTGCTTCATCAACATATACGCCGAGTTGTT
>CAMKEM010000049.1 GCA_946411565.1 uncultured Prevotellaceae bacterium | reverse complement strand
TAGCGCACTACGTTCGGGACGTAGGAGTCGCCAGTTCGAGTCTGGTCACCCCGACTTGATTAAGTGAAAAGTGAAGAGTGAAGAATTTAAGTTTGTAATTGTCGCTAATTCAGCATTACAAGTGTAACTTAAATTCTTCACTCTTCACTTTTAACTATTAACTCTCGGCTTAGAGCGCTTCAAGCATTCTCTTGATGACTACCTGTGCAGAGATTTCACGGTTGGCTGCCTCTGGAATGACGAGGGAGTTCTTGCTCTCGATTACATCATCGGTAACAATAAGACCACGGCGAACAGGGAGACAATGCAGGAACTTACCATTGTTTGTCCATGACATGTGCTCTGCATCAACTGTCCAATGAGCCATTTCCTTATAGTCTGTCAGTATCTGTCCATACTTCTCGGGAAGGGTAACGCCCGGACATGACCAGTTCTTTGCATAGATGAAATCTGCACCTTCGAATGCCTTCTTCTGATCGTATTCGATAGTTGCGCCCTTGGTGAACTGTGGATCAAGCTCATAGCCTTCTGGATGAGTGATAACGAGATCTACGTCTGGTGCTGCGAGCATCCACTCAGCGAATGAGTTTGGCACAGCCTGTGGAAGACAACGGCAATGAGGGGCCCATGTGAGGACTGCCTTAACGCGCTCTGTTGTCTTGTGCTCCTCGATTGTGATAAGGTCGGCGAATGCCTGAAGAGGGTGTACGGTTGCTGTCTCCATAGCGAAAACTGGCTTACCAGCATACTTCACGAACTGGTTTACGATGGTCTCGGCATAGTCGTATTCGCGATCTGTGAGACCTGCGAAAGAGCGGATACCGATAAGGTCGCAGAAGCTGCCCATTACAGGGATTGCCTCAAGGAGGTGCTCTGACTTATCGCCGTCCATGATGACGCCACGCTCAGTTTCGAGTTTCCAAGCACCAGCGTTTACGTCAAGAACGATAACGTTCATTCCGAGGTTCATAGCTGCCTTCTGGGTAGAGAGGCGTGTGCGGAGAGAGTTGTTGAAGAACACCATGAGAAGAGTCTTGTTCTTTCCAAGGTGCTGATAACCATAGCGGTTAGCCTTCACTTCCTGTGCCTCGGCAAGAGCTGCAGTTATATCGCCAAGGTCTTTTGCGTTGAAGAATGTTTTCATATATGAAATTAAATTTATATTAATGTCTTTTTTAGTGGAAAGTAAATTGGAAGTAAATTATATCCAGTAAATTAATTTACTTTCTTAGCTATTGTCTCGAAGAGTTGTGAATATCTTTACTGCTTCTACAGCGGCACGGACATCATGCACTCGGAGGATGTCGGCACCTCGGTCGAGGGCGAGAGTGTTGAGAACGGTTGTGCCGTTGAGGGCTTCATCGGCAGAAGAGTCGAGGAGCTGCCATATCATGCGCTTTCTTGAGATGCCAACGAGAAGTGGGAGGTTGAATGTGTCCTTGAGCTGCTGCTGGGCGGAGAGCAAAGAGTAATTGCCTGCGATGATGTCTTTTCCAAAGCCGTAACCGGGATCGAGAATGATATCCTTAACACCTATTGAGTTGAGAACCTTTATCTTCTTAATGAAAACAGAAACGGTATTCTCAAGGTCAGCCTGAAGTGACATTAGGATATAAGGCACTTGCAATCGGGCAATCTCAAGAAGTATGTCGGAAGGCTCGTTTTCGTTCACGTCAACATTCACTTTCGCATTTGCATTGGCGGTATTGTTGTAATATCCGCGTCCTTCTGAAATGTCGTTTATGATATCTGCTCCGAACTCCTCGACAGCCATACGGGCTACTGATGGTCGGAAGGTGTCAATAGACACGAGGGCATCTGGCTGTTCACGACGAACGATGGCAAGTCCGTTACGCATACGGAGAAGTTCTTCCTCTTCGCTGACATCTGCAGAGCCAGGTCGGGTAGAGAAGGCACCAACATCAATTATGCTACCTCCTTCAAGGATTATCTGATTGGTACGTTCAGCTATTTCCTGTTCTGTCTGCTTGCGACTACCTGCATAGAAACTATCAGGAGTCACGTTGAGTATTCCCATCACCTGTGGTGTTGAGAGGTCTAATGTCTTATTGTGAACTGATATCTGCATTTTTATTTCGAGAAAATTTGTGCTTGGCAACAAACTGCTATTTTTTTGTGCCAACCCACGAGCACCAAAGGTGCGTTTTCATTTTGTGCGTGGGAATTTCCTGTGCAAAGGTAGAAAAAATGTTTTACAAACTTGCGTTAATTTCTGATAAATATTTGCAGAAACGTGAAATTTTCAGTAATTTTGTGCACAATATGAAAGATGAAGAGTTCTTTCTGCATAAATTGCAGCATCACGATGTTAAGCCGACTGCCAATCGACTGATGATTCTCCGTGCTATGTGGCGTGGGGATGAGGCTGTATCGCTCGCACAGTTAGAGCATATTCTACTCACTATTGATAAATCCACTATCTCGCGTGCTCTCAACCTTTTCCTTCTTCATGGCTTGATTCATGCCATTGATGATGGTTCTGGCTCTGTGAAATATGCTGTGGATGGTGATCTCGAAAGGGATGAAGATGAGGAGCATACGCATTTTGCTTGTGTGAAGTGTGGAAGAACTTTTTGTATGAAACAAGTGCATGTGCCAGAAGTTCCGCTTCCTCCTGGCTTTAAGTTGCAAAGCGTTAATTATGTGCTGAAGGGATTGTGCCCGGAATGTGCGGTAAAATAGTGGCCTCTCCCCCCGCCCTCCCCCGTAGGGAGGGAGCCGGAGAACTTATGGAGGCTAACAATAGTAATATAGTGAATAATTAATAATTTAATTCCTTTCGCCTTCCGGCTCCCTCCCTACGGGGGAGGGCGGGGGGAGAGGCCTTATTGATATGTTTTCATTTGAGATAAAAGACGCGATTGATATTTTCCTTGTAGCGATTATGCTATACTACACCTATCGGTTCATGAGAGAATCGAGATCTATCAATGTGTTCATTGGTATCTTGGTGTTCATCCTTATCTGGTTGCTGGTCAGTAGGGTAGTGGAGATGCGTCTTCTCGGAGCTATTCTTGATAAGTTGGTGGGTGTGGGTTCACTCGCAATTCTGATACTCTTTCAGGATGAGATAAGGAAGTTCCTTAATAACCTTGGAGGACATAACAGAATCCGCACCTTGTTGAAGTTCTTTTCTTCGAACGAACAGAAAAAGGAAGCTGTTGATCGTGAGAAGGTTATGACGATTGTGATGGCTTGCCAGAGTATGGCGAGAGGAAAGGTGGGAGCATTGATTGTGATAGAACGTCATTCGAATCTAAATGATATTGTTGAGACGGGTGATACCATTGATGCAAATATCAATCAGCGACTGATTGAGAATATCTTTTTTAAGAACTCACCTTTGCATGATGGTGCCATGATTATAAGCAAGCACAGAATTAAGGCTGCTGGATGTATTCTTCCTGTGAGCCACGACCTGAATATTCCGAGAGAGTTAGGTCTTCGTCATCGTGCTGCTATGGGAATGTCGCAGAAAAGTGATGCCTTGTGTATTGTCGTTTCTGAGGAAACAGGCAGAATAAGTGCAGCTATCAATGGGCGTTTCCGTCTCAGACTTTCTGCCGAGAACCTTGAAAGTCTGCTTAATGAGGAGCTTGGAAAGTAGAAGCCTGGCAATCCTCATGTTCTGTGGTTTTCCACAAGATTTTTCGCTTTGACTCCTTTGATCCTTCGTTGTTTCTCCTATGTTCCTCCTAACCAAACTCGGTGAAAGTCCCATTTAGGAACGGACATAGAACGGAGGTTCACCGAGTTTGGTTAGGAAGAACATAGGACTTAGAGCTATAACAGATATGAAAAAGAGTTAAGGGAGAGTTTGTGATTTATTCTGTGATTTTGCTATCTATATTAAGCAAAATTAAAGGTTTTATATCGGTTTTATATTAATAAGTGTTAAAATTGTGTATCTTTTTTTGCTTTTTTTTGTGTGCTTAATATAATAATATTACATTTGTACAAAATACACGTATAAATCTACTTAGATCCACTTAGACTTATTCCAAAGCGTGTAAAAGGTAAAATGGGTGTTTGTAACAAGACGCTTTTGAACTAAAACTGTTAATTTAATGAAACTGAAAACCACAAATATACGAAAGAAATACCATTCACCGTATGCAGAAATGATACGGTGTTCAGAAGATGAGGGCATTTTGGACACGGTTTCCGCTTATGGTCAAGACCCTGGCGGAGGCGGTGGAAATGGAGAATTGAATGAGGAATTTGCCAAAGGTGTTTATATTGGCATCTGGGATGATGTGAATACTAATGGTGAAAATGATGTTTCTGCAACTATATTCGATTATTAGCCATGAGAAAGATAATATCATACATAGTTTTCTTGATGCTTGGCTGTCTTGATGCTTCGGCTGTTAGCTATACATTCGATGTTGACAAGGGAATTGTATTTTCTTGGCAATATGATGATATTGTTGGTTTTTATACAACTAAGGGTACAAGGATAAAGCATTGGGCATTAGCCGTTTCCGATGATGGAAAATCCTCATCGTTCAGTTCTTATGGTTGGTCGCTTGTTGAAAACTCCAAATATTATATCTACTATCCTTACAATAACACATATTTCGAGAAGGGTATGCAGATAACAGAGCTGCCAATAGCCTTTGATGGTCAGGTGCAGAAGGAAAACCATAGTTTGGAACATATAGCTGCATACGACTATATGATGGGGCAGGGAAGTGTTTCCGAGAGTACGGCTGATTTCACGTTGAATCATCTCTGTGCAATAGTGAGGGTGGAGTTTGTATCTCCCAAATCCGCTGTATATACCGATGTCTCACTTAGGACGGAAGATTATGTATTCAGTCAGAATGCGAATATGAACCTTGAGACTCAGAGCATGAACGTGACGAGCAGAAGCTACAAAGCAAGTGTACGGCTCGACAGGATTGCGATAAACGAAGGAGAAACGCTTGAGGCATATATGGTTGTAGCCCCTGTGAATCTTTCAGGAAAGCCACTTAGCCTTGTTGTTGTTTCGGAAGATGGTGAGGAGATTACCTATGACGTTCAGATGAATGAACTAAAGGCAGGAATGCTATATAATGTGGTATGTAAGGAGTATGGCGTTCCATTCATGCCAAACAAGGAGTTTAACGCTAAGCGTCGTGTTGGTAGTCTTGTGGAACCTTTCGTAAGAGCCTCTGACATTCCGTTGGATCCTGATGCCGAGATAATTGTGACAGGTATTCATGAGACGATACCGAATGAGGCAAAGGCAGACGAAACGCTCTATACGCTATCTGGAATGAGGACAAAGAAATCCTCGGCTAAGGGGATAGTAATAAGTAAAGGAAAGAAAATGATAATTAGGAAATGAAAAGATATAAATCATATATAGCAAATGGAGCATTGTACATGATGATTTGTGCAATGTTCGTGGCATCTTGTTCGCAGGATGTTATTCATGATCCTGTCATTTGTGAGAATGAGGTCTATGCAACTCTTCCTGAATTGAATTATGACAATTCTGCGGAGGGTGTTACTCGTTCTTCCCTTGTTTATGACTATTCTTTGCAAAAGATGCACTTCACATGGGAGGAGGATGACAAGTTGGGCGTATTCCCTATAAATGACGATCCTACCAAACGTCAGCAGATTCGCTTTGACATCTATAGTGGTGCTGGAACACCTGCGGGATTCTTTGATTCGTATGATAATAGCGTAAGGGCTATCTCCAAGAATAAACCCTATATAGCTTTTCGACCATATACCACAGAGGATGACTATACCAAGCTTAACGTAAAGTATTCCTCTCAGGAGGCAAAGGCATTCCCAAGGATGAAGTATTGCCCATCTTTTAAGGATAATCCATATAGTAATGCAGAGGAATACGAGGCTTCAGAAAAAAAGGCTGCAGCACACCTTAGTGATGCTGACTATATGGTTTCAGAGCCAGTAATAGCAACAGAGGAAGGACATTGTGCCTTTCATTTCAAGAGAATGGGTGCTGTTGTGAGGTTCTATCTAAGGAGTCCGAGAGAGATGATATATGACGGATTACAGTTGGTTCTCAGGGGAAAGAAATTCGTTCATACAGGAATTCTTGATGCTATAACTGAGAAAATTACGGCTGTAACAACTGGTAATCAGCTTGATCTTAAGTTCTATCCTGCTTTGGATATGACAAATACAAATTCTGACTATTATTATAAAGGTAAGGGCTATATTGTATCATATATGATGATTGCCCCAATAGACCTTAGTGATGCTGAGAGTGTTACGTTATATCTTAAAGGACATATAGGTTCTACTCCTTATTATTATAAAGCAAAAGGTCCTCTTGCAAAACCGAACCTGAAAGCGAATGATTTCTATCAATGGACATCAGCAGACAATACGGATGATGCTGCTATCATTTTTGATGAGATATCTGTTCAGGAATGGGAAAGAGATGTTGAGTATAGTAATGGTGAGGAAGGTACTGGAACGAGTATTTGGTAAATAAGCGGCTTCTCCCCCCGCCCTCCCTCGTAGGGAGGGAGCCAGAAGGCGCAAGATACTATTAATGAATACGACAATGATTAAAACATATATGTGCATATCAAAAAACAAACCTCCATTTGGGAGGGCTTGGGTAGGCTGTTTAAATGGTACATTGTACATTGTACTTTGTACTTTGTTTGTGGCTTGTTCGGGAGATGATCTTGAACAATATGCTCAGCGTGCTGATAATGCTGATGAGATTGGCTTTATGCCTAAGACCGAGAATGTTACCCGTGGCTATAGTCAGGAAAATCCACATCCTGCAACAATGGGCGTATTCGGATTCCACGACCTTAGCGGAACTACGATAACGAGGGATGGCTATGATATCTTTAAGAATGCTACGGTGTCATACGCTAATGGTGCATGGACTTACAGTCCTGTAAGGTATTGGCCTGAATATAGCGCATATAGCAGTTTTGATTTCTTCGGCTATATGCCTTATAATAAGAATGCAACTTTGACGTATTTCGATGGTGACTATACCTTGAGCTTCGATGTGAACTTGAGTGCTAATGATATGATGGATGGAAATAATATACCATTGGTTTGTAATCTTCCACATCATAAGGATTATCCTGGTGATATCGTAAATTTCGATATGGATCAGACCTTGACGGGTTTCCAGTTGATGTTTAAGTTGGGTACAAAGATGAGTAAGGTTCGCGAATTTGAGATAACGAAGGTAGTGGTTTCTGGAGCAATTCCAAATAAGGGTACGTTCTCTCGTACTTATGCATATAAGGCGGATAAGACTTGGAAACTGGCGAAAACGGAATGGACGAAAGTTACGACTGGAAACCTATCTCTTGATATAAGGAATAGCGCTGGCAACCTGAATCTGACAGATGATGAGTTTCACGATTGGGGAAGTCCTTTCTTCGCTATTCCTGTGAAAAGTTTTATGCCAACAATATCAGTAACGTATAATGTCAAAGTAGCGGTAGATGGAACGGTTACACGTCAGACCCTGACGAACAATATCGTCTTTAATGAGGCTAACTTTGCCAACCTGAAGACAGCTGATCTTACCGCAGGAAAGATAAATTCCTTAAAAATAGCCATCGTGCCAGATCATCTATATGTTCTTGCAGATGCTGATCAGTATATAGGAACTTTGACAATTGAGAATTTTTGAAAATTAACATGCCTTTCTCGATTATGCAATCAAACATCCCTCCATTTGGGAGGGCTTGGGTAGGCTTTTTAATATGAATCTTATGAATAAGGTAAGGTACATCTTCATGCTTTTGATACTCTTTGTGGTTTCTGCACAAGGAGCATGGGCGCAAAGTGGCAACTGGAAAGATTATGCAGCGAATGGATATGCTTCTGGTGAAGGAACGGAGGCTAATCCATACGTCATTAAGACCGCTGCCCAGCTTGCGTATATGGCAAAGCAGATTAATGCTGGTAAAGAATTGACGGCGTATTATGTCTTGGGAGCAGACATAGACCTCGGTGGGCACTATTGGGATCCAATAGGTACAGCTCTGTATAATGAAAACAAAACATTCAAAGGCTCATTTGATGGTAAGGGACACGTTATCAGCAATATGCAGATTGACTGGTACACCAATTCTGGCGATAAGTTAGGATTCGGATTCTTTAGTACCATAGGTACAGGAACGACCGTGAGATGGTGTGAGGTCAAGAATCTCATATTCGAGAATGCCAATGTCAAAAATGATAACGCTTCTGGCATTCCTAACTCAAGATATATAGGAGTCTTGGCAGGTTCAATCAAGAATTATTCCACGGTTCAGAACATTATTATTCGCAACTCCCACATCAATGGTCCTTCAAGCTCATTCAACCAGAATGGTAAGTATGTCATTGTTGGTGGATGTGCAGGAAAACTTGAGGATAAGAACGACAATTATGATATAAGAAATATTGCGGTAGATGTAGAAATAAATCTATCAAATCTGAATGCGAATAATCAGGGCCTTGTATGGGTTGGAGGTTTTATTGGCGAATGCAAGGATGAGGTCAAGAGCAGCGTGAGCAACATCTATTCGCTGGGCAATATAAAAATGCCTTCCTCATGCCAGAAAGTTGGTTCTGTATTTGCCGTGCAATACAGCAAACTCATAACCACCACGCTATATTATGTCAATTCCGCAAAGGTAAACCTCGGCACACAGAAGTCGCTTTATGAGTTTGCCCAGCCATTCTGCGAGGCGAATAATGAATACATTGCCACAAATAGCCTTACAAATCTTACTCCCTGGGTATTCATGAATGATGAATTCCTCCTGAAGAACTTTGACACGGAACTGACCGTTGACCATAGGAATAATGTCATTCTCACCGCCACAACAGCGGGCATGAATGGCAGCGAAAGCTATAACTGGTATATTTCTGAGGATAACGAGAACTGGAAGAAGTCAGACTTGAGTACAACCAATACATTGACACTCCCATACGAGGGCAATGTGCGTTATGTGTATGCGGAACTATCCGATGCAAGTTCACGCTCAAGTGTGGTAAAGGTCTCAACCATAATCAAGGCCGACGCATATATCACAAAGGCGAATAACACATATGCTGTCAGCCTTACCAATTCCGTTTGGGAAGCCGACAACCAATATCTCGACGCAAGCTATAAGTGGATGGCTGGCGGAGTAGCCAAGGCAACAACCCCAACCTATACCCCATCATCCGCAGATGCAGGCAAGAAGATAACGTGCCACGTCACCCTGAGTAGTGGCGACTATACCATTCTTGACAAAACCCTATATATGAGTAGGGTGGTATTCCTCAAGCCAGAAGGAGGCGACGACAATAATTCTGGAATGGATGACCAGCATCCTGTAAAGACATGGCAGAAGGCATATAGTCTCCTTGACAGTCAATTAACATGGGATGAGAACAAGATTGTTCTTATCGGAAGGAGCAACCGAGAGGCAACATGCGACCAGGATAATGGTAACAAAGGTTTTTCCATCACCAATACCCTCAAAGGCAATGGTGTAACCGAGACATACGCACAATGGAAGAAAAAGGTCGATGCCTCCAATCTTGCAAAGGATGTCACCATCACAGGTAAATACGATGGACATGACTACAATGCCATTATAGAAGCCTACGAAGACGGAAATAATGGCAAGGGCTATATCGGACTTTTTGGCGATACCCGATTTGAGCACGTCACCTTCAATCACGATTCACGCGCCCAGCATTCCAGTTACATCTTCTGCCAGTATCACAGTCTTGAGATGGGTGAAGGCATACAGATGACAGGCTTCACAAGTAATGCCCCTGGCTATGGTACCATCGATGGAGCACGAACATCCTCATTCCAGATATATGGCGGTCTGAACAACGACAAGCGATTCCGTACTAATGATGGTGTCTTGGATATGGCAGCAATGGAAGCTGCGATGCCACATGGTAAGAAAGGATTCAGCATCACGCTGAAGTCTGGCCATTACTCATGTATCACCGTAGCCGGACGCCAGTCAACCAGCAATCAGCTCAACGGATTGATGGGAACGCCTAACATGCCGATAAAGTGTACCGTAACCATAGATATCGACAGGGCATATAATGATGCTCACAATGAGTTTGCTGCCGATTACGACTGCGGTATCGTGGCTGCCAGTCACGAGGGCCCTATGTATGCCGACATGGATATCATCATCAAGAGCGGATATGTAGCCCGAGTGGTAAACGGACACATGGGCAATCAGAAGAATTTCACCTTCAAGTATGAAGGCAAAGAATACCGATTCCCCGATAATACCTATTCAGGCCGTGCTAACATTCTCATTGATCCAAGAGACGGCATGGGCAACATCGACAATAGCAAGGTAATTGTCACCGAGCTTTACGGAGGCAGCACAGGACGTGGCTATCAGGGAGGCATAACCATCAAGAACCCATTCTACGGCTTTAGCACCGTAACCATCAATGGCGGCACCTTCACAATCCTTCCTAAGAACAACGAGAAGAAAGACATGATCTTCTGCGGAATCTTCGGAGCAGGAGCAGGAGGCTACAACGGTATTGGCGACGATACCCACCCAACTGTGGACGAGCACATCGCTTATTGGAGCAACGATGGTAAGGTTGTGCTCTACGGTAACTATGAAGCAGCCAAGGGCAGACTGGTCTCAGCCCGATGCTACAACCCTGCCAGCGACGACTACACCATGGTTGATCCATCTGAAACCAACACAAAGATAGAAATCAAAGGCGGAATCTTCGGAACAAAGTCACTTCCTATCGACGGAGTATATGCAGGAGGTAGTGGATTCATGAGTCCGAGTCTGTTCTATGATAAGGGAGTCATACCAAGCAAATACGGAGGCAACATATATGGCAAGACAGGCAAAACCGTATCAGCCCTCACTATCAGAGGAGGCACATTCTATTGCGAACATGGCATCTTTGCAGGAGGTCGAGGCACGGATAAGTTCTATTCCGAAACCGCATACGAGGGCACCCCATCCGACTATACCGAGCTTGGCAAGACCTATGGCAACGTGATGCTGACGATAAACGGCGGCACATTCCATTGCGACATTTTCGGAGGCGGCTATGGTGTTGCCGATGCAAAACTGAAGGGTACGAGCACTTACCAGACACTCAGTAACATGGCTCGCATCTATGGTAAGACAACCCTTGCCATTAGTGGCAAGACCGTTATTAACGGCTCTGTGTATGGTGGTGGCGATATGGCTATTGTGGATAATGGAACTTCCCTTGCCACATCTCTCACCATAAAGGACAACGTTGTTATTAGTGGCGATGTGTTTGCCTCTGGTAACGGACGCAGACACAAGGATAACCCTACCGATGCGGAGTCACTATCCCCAGACTATACCTACACCCGAACACAGAATAGTCAGGTGGGTTTCGTGAAGGGTAATGCAGGTCTTAGTATTTCAGGTACACCACATATCTATGGTAACATCTATGGTGGTGGTGCATACGCTTCAACCGAAGGTAACACCACGGTTACAGCCAATGGTGGTTACTTCCACAACAACGTATATGGCGGAGGTCAGGGCGACCTTGCCACTATGACCAAGGCAACCATCACAGGTAATGCCACCATCACAATGAGTGGTGCTAAGGCTGTGCTTGCCCCAGGCGAGACATCAGCTTTTACCCCGGACTTGCATAATGTCTATGGAGGTGGCTATCTGGTAGCAGCAGTCAATGGCAAGGCAACGGTCAACGTAACCCGAAGTTTCGCAACTTCAGACATCACTGGCACTCAGGCATGGCAGAAGGCATACAATGATGTGAAAACACATCATAACTTCTGTGTGTATGGCGGAGGCTTTGGAGCGAATACCACAGCCAGCAATACAGCTGTCAACATCAATATAGATGTTGAAGACGATAATATCCTCCTTGGTTCAATAGGTGGTTCATACGCAGGAGTGGTAGAAAACAATGCATCTACCACAATCAAGGGAACCCCTGTTATTAGAAGTGTGTATGGAGGTGGTTACGGCACGGATGAGAACGGAGCCGACGGAACAACTGGTATTGTGCGCAAGAATACAAACCTTCGTATTGAGGGTGGTAAGTTCTATTGCGACGTGTTTGCAGGAGGTGCAGGCGTATGTAGCAAAACTGCCACATTCAAGGATGTAGCTCGTGTCTATGGAAACGCGAGTGTCACGGTGACAGGTACTGCCACAGTATATGGTAATGTGTTTGGTGGTGGCGACATAGCCAATGTAGGTAGTGGCTCCATAACTTCATACGCCACTATGCCAACCAGTACTTCTATAGATTCAAACGGAAATATCATAGACTATCGTCATGGCAATACTCGCACGTTTGTAGATATCACAGGTGGCAACATCTTCGGAATGGTATTTGGTGGAGGTAATGGTCGTTTGAAGGCTGAGGTAAAGGACTATGAACAAGTAGGTTGTGTTACAGGTAATACCCTTGTCCATATAGCGGATAGCAAGGATGCGAACAACAATGCTGTCGAGCCTTATGTTTGGAATAGAATATATGGAGCAGGTTCTTATGGTACTGTAGATGGAAACTCTATGGTACATATCGAGGGCGGGCATCTTGGCTATAACATATTTGGTGGTGGTTATGGTGATTCCTCTACTGATACTCCTAAGACAGGTGCCGTCAATGGAACATACGCCAATGTCTTGGGCAATACCAATGTCACTATTGACGGAGGTTCATGGATATGGTATGCCAAGGCTGACTATGATGGTAACATCACCACATGGGAGAGTGCCAATGCAAAACTGAGTATTCCTTTTGAGGAAATGAGAAATAAATCAGAGGAAGAGCGTATGGCTTTGGTACGGCAATATGTTGATGCAGATTTCTTTGAAAAAAAGGATGCAGGATATGGATTTGTAATAAACCATAATATATATGGTGGTGGTCGCGCTGCTTGTTATGTAGGTTCAAATAGTTCTAATACAGGTAAAGCAACAATCATAATCAACCACTCTCCATTGACTGAGGTTAAAGTTGATGGCAAGACATATAATCTCCTTGACCCTAATACTGCTGCGGGTTGTTGTTGGTATTCATCTGTTGATAATGCAAGACATCCTCAGTTCTCAGTCTTTGGAGGCGGCTATGGTATGAATACCAAGGTGAAGGATACGGAAGTGTATGCTCAGCCAGGTTCAAAACTTGATGCTGCAGGTAAAGTATTGGGTGGCTATAAGTACAAGAATCAGGCAGAGGATTTTGAAAAGTATAAGGCATTCGAAAAGAGCATCTACGATGATTATAAGGGTGTTGATGATGAAACCAGAAGAAAACTGTATGGTATGGGTGACAACACCAATGATCCTCGTACTTATCTCCGTTATCGTGCAAGTCGTTTGGCATGGTTGATGGGTTATCCATCTTCTACTTTCATGGATATTCATGGAGGTAGTTTCAGTGGATATGTAACAGGCAGCACAAAGGTTGTGACAGACTGTCAGCTCGCTTGTCGAAACGTGTTCGGCGGTGGCGTAGGAATGAAGCCAGAAAGTGCTCCTAAAGGTGATGAGACATACGGTGAGGTTGGTGGCAACACTGATGTGAAGATATATGGTGGCTTTATCTCAATGGATGTATTCGGTGGTGGATCAGGTATTGAGTCGTATAAAGTAAATGGCAAATATCTTGACTTCCCTGCAATGGCACGAATTAATGGCACGACCAATGTTGACATATATGGTGAATCGTATCAGATAGAAAGTATTGACAATAATAGTGTTGAGCGTACCCTTGTCTTCGGTAGTGTATATGGTGGTGGTGACGTTGCAAATGTTGGAACTACCCAAGCTTCTGCTAAGGAAATCAAGGAAGGAAATCTTGGTGAAACAGCTTTTGCTACGAAGGTAAGCGTCTGGGGCGCAAGTATTATGTCTCCTGTATTTGCTGGTGGCAATGGTCGTACAAAGGATAAGTGTGCGAACTATAAACTGCTTGGTGCAGTATATGGTAATGCTGGATTGTTTGTGAACAAGGCAAACAAGGCATATCCTTATACTTCTAATAGTGCTCCTGCAACTGATATTATTCCATATCTCTGGAGTCGTGCGTATGGTGGTGGAAACAATGGTGTTATCAATGGTAATACACTTGTGAAGATAGATAATGGCTATCTCTCAGATGATATCTTTGCTGGTGGCTTGGGTGAGGCTAAGGATATTGCTTCTAATAGCACATCTGCAGACGTTACTGGTAATACGAATATTATCGTTAATGGTGGTGAAGCTAAGCTTACATCACTTTGGAAACCAGAGACTCGTGCATGGGAACCTGCAACTAAGAGTGTTGGCAATAACCATTTGTATTCTCCTCAGTATGATCCAGAAAAGCGTAAGTTCAAGGTAAACCATAATATGTATGGTGGCGGTAATCTTGCTTGCGTTGTTGGTGGAAACTCATATATAACAATGACTAAGGGCTTGCTTAATAAGCAGGAAACAGTTTCTGCAACAGCAAACCCGGAGGGTGGTTTCTTTGCAACAAAGGAGTGGAAAGAGGTATATGAGAAGACTGGTACCCCATACTTCTGTATATTTGGTGGCGGTTATGGTGACCAAACCATTATTTCTGGCAATACCAATGTGAATGTGAATATGATAGAGGAAGGGCATGTTCATATTGACGACATTGCTGACCGTGTAGAAGGTGAGGAGTACCTGCATTTCATTCCTAACCAGTCGGTTATGGATATCGTTGGTGGTGGTTTCGAGGGTAAGGTTAATGGTGAAACCAACGTGAACATCGGTGGTGGAACTTTTGCACGTCGTGTGTTTGGTGGTGGTCATTATAACTCTGTTCTCAAATCCAATGTTAATATCAATGCTATTGACTGCCAGGATGTATTCGGGGGGGGTATGTTGGGTGATGTCGAGAAGACCGTTAATGTCAATGTCGGCGTTAGCAATACTGCAGACCATGAGAGTATCCATATTCATGGAAATGTATATGGTGGTAACGATGTGTCTGGATACGTAAACCTCAAGGATGAGCAAGAAGGTGCCGATATTGAGTTCCAGGATAATGGTGGCGATGGCATAAATGTAAAAATACGTAGTGGTCATATCTATGGCAATGTCTATGGAGCAGGAAATGGTGACTATCTCTATGCTCTTGACAAAGCAGGTAATACAGTTCCTACGGTTAATGAGTATTATAAATCAGAGAGGAACGTCTATGACCTTGTATTTACTGTGCCAATGCGTAGTACAATCGCTACATCAGCTTCTGCTGCTACTGATGCACAGAAGATTGTGAACCTTAATTCTTGGCGTCCTCTTACTAATAAAGTAACGGTAGATGTTGCAGGTAAGAGTGCAACATCCAAACCTGATATCCGTGGTTATGTGTATGGTGGTGGTAACTCTGCTACTGTGGTAGCGACTGATGCCAATAGTCATGTTACGCTTAACGTTGGTAGCAACATTAAGCTTGGTGGTCTTTTCCTTGGCTGTGATGGCGATCAGTTGTTTACACAGAAAGGTGCAAAGGACTATATGAGGGCTATTAAGGATATAGACGGCATTGATCTTAATGCTGCTATTGACTGGAATCTTGCTGCAAATAAGAATATCAAGCAGATCTATGTTCCTGCTGATAATGACAGTCGTGCCAAGGCTTATCCTCATATTCTTGATCTCTATTTCCAGCCTGTGGCAATGTCTATTCGTCCTGTTATTAACTGGGCTACCAATCTGAAGAATGATACAATTGGCTCATTTGTATGTGGTGGTAACAGGGGTAATATGGATGTGAAGCCTGACCAGAACGGTAATGCTGTTAATATTGAGTTCCCTGAAGGACTTACTATTACCGATAAGATTGTGGGTGGCTGCTATAATGCCAACTATGACAAAAATAATACTATTACGGTTAATCACGTTGGTGGCTATTTGCTCGGAAGTCCACGTTCTACTTCTCCAATGATTAACCTCTTGGTGAAGTGTAAGTTTGCTCCAAGTGAAGTGGAGAAAGCAGGTAAAAAATACTACGAAGGTGGTAATGTGTATGGTGGATGTTACAAGTCGGGTGTTATTGTAGGCGACGTTAAGATCGACTATCGTAGCAATAGTCTTGACGGACTTGATGCGTCTATGCTTGCTGCATCCAACGAGAAAGATATTGCAGTCTGCAATGTATATGGTGCAGGCTATGGTGAGAGTAGCTATGTGTATGGTGACATCAATGTGCTTTATTCTAACAATGTGCCATGGAGTAATAATGCACGTACCACGGTAAACAATATTTTCGGTGGCGGTGAGAAGGGTAATGTGATTGGTAATACCGATATCCGAATACTTAATGGCAAGGTACTTGGTTCGGTTACTGGTGGCTCTTACTCTGGTAATCTCTGGGGCTCAACTCAGGTGCTTGTTGGATATCCAACCTACTACCTGTGCAAGAAGAGTGCAAGGTATGAGCTTCTTCGTGCTGATGATGCAAATCTTGCATTGGATAATACAAACATTGATGGTAGCAAGACAAAGACAATCAAGCAGTCTGTCTATATAATGAGTGGTGATATCGTATCTGAGCAGGTTGTTGATGCTATCAAGGCATACGATGCAAAGAATGGCATTGTGCAGACTTCTGGAGCTTTTGAAAAGAAAACCACATCACCTTCATATACAAATCGTTGGAATGATGTGAATATCCAGATTGGTGTTGCTGTGTATGGTGGTGGCTATTCTACATCTGCAAGTGGTAGTTCTGCGTTGACCAATACAACGGTATTGAGATATACAAAGGACTACAACAATATAGATATGAAATATAGTGGTTCTAAGGAAGATGTTGGCTATGCCAATGGTATGGATCTGACTGTGGAGACTGTGCAGAACTATGGTGGCAACACCACTATGCTGATTGCGGACGATCCTTCATATACTAAGGAGCATATCACGATTTCTCCACAGACGATGAAGGTTGCCAATGGTCTTACTGCCAATTCTGATTTGTTCCGTTATTATTACAAGGATCAAAATAACGAATATCACTATATTTCAGAAGAAGGTAAGTATTTCAAGAAAGGCCCTTGGCCAGAGGATATCAGTTCTACGGATCATAGCTTCTACGTTGCTGATACCGATGGTGGAATATTTGGTGATGGTCATTTGTCATACACAGAGGGGTTCCGTAATTGTGAGCTTACAGGCTATGGCTATGCAGAGCATACTATCAATGCGGGTAAGATTCTCAATACCTTCCAGCGTATGGATATGCTTCGTCTGAAGGATAACTGTGTTAAGTTGCTTGGTGCTCGTGACTATGCAACTAACTCAACCGATGTTACTCCTTACTCAATCTCGCGTGTAGGTGAGATTCAGATGATGAGCTCGGTTGATGGTACAAAGCCTTTGTATCCAGGTGAGATAGACGAGAAACACAAGCGTGTGTATAAGGTTAAGAAGGTGCGTAACTATCTCGGACTTTCTAACAACATCCGTTATGTTGGTGCCATCAAGACCGATGATGAATTCTCTACTGCATTATGGCATGGCAAGGAAGGTGAACTTGGTGAGGACGAATATTCTGGCAAGTCGTATAGATTTGTTAAGGATGATTTCCTGAAGTATCATGAGTTCGTGGGTAATAATTATGCGGACAAGAATGAGATAACATACCAGAAACGTAATGAGGGTACTGCTCGTAACCTTATCGGTATTGCATCAGGATACTCTCTGAAGATCCGTAACGTGCAGGAGCATTATGATTCTAACGGAAAGTTGACGGAAACGGCTTTCTATGGTCCTATCGTGGGTGTTGCGGAGATTCGTCTTGTAGATATCAATGCCGATGAGGCTGGTGGATATGTGTATGCTGACAACCGTCATGCGTCTGGGCATGGTTATCACGATTTCATTGAGGAAACTGGTAACTTCGTGTTCCCATACGTGGAGAACCCAGATATGTATGTGGTGGATGACTGCTTCCCTAACGGTTGGGAGCATTATCACGATAAGGGCTTGGCTAATGGTGATCAGTCACATTGCTGGTTCCTCACTGGCTATCACTTCTACCTCAATGCTAATATTTCTGCCTATACCTTCAATAGCGCAGGTGAAGGTAATGGTAAGGCATTTGAGTCGAATAGTGAGATTGCACTTGAGGATGTGGATATTCTGAAAGGACTGATGGCTGGGCAGCAACTAAAGATTGAGAGTTGGGAGCTGCGTAGTGATCATCCAAATTCATTCAGTAGCGACCTTGAGGTGCGCAATTATCAAAATGGTGCTACTGACCATTCGGGTTATAATATGAATGGTAAGTATAAGCTTTATGTTAGTATTTCTGACAAAAAGGAATATACTGAGACGGAAGGAATACACTATGAATTGACCATGGATAAGAGTGCTACCATAGCCAAAGGTACGCCGATTCCGGGTAGTGTGACGACTGACGTGTCACGTCTTGCCTTCAAGCTCGTGGATAATGTGGATAATACTTCTACGCAGTATTACAAGGATTATATGGAACTGCCAACGAAGGCTGCTCTCGTGCTTCGCACTCCTGCCTTAAGGCTTAATCCTAAATATGGACAGCCGGGTGAGCCAAGGACTGTGCCTGATAAGTCGAAGATGGCAATCTCAGTGTTCTATACCAAGAATGGGGATAGCTATAACCAGACAACGGCTAATGTTCCTCTGCACGCTGGTACAGCTTATTACTTCCGTAATGCTGATACGCAGGAGTATGAGCTGTTCTATGACGGTACGAGGTTCCTGAATGACGTTATGACGAAGACGAACGATAGATACTCTAATCCGTTGGTTATCGGGGATATCGAACCGACGAATAGTAATGTGTATTATCTGGACGTGCCTCGTAGCTATACCTATACTATCTACCTTAATATTGAGTATATTCAGGGTCCTTCACCAGAGGGTAACATCACGATTGCTAATTGTGCTCTGCCTGGTGAATATATCAAGGTGGATGCAAGTAGTGTGACTATTGATGCCGACCAGTCGATGCGTCCGCAGAGTTTCTACTGGCGCATAGGCAAGCTCAATGCTGAGGGTACGGGCTTTGTGGATGCGTGGAACAAGGATGTGGGTACGACGACCTACGAGACTTGGCGTGTTGGCTCTGAGCCTACTGGAATATTTACCCAGTGTGAGGCTGTGGGTAACGATGTCCTCTATGTGCCTGCGTACTATTTCATGAATGGCTATGGTGTGCAGTATGGATTCATTTCGAGAAAGGGTAATGATGAGATTGTGGGTGATGACATCTATAACTTCTACCCAATAGAAATGAAGAAGGATGCTGAGACGGGCAAGGTGCTCGACCGCCTTGAGGTGCATAATTTCCACATGATGGATTCGCACGAGGTGGGTGTTGACTTGCATCTTAGTGAGGCTGTTGAGCGTGCCAAGAATGAGCCTATGGCTCAGCCTCGTATATATATTGGTGATGAGGCTGACCTGAAAGCGTTTGCTACTTTCGTTAAGAATAACCAGTATCATGGTGCTAATGCTCAGTTCGTTCTGCTCAATGATCTGACCATACCTAATGGCTATGTGGCTCCAGATGTATTTGCAGGTACATTGCATGGTGATGGTTATGTGATTACGGGTGGTAAGTTGTTCAAGAAAAACAGTGGTAACATTTATAACCTCGGTGTGGTTGGTGGAAAGATTGCCGATACAAACATGGGTAGATATAGCTGCTGTTTCGAGGGCGAAGGCTTGAATGTTTACGACATCGACGGAAATGCGATGGAGGGCTATACTGAAGAAGACTTCAGGTATGGCAAGGTGGCATACGACCTTAACCAGTATCATTTGAAGAAGGCAGGAAAACTTGCGGGTAATACAAACACATATACATATGTGGAGGATTACTATCGTAATGGTGACTATCAGTATGCGCGTGTGGCTGATGAAACACTTGGAGTTACTACCGGCGTTACATATCTGCGTAAGGGTAATGAGGTGGCTGCAAATCAGTCGGTTCCTTATTATCACATCAAGGATATGACGGCTCATGACGTGAAGCATACTGCTGATATCCGAAGGAAGGGTGATCACTGTGAGCCTCTGTTTGAGGAGAATGACATTAATGACTATCGTTACTTCGGTCAGAGTCTTCAGGCTGATCCGGAATTGTATCCATCGGCAATATCATCACATAAGGTTAGTGCTGCATTGAATCGTGTATGGCGTACTGACGGCTATTATGGTTCGAAGGAAACGGATAAGTTCTATTATAATGCAGCTATCCATAATGAGAACTATATGGATACCTATGTTGTTGATCCTCGGATTACGGCGGTGAACTTTAACGTGACGGATGATAATGCTGCGGTGTTCCATGCATTCGGTACGGCTGAGGATGTAACCAGAAACCTGTTGGTATATACCAAGAAGGCTACTTCTGCCAACAATGAGGTGGCTGATGCTGTAGCCGTGACACTCGCTTACGACGAGAATATGCCAGAGGGCGGTATCAGAGGTCATCATATCGTGGCTAATGGTTCGGCATGGAATACTCCATTGTTGCATCTTGTGGATAAGCAGACATTCAATGCTCCTTTGGCGTTCAGCGTAACGGGTAGGTCATGGTATGTTCGTAATCCAGAGCCTGAGACTGGCTATGTGGAGAAAGTGGGAGCTGGATGGGAAAGCATTTGTCTGCCATTCGCGGTGGAGAAATCTATGCTTTCAGAGGGCATTCAGATGTACAACGAGAGCGATGGCTCCGCTGCTGATTTCATCAAGGATATCACGTTCTTCTATGGCAATCCGCAGACTAATGTTTCGGTTGCAAACAACAAGAATACCTTGCACCACCATTATTGGTTCCGTGAGTATAAGTCATTGTCGGGCAATAAGGCAACTTTCGAGAGACCAGAGAAGGCTATCGGCAATGGTGGTTTCGCTGCATACAAACCATATATCGTCAGCTTCCCAGGAAACAGATATTATGAGTTTGATATGACAGGGCAGACTATCACGTTCGAGAAGACAATGAACGCAACGATTGCTGTTACTGACGATGCTATTGCAAATGATGGTCCATATTGTGCAGCATTTGCCAACGAAGAGGCATCTTCTAGAAAATATGTCATAGCTCTTGGTGAAACTGGCGATGATCAGGGCATGAAGTTCGAGAAGAATCAGCCAATCTATGCATTCCGTGGCTATTTCTATAAGGTTCCTGTTCCACATGCTAAGGCTAATAGCTTTACTGCGGATGAGGATGTGATATACATAAGTACGGATATTAGAAGCATAGAGAGTCTTGACGACGATGAGAATACGACTGATGTGGCAGGTGAATATCTCCGCATTTATGATGCTGGCAACCACAGTATAGGTGTTGAAAGCTCATACGATACGAAGCTGACGATCTACACATCTGCTGGTCAAATTGCCCGAATACTCGATGTTCGTGCTGGTACGAGCAAGTATGGCGGATTCGCATCAGGCATCTATGTAGTAGGTCAGAAGAAACTCTTAGTCAAGTAATTTTCTGTGATATTTTAGAAAAAAAAGTGAATAGCTTTTGCTGTTCACTTTTTTTTTGCTAACTTTGCAAAGAAATAGCCGTATGGCCTCCACCTTTCGACTTTTGATAAAAATACATATAAATCGTAAATCTTAAAACTATGAGTTTAATTGATCAGATTATTGCGCGTGCAAAGTCAAACAAGCAGCGCATCGTGCTCCCAGAGGCAGAAGAGGAGCGTACACTTATTGCTGCAGACAAGGTTCTGGAGCAGGACATCGCAGACCTTATCCTTATCGGTAATCCAGAGAAGGTAGCAGCATTGGCTAAGGAAAAGGGACTCACACATCTTGACAAGGCTACCCTTATCGACCCAGAGAATTGCGAAAAGAGCGAGGAGTATGCACAGCTTCTTGCTGAGCTTCGTAAGAAGAAGGGCATGACAATCGAGCAGGCTCGTGAGCTTGTAAAGAACCCTCTCTATCTCGGTTGTATGATTATCAAGACAGAGGGTGCTGATGGTCAGATTTCTGGTGCTCTCTCTACAACAGGCGACACACTACGTCCTGCTCTTCAGATCATCAAGACTGCTCCTGGCATTACTTGCGTATCTGGTGCAATGCTTATGATTACCGAGACACCTCAGTATGGTGAGAATGGAGTTATGGTATTCGCTGATGTTGCCGTTACTCCAATGCCAGACGCAAATCAGCTCGGTCAGATTGCTGTATGTACAGCCCAGACTGCTCGTTCAGTCGCTGGTTTCACTGATCCACGTGTAGCTATGTGTTCTTTCTCAACAAAGGGTAGTGCAAAGCACGAGGTTGTTGATAAGGTCGTTGAGGCAACAAAGATTGCTAAGGAACTTGATCCAACACTCAAGATTGATGGTGAACTTCAGGCAGATGCAGCTCTCGTTCCATCTGTAGGTGCAAAGAAGGCTCCTGGTTCAGACATCGCAGGTAAGGCAAACGTACTCGTATTCCCTAACCTTGAGGTTGGTAACATCAGTTATAAGCTCGTTCAGCGTCTCGGCAATGCCGTTGCTCTCGGTCCAATCCTTCAGGGTATTGCCCGTCCAGTAAATGACCTCAGCCGTGGCTGCTCTGTAGAGGATATCGTAAATCTCGTAGCTATCACAGCGTGTCAGGCAATGGATGCGAAGAAGTAGTAAATTATAAAATGAAAAATTAAAAATTAAAAATACAGGTTAGTATTATTCCGTGATGGCATGTATAATGAAGACTCTCCGCTTGGCGTAAAAAGCCGATTGTTTGCTGTGCGTATTACGAAGATGGTGAATTATCTTCTGAAAAATCGCAGTAAAACTTTAAAACCTGTATATGATCAGATTTTAAGGTCGGGGACTTCTATCATGGCAAATGTGGCAGAATCTGAATTTGCTCAGAGCCGTGCTGATTTCAAGAATAAGTTACAGATAGCTTTGAAAGAGGCAAATGAAACCAAGAGGTGGCTTTATTTGTTGTATAATAGCGAAGCCTTAACTCAACGTGAGTTTGATAGCATGAACGTTGATTGCAGTGAATTGGTTGCAATGTTGGTTGCTTCTGTGAATACATCAAGAAAGAATGGAGGCTATGAAGAGATTAGAGACCATTCATCGGAAGGCATGGTGTCAGATTGCGATGTTTCGTTGCCCTTCTAGACTATACTGTATTTTTCATTTTTCACTTTTCATTTTTCATTTAAATATTTAAGCATGAAAATTTTAGTTTTGAACTGCGGTAGCAGTTCCATCAAGTATCAGCTCTTTGAGATGGAGACAAAGACCGTTCTTGCAAAGGGCGGTATTGAGAAGATTGGTTTGCCAGGTGCATTCATCAAGTTCAATGCAAAGGATGGCAGCAAGAAGGTTATCGAACAGGAGATTCCTGAGCACACAGTAGGCGTTGAGCTTATCTTCAAGGTGCTTACTGATCCAGTAGAGGGCGCGTTGAAGTCACTCGACGAACTGGATGCAGTTGGTCATCGTATGGTGCACGGTGGTGAGAAGTTCGCAAAGTCTGTTATCCTTACTCCAGAGGTTATCGAGGCATTCAAGGCTTGCAACGACCTCGCTCCTCTCCACAACCCCGCAAACCTCAAGGGCGTAGATGCTGTTACTGCTCTTCTTCCAAAGATTCCACAGGTAGGTGTATTCGATACTGCATTCCACCAGACAATGCCACAGAAGGCATTCATGTATGCTATCCCTTACGATATGTACGAGA
>CAMKEM010000048.1 GCA_946411565.1 uncultured Prevotellaceae bacterium | reverse complement strand
CGACAGCCTGGTCCCAAACCAGGAACGCTACCAACTGCGCTACACCCCGAAAAACTTTGGTTAGGAACCTCCGTTCTTTTCAAATGCGGTGCAAAGGTACGCATTATTTTTGAACTATCCAAATTTTTTCGTAACTTTTTACTTCTTTTCCTAAAATTCTCTCATTTTTTGCACAAAAGAGTGCAAGTTTGACCATTTTCTTACTTTTCGAGCTTTTTCTGTATCTTCTCTATGCGCATCTGTGGATCTTGTGCTTCTGGATATAATTCAAGTGCCTTGCGATAGTTGGCAATGGCAGCTTCGTACATTTTTTCGCGCTCACACTCCTTGCCCATAAGGGTATATTCCACAGAGAGACGGAGAAGTTTCTGTTTCTGAGCTTCCGCTTCAGCCTTCAGTCGCTCAATATCGTCCATGAGATAGTTTATGATATTGAGCTTACGACGAAGAAGTCGCTTTGGAGCAGGCTTTTCTATGTCATAACGACTATGTATGGCAAGGAAGAACTGGTTAAGAGCCTCGTCAATGTCTCCCCTATCGAATGCCTTCACCGCATCATGATACTGCTTATCGGCTGCCGTTTCCTTTAGTGCCTGATTGATAAGACGCTGATCATTATAGCCAGCAGCAAAGCGTTTCACCTCATCGCGCACAAAGACATCAGAATGACGGATAGGCTGATTAAGTTCGATACCCTCAAGAGAGGTGCATCGGGAAAGAGCGACGTAGGTTTGCCCTCCTGCAAAGACACCATGCCCGAGGTCAATCTTCACGTTATTGAAAGTAAGACCTTGCGACTTATGTACGGTAATAGCCCAAGCAAGGCGTACAGGAAACTGGATATACGAACCTATCTCTTCTTCCTCTATGCGTTTCTCTACCTCATTAAAAGTATAGCGCACGTTAGACCAACGGTCACGCTCAACATCGACCTCCTCGCCCGACTCCTTCCTTATATATATACGCGAGCCGTCCTCATCAAGTCCGATAATGATACCAAGTGTTCCGTTTACCCAACGGTGATCCATATCATTCTTGATAAATATGACCTGCGCCCCAACCTTGAGTTCAAGTTGGATTGGCGTAGGCATCATAGATTCTGGGAAATCGCCGTTTACGGCACCATTGTAAACGACAGGATCGCCCGGCAATTCCTCAAGATGTTGGGTATTGATGAAATCCACGGTATCGCGCGTAGTGGAAAGGGTTATGGCAAGACTATCATCTTTAGCAGCCTTGAATTGGGTGGAAGTAACTCTCGCATTTAGCAGAGTAAGGTCACGATCAGTTGCCTGTGAGGTTCGAATATTATCAAGGATTCCGATAAAGACAGGATCAGACTGCCTATAAACCTTTCGCAATTCAATGCTCACCACTTGTTTCTCTCGAAACACATGGGCATCGAAGAAGAAACTTGATGGATAGAAAGGTTGCAGGAGTTGTCGGTCTTCATCACGAACAACAGGCTCAAGCTGATAAACATCTCCCACCATCATGAGTTGCTTGCCACCAAATGGCTGCGACATATTACGAGAATAGATGCGCAGTACCTTATCTATAAAGTCTATGATATCAGCACGCACCATTGAAATCTCATCAATGATGATAAGTTCAAGCTCACGAATCATCTTCACCTTCTCACCATTGTATTTCAATGTGCTGCGAATGTTACGTGCAGAATAGCGAGAATCATTAGGCAGAAGCGGATGAAAAGGGAGTTTGAAGAAGCTATGGAGCGTAGAGCCACCAGCATTTATAGCGGCTATGCCAGTAGGTGCGAGTATTACGTGCTTTTTCTTGGTAGTAGATGCAATATGTCTCAGGAACGTAGATTTACCCGTACCCGCCTTTCCTGTAAGGAACACGGAACGGTTGGAAAACTCTATCAACTGAAGGGCTTTCTGGAGTTCGGGATTCTGGAGATCGAGAGACATAAATATAAAAAGACCCACCCCCTTTCCCCTCCCATAAAGGGAGGGGAGTAGTTAGACTGGATCTGTATGTATAAAATGATTACATAATAAGGAGAAAAAACGCACTCCAACAACGATAAAACGTATCTACTCCCCTCCCTTTATGGGAGGGGAAGAGGGGGGTCTTTATAGATTCTTCAACGTTACCTGTTGCTGTGGCTCTGGCTCCTGTGGTGTATGCTGAATGATCGGCGCAGGAGTTAAATCGCGCTTGATAGGCTCACCATTTGCGTCAAGAGGAATCTGCAAGGCTTCACTATCAAGAGAGTCAGCATCGAGAGTATCTTTATGTGAATGATAGAAAGGACAATCGAACTGTGATGATGAAACATCGATATCCTTAGGTTTCTCAAACTTGCCATGATATTTCTCGAAAGCAGGATCATTGAACACGGATTCGAGAAAATATCCGCAAATAGGGAGTGCTGTGCGAGAACCTTGGCCGAGAGCACCAGTACGGAAATGGATGCAACGATACTCGCCACCTACCCATGCACCTACTACAAGTTTCGGACTTACGCCCATAAACCATGCGTCGGAGTGGTTGTTGGATGTACCTGTCTTACCACCGAAATCAGTATCACGAATATCACGAACATATCCCCAAAGGCTCTGACCAGTACCACCAGCATCACGCATTACGGAGCGTAGCATCTGCTGCATATAATATGCAGATTTTAGACTTATAGCCTGCTCAGTCTCAGTAGGAGCAACATAGATCTCATTACCATCACGATCAAGAATGCGTGTAACAAGGATAGCCTCTGGATGTGCCTTACCCTCGTTTGCCACGGTACTATAAGCATTGGCAAGCTCAAGGAGGTTGACATCACTTGCACCAAGAGAGAGTGAAGGAGCATCATCCAACGGACTCTTGATACCCATAGCCTTTGCAGTCTCAATGATATTCTTGATACCCATTTCCTGACCTACACGCACAGCAACGGAGTTGATTGATTGTGAGAATGCAGAGCGGAGTGGCATAGAATCACCTGAGAAATATCCATTGGCATTAGTTGGAGCCCAAGTAACTTCCTTCTTCTCCTTCTCATCCCATACCTTCATTGAGAAAAACTCGTCACGACGCTTGTCACAAGGAGTAAGTCCCTGTTCCATAGCCTCGGTATAGACAAAGAGCTTAAAGGTAGAACCAGGCTGACGCTGTGCCGTCACCTTATCATATTTCCAATGGTTGAAGTCGATATCGCCTACCCATGCCTTTACATGAGCTGTCTGTGGCTCGATAGCAACGAAAGAACAGTGCATGAAACGCACCATATAGCGGATAGAATCCATTGTTGACATCTCCTTCTCAACCTCACCCTTCTCATAGTCGAAGACCTTCACCTTGTGAGGCTTGTTGAGATAGTAATCAACTGAATCTGGGTTATTAGGGAACTTCTGCGTGAGATACCTATAACAACTCTGACGCTTTGCAATGTCCTCAATGAAGTTCTTTATCTCGTTGTGATGCTCATCCTGCCAAGGGTTAGTCTTTCCCCAATGCGAGTTGAAGTTACGCTGCACCTGTTTCATCTGCTTTATAGCAGCCTCCTCAGCATACTTCTGCATACGAGAGTCAACGGTAGTGTAAATCTTCAATCCTGCAGTGTAGATGTCAAGACCATTATCATCAAGCCATTTGCCAAGATATTTCTTTATAGCCTCACGGAAGTACTTTGCCTGTCCGTCGTAGTTCTCCTCAGGCTTGAACTCAGAGCAGTCGATTGGCTTTGCCTTGAGAGAATCAAATTGCGCGCGATCAAGACCACCATGAGTGAGCATATTTTCAAGCACCACGTTACGACGCTTGAGAGAATTCTCTGGATGAGATATTGGGTTGTAGTATGTTGTAGCCTTGAGCATACCAACAAGCACAGCAGCCTGATCGGCGGTGAGTTTATCAGGTGTGGTGTTGAAATATGTCTTTGAGGCAATCTTTATTCCGAAGGCATTATGTCCGAAATCCACGGTGTTGGCATACTGCACGAGAATCTCATTCTTACCTTCCTGACGTCCCTTAGTCGAAGCGAAGTAGAACTCGAGTTTAAGAGCGGTAATCCATTCCTTGGTCTTCATGATGAGAATCTTGACACCAGGAATCTTTCCCATGAGGCCTGTACTATACTGAGTACGTACACGGAACATATTCTTAGCCAACTGCTGTGTGATTGTGGAAGCTCCACGACCGCCTCGACCAGTTGCAGCATCCTTTGCAGCACCTACAAGTCCAAGAGGATCCACGCCCCAATGGTCGTAGAAGCGCTCATCCTCAGTGCTTATGAGTGCCTGCCAGAATACTGGTGCCACGTCCTTGTACTCAACAGGAATACGATTCTCGTTGAAATACTTTCCGAGAAGCACACCATCCGCAGAATACAACTCAGAAGCCTGTGCAGTACGATGTTCCCTGATCTCAGACCAACCTGGCGACTTTCCGAAGAGCCAGAAGAGATTGAGGTCAACAGCTCCGAGATAGAGCATGAAGAGCACCACGAATGTGCCCAGAGCGCTGATGGTCTTTACATACCAAGGGCGACCTTTGAAAATAGACTTGTACCAAGCCCAGAACCTTGCAGTTATCTTGCAGATGAATTTCCAAGCACTACTTATTATTTTCATAATTCAAAAAAATTTTTTCTTCCCAAAGAAAGGGTATTTCTTTCTCGCTACAAAGGTAGCATTTTTTTTTCATTGCAAAGCAATTCAGAGCCGAGAATCGATATAATTTGTTATTTCCTTGACATTTTCGGGATGAAACCACTGCATTTCTGCGTCTCGTTTGTACCAAGTAAGCTGTTTTCGGGCATAACGACGACTGTTGCTCTGAATCTGTCGAATAGCCTCCTCGAGCGGAATAGCACCATCGAAATACTGGAACATTTCCTTATAGCCAACGGTATTCAAGGCATTGAGTTCACGATATGGCAACATCGCTCGTGCCTCTTGCTCCAATCCCTGCCCTATCATATCGAGAACACGCTGATTTATACGTTCATATAGCTCATCACGATCACGGTTTAGACCTATCTTTATAATATTGAACGGGCGCTTACGCTTCTCTCCTGTACGGAAAGATGTGTATGTCTTGCCTGTCTGATGGCATATCTCAAGCGCATGTAAAATGCGACGTGGATTCTTCCTATCCACAATGGCATAATGTTCAGGATCAAGACGAGAGAGTTCTTCAAGAAGAGAATCAAGTCCTTCAACCTCCAACCTTAGCTTCATCTCGTTTCGGATATCCTCACGTATGTTTGGAATATCGTCAATGCCATTACAAACCGCATCTATATACATCATACTGCCCCCGGAAAGGAGGGCTAATGGGTGATGGGTGGTGGGTGTTAGGTTGTGAGTGTTGGCGAATTGATCTTCAACCTTTGCCCTTTGACCTTTGACCTCCGCGAGTTTACCAAGCAACTTCAAGACATCTTGCTCATAGCTTGATGCCGAGTAATAATCGCCAATGTGATGAGAGCCAACAAAATAATGCCGCACCCTCTGCATCTGCTGTGCAGTGGGAGCGGCAGTACCTATCGGTATTTCCGCAAATATCTGGCGAGAGTCTGCATTGATGATGTCTATTCCATAATGCTCAGCAATCTGAAGGCAAAGTTCTGTCTTGCCTACTCCCGTAGGACCAGTTATTACGATAAGAGAATTCACAAACTGAAATGCTTTGTCCTAACCCTAACGGATAACGCCACGCTCAGACTCCTCGAAGAACTTAATGACATACTCTATCTCCTTAGACATAGGTAATTTTGCCTTAACTTCCTCTATTCCTTCTTTTACGAGTCCATGAGAGAATATGATACGATATGCCTGACCGATATTATCTATTGTCTCGTTAGAAAAACCACGACGACGAAGACCTACAAGATTGAGTCCGCAATAACGGATTGGATCTTTTCCTGCGATACAATATGGAGGAATGTCCCTTGAAGTACGAGAACCACCCTGTACCATTACATAACCTCCAATACGTGTAAACTGATGAACGAGGACTGCCCCAGAAATGATAGCATTGTCATCAACAACAACCTCACCTGCAAACTTTGTAGAATTGCCGATAATGCAGTTATTACCAATAACACAGTCATGTGCAATGTGCATATTCTCCATAAGGAGGTTATTGCTGCCTACCTTTGTTGTACCCTTTGAGAAAGTACCGCGAGAAACAGTCACATTCTCACGGATAGAGTTATTATCGCCAATCTCGCATGTCGTAATCTCACCATGGAATTTCAAATCCTGTGGCTTTGTAGAAAGGCTTGCACCAGGGAAAACCTCATTATTTGAGCCCATACGCAATCCCTGATGAAGGGTTACGCTGTTCTGAAATACGTTGTTGTCGCCAATAACGACATCACCGTCTATATAGCAGAATGGGCCAATAATATTATTATCGCCCAATTTTGCGTCAGGATGAACAAATGCTAATGGACTAATTTGATTCATATCTATATTCTTTTGAATTAACAATTAATAATTAACAATTAACATAGGCTCACGCAGAATGACATTGAAACTGACAGGCATGTTAATTGTTAATTGTCAACATGTTAATTATTAATCTCTATTCTTGATAATCTGACAAGCGTATGTTGCCTCGCATACCACATCATCACCAACAAAGGCATAGCCGTGGAGTGATGATATACCGTGACGCACAGGACCAAGAAGATTAACCTTGAAGACAAGTGTATCGCCTGGAACTACCTTCTTACGGAACTTAACACCATCAATCTTAATGAAATATGCGGTATATTTCTCAGGATCTTCCATAGTGTTGAGCACAATCAAACCACCACACTGAGCCATAGCCTCTACCATAAGTACACCAGGCATTACTGGCTCTGTCGGGAAGTGTCCCTGAAAGAAAGGCTCGTTGCTTGTCACATTCTTAATACCTACGATTGTAGTTGCACCAATTGAAACGACCTTATCAACCAACTGGAATGGATAACGATGTGGAAGAAGGTCACGAATACGCTTGTTATCAATTACTGGTTCTGCATTGGGATCATAGATAGGAGCCTGAATCTCATGCTTACGAATGACCCTACGCATCTCACGCGCGAACTTATTATTAATAGTATGTCCCGGACGTGTAGCAATAATACGTCCCTTGATTGGCTTTCCAATAAGAGCCATATCGCCAATAACGTCAAGAAGTTTGTGACGTGTACACTCATTCTCCCATACGATTGGCTTATGCTGTATGTAGCCAAGCTTACTTGCATCAAGACGTGGAACGCCGAGGAGATCAGCAAGAGCGTCGAGCTTGTCCTGTGGCTGCTCTACCTCATATATAACGATGGCGTTATCCATATCACCACCCTTGATGAGGTTAGCCTGAAGCAACTGCATAATATCACGCACAAAAACGAAGGTACGTGCAGGAGCTATCTCGGTTGAGAAGTCCTCTATGTTGTCGATTGTAGCAAACTGAGAGTTGATGAACTTAGACTCAAAAGAGCACATTGCCGTGATAGAGAACTGCTCATCTGGCAGAATCGTGATGCAAGAGCCAGTCTTCTCATCCTTAACTTCAATCTTATTGCGGATAATATAATAATCCTTTGGTGCGTTCTGCTCAACGATACCAATTTCCTTAATCTTATCTACATACATTACAGCAGATCCGTCAAGGATTGGGAACTCAGGACCATTTACCTGAATAAGACAGTTATCAATACCGAGTGCATAGAGAGCAGCAAGACCATGTTCTACTGTAGAAACACGTACATCCCCCTTTGCAAGTACTGTACCACGCTGAGTATCAACAACATTCTCTGCAATAGCATCAATTGTCGGCATACCGTCAAGATCAATACGCTGAATCTTATATCCTGAATTCTCAGGGGCAGGATTGAATGTAACGGTAAGGCTGAGACCTGTGTGAAGTCCCTTACCACAAAGTGAAAAACTGCCTTTAAGAGTTGTTTGCTTTAACACGACTTTTATTTATTTGTATTTTGTACTATATAATATTATATGGTTGACAGGTGTTGGCTTTTTGTTGCAATAACCCTAACCTCTAACCTTTAAGTTTAGCCTCCAGTTCATCAATCTTCTTCTGCATCTCATCCATCTGACGATACATATCAGGAAGACGACGGAATACTGCCTGTGAGCGGAAGTACTGTTTCATAGGCATTGGAGGTGTACCTATAAGTTGCTCACCATCCTTTATGTTTCCAGGAACACCACTCTGTGCTCCGAGCATTACCTTGTTACCAATCTGTATATGTCCAGCAAGACCTACCTGACCGCCGAACATACACCACTCTCCTACCTTCGTGCTACCAGCAACACCTACCTGAGCAGACATCACGGTATTTGCACCAATATCAGTATTGTGGGCAATCTGAACAAGATTATCGAGTTTAACACCCTTACGAACGAATGTGCTACCCATTGTAGAACGGTCAACACATGTATTTGCACCTATCTCAACATTATCCTCGATTGTTACAATACCAATCTGCGGAATCTTGTCATAGCCATTCTCCGAAGGAGCAAAGCCAAAACCATCAGCACCAATCACACAACCTGCATGAAGAATACAGTTGTTACCAACCTTACAATGGTGATATACAACGGCATTGCTGTAAATTTCTGTATTGTCACCAACACTTGCCTTTTCACCAATGGTCACATGTGGATGCAGAACACAACCATCACCAATCACAACACCAGGACCAATAGCCACGAAAGGACCGATGTAGCAATCCTTACCTATCGTTGCCGTAGGATCAATAAAAGCGAGAGAATCGACACCCTTTTTCTTAGGCTTCATAGATGCATATAGCTGAAGAAGTTTTGCAACAGCCTCGTATGCACTCTTCACACGGATGAGTGTTGCTGATACAGGACGCTCCAGCTGCAGACTTTCATCTACAAGCACAATGCTTGACTGGGTATCGTATAAATAATGAGTGTATTTATGGTTGGAAAGGAAGGAAATGCAACCAGGGCGACCTTCCTCTATTTTGGCAAAGTCAGAGATGGTGGTATTCTCGTCACCTTCCACTCTTCCTTGTATAAGTTCTGCGATTTGTTTTGCTGAAAATTCCATATAATGAAAAATTTGCTGCAAATGTACTAAAAATAATCGAGAATACGAAAACTTTCAATGAGTTTTTGCGTTTTCATAGTTTTTTTAGATTATTATAAGATAAAAAAGTATTATTTTAATAGACGGAAACTACGATTATCCCTTCAAATTGTTCCTTTGCAAGTCCTATCCAAGTCCCTTGCAAATCCCTTGTAAGTCCCATTCAGCTCCGTTCTAGGTCCGTTTTACCTCCGTTCCAAATCCGTTCCAAATCCGCAGGTCCGTTCCTTACATTCGGCTTTTGAGGGGAATACTGATAGTCTTTGAGAAAAGTAGGACATCTCACCTTTTGGGAGATGTCCTACCAAATCAGAAAAACTTATTTTCAGTTAATTACGTTTGTTTCTACGCTATGATATTACCTCTTAGCTTTATCTATGCGTACAGGGCGAATAGATTGTCCCAATTGACGACTTGAAGTTGCAAGTTTAGCCCTAGAGCCATCATAGTATAAGTTATAAACCAACCCCTCCTTATATATAGTAGTAGACCAGTAGTACCAACTTTTAGCAAAGCCGTTGAGCGTAGAACCAATCCTATAACCAGTAGCAGGCAGGAAGATATACTTACCCACAAAGCCAGATCTCTTACTTGTAATCTTTAAACCATACACACCATTCAGAGTTGTTGTCTCGGTAGTGGTATAACTAGAGTTTACAAGTTCTTTAATTTGTTTACTAGTTGGCATACACCAATCACTACCCCAGTTTGCATAGGCAGCATCATCAACAAGCTCAAGCTCTTCTTTTCCATCAACAACACCAAAGTATGAATCATCATTATACTTTGTAAGCTGTTTATTTGATCCATTTGCCAAAGCATAGTTTCCCCACTCAAACGTGCTCTTTGTGTTTGTCTCACCCCAAGCATAATAGAATCCATAATCCTCTGGGTTATTAGCTCCTAAGTTACAAGTTGCCCAAAGAGTACCGCTAGGAAGACCAAGATCTACATATTCACGACCACCAGCAGCAAGGTCTGCGGTTATGGTATATGCTCCACCAGCTTGGAAATCCTTGCCTTCAACATGCCTTACAACATAATTATGCAAACCGTCTGTACTATATACAGTTATGGTCAAGTCGTTTGTTTTGGTTGGAGCTACCATTGCATAGATTGTAATGGTCTTATTTGAGGTAGTTGTTGAGACATTTGTGAGATTAATGGTATAGGTACTTGACTTTGTTGTAGCAATTACTGCGGGGGTTGCAGCAGTAAGGTCATAACTTCCTTTTTCTACAAAACCATAATTTGTACCATTATTCTCAAGTACAACCTTTGAATAAGAGTCTGCATTTGGCATTTTGAGTTGCAGACGAAGAATAGCTCCAAGATGCTTAAGCTGAAGATCGATTGCCCCTTTCGCATCTGGAGTGCTTGCTGGACAAGCAAGATAGTCGTATGTGCTAAGATGTGCAGTAGGGTTATTACCATTCATTGTCTGACCAGTATAAACTACAGGAATTGCAGTCTGAGGAGTAGTGTAGTTATCTACAGAGAATGGATAGTATGCTGCATACTGATGACCTGAACGCATTTTCCAAGCACCTCCATCAAATGATGCTGTTTCTGATGTGCTACCAGAAGACAAAGGGAACTTAACCTGGTCACCACCAACAGGATAGATACCTAGGGCGTCACCTTCAACCCATTTGATGTCTATACCAGTAGAGGTCAAGACATGATTTGTACGAGTGGCAGGTGTTTCATCCTTAAAACTATCTACAGAAACTCTTACTGAGTTTACATATTCATTATTTGCCGACGAATCTTCTGTATCATTAGTACATGCACATAACATTGCAGTTGACACCAATGCTACAGAAAGGATATTTCTAAATGTCATAATATAATATATTTATGTGAATATTAGTGATTTTGGGGAATGCAAATATTACTCGTCAAAGTCTTCTTCTTCATCCAAAAAAGCCCCAGTTTGTTTTGCCCAAGTAAAACCAGGAACTGTACCTTTTGAACCTCCTTCATCACTATCTGCCATAAGGCGGGTACGTACCTTGAGTAGCTTTACTTTCATCTCTGGGTATGAGTATTCTTTTTTATTCATGTATAAACAGATAAATTAGGGCGCAGACTTTTAGATATTTCTCACCATAAAGATGAGATAATCGATAGCTGCACAATAGTTAATAATTAATATGAATTGTTATCCGAGACAATCTGAGATTGCCGTCAGTATTTTGGAACGTTACAATTAGTACGTCCGCGTCTGTGGTTGTTGTAAAGGATTCTTTCTATGTCTTATTCTTACAGTTTTACGGGGTTAACATTAATACATTGAACTTTACAAGATGCAAAATTAATCAAAATATCTGGAACAGCCAAGTATTTGCGAATAAAAAAAATTATTCGACAAATTATTAACATTTCAGTATGATAAATGACTAATAAAACCTCCACAAAACATAAAGAACATCGAAAGTGCGACACATAATAACAAGTTATCGCACCTTCGATGCTCAAATAGAAAGAATATTCATTCCAAAACGGTTCTTACAAACCGTCATTTTGATATTACCCTTCTAGAAATTCTTATACTAAAACGATATTTATATCTTGGCAAGCTCCAAAGCCATTTCTGCCTGAAGTTCCTTTGCCTTCTCACCTGCAACCTTTGCGAAGTTCTCGGTGTTGTCGGCATAGATGATGCCACGTGAAGAGTTGACGAGCAAACCACAATCCTTGATGATTCCGTATTTGCATACATCCTGAAGACTGCCGCCCTGTGCGCCTACACCTGGAACGAGGAGGAATGCGTTTGGTGCTGCCTTACGAATGTCGGTGAACATCTCACCGCGTGTAGCTCCAACGACGTACATCATGTTCTCATCGTTGCCCCACTCCTGTGACTTGCGGATTACCTTCTCAAAGAGACGCTCTCCGTCCTTGTCCTCTGTAAGCTGGAAATCGAATGAGCCCTTGTTGCTTGTGAGGGCAAGAAGGATAACCCACTTGTTATCATATCCGCCAAGGAAAGGTGTTACGGAGTCCTCACCCATATAAGGTGCAACTGTCAGGGCATCAACATCATACTCTCCGAAGAATGTACGTGCATACATCTTTGAGGTGTTGCCGATGTCACCACGCTTTGCGTCTGCGATGATGAACTGCTCTGGGTAGTTTTCCTTGAGGTACTTTACCGTTTTCTCGAATGCCATAAGTCCCTTTACTCCGAATGCCTCGTAGAATGCGAGGTTTGGCTTATATGCTACGCAATATGGTGCTGTGGCATCGATTATTGCCTTGTTGAATGCAAAGATTGGGTCTTCTTCCTTGAGGAGGTGCTCAGGCACTTTCTTCAAGTCAACATCAAGACCTACGCAGAGAAAGCTCTGCTTCTTCTGTATCTGTTCGAAAAGTTCTTTTCTATTCATTGATATAATTATGAATTACTAATTACGAATTACCTAAAATGATTATCCACAAGTAGCGAAATCACCCCGAAGGGGGTAGCAAGCTAACAGCATATGGCATCGCCCTATGTATAGCGAGTCGGTCAGTTCGCCCTGAAAGGGCAAAAGCATAGTTTCAAATTATGGCTTTTGCCCTTACAGGGCGTTAGCCACGCTTCCGATTTCCCATGGCGATGCCATGGGCTAATAGCTCGTTGCCCCTTCGGGGCGCAATCACCTTACATGGACAACCATTTTACTATTATTTGGGTTGTTCCACCTTTGGAAGCTCGATATTCTGATCTGGAACACGCTTGTTGCTAACCATGCGATTAATGAAATCGGTTGCGCTAACGGTTTTCTTGCCGTCATCGTCCTTTTTCTTTGTGATAGTCGTGAATTGTCCCATATTTTCAATTAATTAAAGATCAGACCCTCTAAATCCCCCTGCGTAGGGGGACTTCCATTCGCGAATCGGCTCCCTCCCTACGGGGGAGGGCGGGGGGAGAGGCCGCCTATTGACTACAATTCTGCTTCCTTCATGCGCTCAGCGTTCTCCGCTACAGTAAGGGCATCAATCATTGGTTGGATGTCACCTCCGAGGAAACCGCTAAGGTCGTGAGTGGTGTAGCCGATACGATGGTCGGTAACACGTCCCTGTGGGAAGTTGTATGTGCGAATCTTTGCAGAACGGTCGCCTGTTGACACAAGTGACTTACGGCGGTTTGCAATATCGTCAACATACTTCTGATGCTCACGATCGTAGATGTATGTACGCAGACGTGCAAGGGCGCGCTCCTTGTTCTTTGGCTGGTCGCGAGTCTCTGTACACTCGATGAGGATTTCCTCTGTCTCGCCTGTGTTAGGGTTCTTCCACATATAGCGGGCACGAACACCAGACTCCACCTTGTTCACATTCTGACCACCTGCACCAGATGAACGGAACGTATCCCATTTGATCTCGCCTTCGTTGATTGTAACCTCGAATGGGTCAGCCTCTGGGAGTACGGCAACGGTAGCAGCAGATGTCTGCATACGGCCGTTTGATTCCGTTACAGGCACACGCTGAACACGATGCACACCAGACTCATATTTCAGCACACCATAAACATCATCTCCGCTTACGGCAAAGTCGATTTCCTTGAATCCACCAACTGCACCCTCAGAAACATCAGTTACGCTGAGCTGCCAGCCCTTAGTCTCGCAGAAGCGCTTGTACATCTGGAACAAGTCACCAGCGAAGAGACAAGCCTCATCACCACCTGTTCCTGCACGGATTTCCATCTGCACATTCTTGGCATCCTCTGGATCCTTTGGAATAAGGGCAATCTTCACCTCTTCCTCAAGTGATGGCTGAAGTGCCTCATTCTCTGCAAGCTGTTCACGAGCCATCTCCTTCATATCAGGATCTGACTCGTTTACGAGGATATCCTTCGCCTCTGCTATTGCCTCAAGACAATCAATATAGCGACGACGGATCTTCATGATATCCTCAAGATCCTTATATTCTTTTGTAAGTTTGACGAACCTCTGCTGGTCGCTAATTACGTTAGGATCGGTGATGAGCGTACTCACCTCCTCATAGCGGCTCTCAAGTCCGTCTAATTTTTCTAATATATTCATAGCCTAACCAAGCCTTCCCAAAGGGAAGGATGTTTTATACATTAATTTGGCAAAAAAATTGAAACGATTATATTAAAGTTTATCTTACTATACCGCATCCCTCCCTTTGGGAGGGCCTGGGTGGGCTTTTAATAATTAAACTCTCCAAACTCGGATTTGATTGTTAACGACTTCTTTCCTTCCTCGATGTGACCAACTACCTGTGCATCGATGTTGAAGCTCTTTGAGATAGCAATAACCTTCTCTGCAACCTCTGGACGAACATAGATCTCCATACGATGTCCCATATTGAAGACCTGATACATTTCCTTCCAGTCAGTACCGCTCTCTTCGTGAATCATCTTGAAGAGTGGTGGAACAGGGAACATATTATCCTTGATAACCTTGCAGTCGTCGCTTACGAAGTGGAGAACTTTTGTCTGAGCACCACCTGTACAATGTACCATACCATGAATCTCAGGACGAAGTTCATCGAGCAGGCGCTTGATTACAGGAGCGTAGGTACGTGTTGGAGAGAGTACCATCTGACCAGCGTTAACGCCCTCAACCTCAGTTGGATCTGTGAGTTTCTTTGTACCGCTATATACGAGTTCATCAGGAACAGCCTTGTCATAGCTCTCTGGATATTTCTCAGCAAGATACTTAGAGAATACATCATGACGGGCAGATGTGAGTCCGTTAGAACCCATACCACCGTTATACTTTTTCTCGTAAGTTGCCTGACCTGTAGAAGAGAGACCTACGATGACATCACCCGGACGGATGTTGGCATTGTCGATTACATCAGAGCGTTTCATACGGCAGGTAACGGTAGAATCGACGATGATAGTACGTGTGAGGTCGCCAACATCGGCAGTCTCACCACCTGTTGGGTAGATACCGATACCCATCTCACGCATCTCGGCAAGGAGTTCGTCTGTACCGTTGATGATAGCAGAGATAACCTCACCCGGAACGAGCATCTTGTTACGTCCGATAGTAGATGAAACGAGGATGTTATCCACAGCACCCACGCAGAGCAGGTCGTCGGTATTCATCACGATGGCATCCTGAGCGATTCCCTTCCATACGGAAAGGTCGCCAGTCTCTTTCCAGTACATATAAGCCAATGAAGACTTTGTACCTGCACCATCGGCATGCATAATGTTACAATACTCCAGGTCTCCGCCAAGAATATCAGGAATAATCTTGCAGAAAGCCTGTGGGAAGACACCTTTGTCAATGTTCTTGATAGCGTTGTGCACATCCTCTTTGGCAGCACTCACGCCTCGCATCATATATCTGTTGTTGTTCATAATTCAAAATTAAACCCAGCCCCTCACCTGCCCTTCGGACATCCTCTCCCCAAGGGGCGAGGAGGATATTACATTTTATCGCTTATGAGGGATTGTTACTAACTTTTCCCTCGCCCCAAGGGGAGAGGGTGTCACATGGTGACGGGTGAGGGACCTCCTTTACCCATTCCAAATACTCCATCCAGCCTCAGCCTGAAGCAGGAGCATCTCAAGTCCGTTCTTTGTAACTGCGCCTTGTTCCCTACCCTTGCGCAGGAAGAGTGTCTCCTCTGGATTATATATAAGGTCATAGAGGAGAAATGACTTATCCATAGCCTCGTAAGGCAATGGTGGGAACTCGTCAAAATGTGGGGACATACCGCAAGGAGTACAGTTAACGATTACGTTGTATTCCTTCAGCAGTTCCGGGGTAATCTGATCATACTGTATGGTGGCATCCACCATACGACGACTTACCTTTAATGTCTCAAGTCCGAGCTTACGAAGACCGTACTCCACAGCCTTTGATGCGCCTCCCGTTCCAAGGATGAGCGCCTTCTTATGCTCTGGACGAATAAGTGGCTGTATGCTGTTCACAAAGCCAACCACATCGGAGTTATAGCCATGAAGAAGCACCTTACCGGCTCCACGCTCCACCTTGACAACATTCACGGCACCTATCTCCGTTGCCTCTGGGGAAACGGTATCGAGGTAGCTCATCACCTGCTCCTTATAAGGAATGGTGACGTTGAATCCAGAGAGCTCAGGATTAGCCTGTATCACCTCTGGGAGATTGGTGATAAGAGGAATCTCAAAGTTCTCATACGTGGCATTTACGCCCTCGTTCGTAAACTTCTCATTGAAATATCCCATTGAGAAGGAATGGCCAAGTGGATAGCCTATAAGTCCGTATTTCTTCATTAGAATTTTATTTTCTTGCAAAATACATTGTGCAAATGCCGAATGTGAGGCGTGTGAACGAAGCCTCGGCAAATCCTATTCTCCTAAGTATCTCCACCATCGTCTCTCCCTGCGGGAATGCCGCGATTGTCTTGTTGAGATATGAATAGGCGTTTGAGTCGTGCGAAATGAGCCTGCCATAGAGCGGCAACACCGTACCGCTATATATACCGAATAACTGCTTCATCGGAAAAGAGACTGGAGTTGTCAGCTCAATAATGTTCAATACTCCACCCTCTCGAAGCACACGGTACATTTCACGAAGCCCGCATTCCAAGTCCTGGAAGTTACGTATTCCGAAAGCTGCCGTTACGGCATCAAAATTATCATTGTCAAACGACAGATTAAGACAATCCTCCTTTGCGAAGGATATAATGTCAGAAAGTCCGAGACGTGCCACTTTCTCCCTGCCCACCTGCATCATTCCTTCGGAGACATCCGCACCTATGAGAGTCTCTGGATGAAGCATCTGTGCCTGAAGGATGGCAAAGTCGCCTGTGCCTGTGGCAATGTCGAGTATCTTCTTCGGACTATATGGCACAAGAGCCTTTACTGCCTTCTTGCGCCAGTATTTGTCTATGTCCCACGAAAGGCGATGGTTTAAAGTATCGTAGGTAGGGGCTATGTTATCAAACATAGTCTCTACCAACTTACCTTTTTCACCCTCACCGTCGTAGGGTTTTATAGTTTCTTGTTCGTACACCTTTTTATAAGTAGGTTATAAGGTTGAATGGTTATAAGGTTTGAAGGTCTTAAACAATTGAAAATTGAAAATTAATTTCTTAATATCTTAATTTCAAAACATTCCGACCTCTAAACCTGAAAACCTCTAAACCCTATTTTACATTAGCAAGGTATTCCGAAACGTTCTTCTCAATACGAGCAGCGATGTCGCCAGTCTCCTTTGCACGGTCGAACTTCTCGCCTACGATGTGCTCGTAAAGCTCGATATAACGGTCAGATACGCTCTCTGCATACTCGTCAGTAATCTCTGGCATTACCTGACCTGGCTCATTCATGAAGTTGTGCTCGATAAGCCATTGGCGAACGAACTCCTTAGAGAGCTGCTTCTGTGGCTCGCCCTTTGCAAACTTCTCCTCATAGCCGTCAGCATAGAAATAGCGTGAAGAATCTGGTGTGTGAATCTCGTCGATGAGATATACCTTACCGTCGCGCTTGCCGAACTCGTACTTTGTGTCAACGAGGATAAGTCCCTGCTTTGCAGCAATCTCCTGACCACGAGCGAAGAGCTTGCGTGTGTAGTCCTCCATTACAGCATAGTCCTCAGCAGAAACGATGCCCTGAGCGATGATCTCTTCCTTAGAGATATTGAGGTCGTGACCTTCGTCAGCCTTTGTTGTAGGAGTGATGATTGGCTCTGGGAAACGCTGGTTCTCCTTCATTCCCTCTGGGAGCTTAACGCCACAGATCTCACGGCAACCGTTCTTGTAGTCGCGCCATGCAGAACCTGTAAGGATGCCACGAATGATCATCTCAACACGGAATCCCTCGCACTTCAAACCAACAGTAACCTGTGGATCAGGAGTAGCCAGCTTCCAGTTAGGGCAGATGTCAGCTGTTGCGTCAAGGAACTTGGCAGCAATCTGATTCAGAACCTGTCCCTTGAAAGGAATACCCTTTGGCAGGATAACATCGAATGCAGAGATACGGTCTGTTGCAACCATTACCATCAGATCATCATTGATTGTGTACACGTCACGAACCTTACCGTGATAAACGGCGGTCTGACCCTTAAAGTTAAACTCAGTCTTTGTTAATGCGTTCATTGTTATATTTATCAAATGCGTTTACAATTCTCGTTACAAGCTTATGACGGACAATATCCTTGTCGTTCAACTGGATAATGGATATTCCCTCAGTATTCTTAAGCACATCCATAGCCACGGCAAGTCCGCTCTTCACGCTATGTGGCAAATCCACCTGCGTCATATCGCCCGTGATTATCATCTTCGTGTTCCATCCCATTCGGGTGAGGAACATCTTTATCTGAGCCGATGTAGTGTTCTGAGCCTCGTCGAGTATCACTACGGCATCACTCAATGTCCTTCCTCGCATGAAGGCAAGCGGAGCAATCTGGATGATTTTCTTCTCCATCATGTCCTGAAGCTTAACGGCAGGAATCATATCCTCAAGGGCATCATACAGAGGCTGGAGATATGGATCTATCTTCTCTTTCATATCGCCCGGAAGGAAACCGAGTTTCTCGCCAGCCTCCACAGCCGGACGCGAAAGGATTATTCTCTTTGCAGTCTTCTCCTTGAGAGCCTTAACGGCAAGCGCAATACCGAGGTATGTCTTACCTGTTCCGGCAGGTCCTACGGCAAAGACCATGTCATTCTCGTTGAAAGCATCTACAATCTGTTGCTGATTTGCCGAGCGTGAACGTATCGGGCGACCGGATATGCTGTAGAGCAGAGCATCATCACTTCCGTCTCCCTTCGTGGGATTTCCCTTGATGATGTCAAGAATGTCCTCATCGCTGATAGTGTTGTATTTCAGCAGATGACGACGTATCTTCTCTATGTTCTCCTCAAAGCGACACATTTCCTCCTCGTCTCCGAGAACACGGATTACATTGTCGCGCGCAACGATTCTCAGTTTAGGATAAAGCGACTTGATTATTTGCAGGTGACAGTTGCCAACACCATACATCTCAACTGGGTCGATATCCTCAATCACTAAATGCTTTTCTATCAATTTTTCTTAATACTATAAAATTTTTCTGCAAAATTACAAAAAGGTTTTCATATTTCATCATTTTTTTCGTATCTTTGTGCCACAAAAATAAAAAAAATCGTATGAAAGTCTCTAAAAAAGCATATTTACACGTTTTTACCATCATAGTATTGGCTCTCGGACTACTTCGTCTGACCACAGACATCGATGAGCCTAAATCTCCTGAAGAGATTGCAATGGCTGATTCTTTAGCCGTTGCAAACGAGGCTTCGGAGTCTGAGGAATTAACAATTAACAATGAACAATTAACAATTAACACCCAACAACCAACAACCAACACCCAAGCCTCTCTCCCACCCGACACGCGAAAGCATCACAAGATTTTCAGCGTGCCTGATTACGACAAGGCATTCCCGGATTCTCAGAGCGTGCAGATCGTAGCTGCTCAGAAATATGGTGTGAAGCCAGTAAAGGACGACAAGGATGCTGAGAACCGTAAGGACGAGCTTGTGTATATCGGCTCTTCGCCTTGGTATCATGTAGATAGGCTAAGTTCAAGTAGCCCTTATCTCGTACCTCGTGCTGCCGTATTGCTTCAAGACATCGGACGTGCCTTCTATGATTCTCTTGATGCCAAGGGCGTGCCATTGCATAAGATTATCACTACCAGCGTATTGCGCACAAAGGCTAACGTGCAGAAACTTCGCACTCGCAACATCAACGCGACAGAGAATTCATGCCACCTATATGGCACTACAATGGATATCTGCTATAACAGATACAAGACAGTTCAGGATCCTAAAGGTCCTAAGCGTCGCGAGGTTACAAACGATACTTTGAAATGGATTCTTTGTGAGGTACTTAGGGATATGCGCGAGCAAGGCCGTTGCTATGTGAAATATGAGAAGAAGCAAGGCTGTTTCCATCTCACCACGAGATAAAGTCCCTCATCCCTCACCAATCTCACGCTCCCCACAAACGAAAATTTTACCATTTACAATTACCAATAGTACATATGTGCATTTCAATTAAATAAAAGAAATACAAGAATGACAATATGGTAATTGCAAATGGTAAAATCTACTTACTTCATTACTTTTTTGCCATTGACGATATATATACCCTTTGGCAACATCTCTTTTACCCTATGTCCTTGCAAATCATAAATAGTAACTATCTTTTCTGACTGTTCACGTTCGATAGAACTTATACCAGTAGTATATTTCTTTGGCAGAATTTGGTCTGCATGTTCGTTCCAAAATGGCGCATTGAGATAAGTTTCAAGTGCGGTTTCAGGCACATAAATAGTGCAGAGGAAACCGAATGATTCTACACTATAAAGAGTTGCAGGAGTTTCTGATGTAAATTCTATTACTAAATCTTCGTCATGATATTGAGGAAATACTTTATCGCCTATTTCCGTTACATCTTTACCGATTTTTACGTATTCCAAATCAGGACAAGATAACGCATAATCACCTATGCTTGTAACGCCGTTTGAAATATTTACCTTTGTAAGTGGGCAACTACTGAAGGCATATTTCCCTACGCTTTTAACATGACCAGGAATTGTTATTTCAGTAAATGGGCAACCAGCGAAGGCACCATTTCCTATGCTTTTAACGCTACTTGGAATTGTCAGCTCAGCAATGGCACACCCATTAAAGACAGAATTTTCGATGCTTGTAATGCCGTTTGGGATGTTTATCTCTGCAAGCGAATGACATCCATAGAAAGCTCCCTCTGCTATGTGATTAACACTGTTTGGTATTGCCACCTTAGTAAGTGCATAACACTCTCTGAATGCTTCATATCCAATGCTTTTAACACTGTTTGGTATTGACACGTAAGTAAGTGCATAACAATCACGGAAGGAATCAGCACCGATATGGGTGACACCTTCCTCAATAACTACAGATTTTATTTTTTTAATCTCAGAAATCCATGGCACTGAAGTATCGCCAATTACTCCATCCCCCCAATATCCGAATGTACTCATATCACCGTTTCCATAGATACGGAGAGTATAGTCATCATACAATTCGTATTTCACATTTGCTCCGCAAGAGCCTGATTTTATGACATTTCCCTTTGCTGCACCATTCCATGTCATCTCTACGTCAGATGACTGAAACGCAACACTTCCATCTGCCTGTGCATAGCTCATAGAAGTTGCACAAACCAATACGGATAATATTCCTAATAACTTCTTCATTGTATTTACTATTTTATCTATCTACTATCTACTTTACACTATCTACTATATACCTTCTTTCCATTGACGATATAAATTCTATTAGGCTGCATCTCTGTCACCCTACGTCCTTGCAAGTCATAAACAGCATCCGCTTTCATTGCTGACTGTCCATTATCAACAGAACTGATGCCTGTAGTGCTATACCCAGAAAACGATTCCTTATAACGCGACCAATCTTCCGAACTGTGATAATAATCAAGCATTGTTTCTGGCACACGAATAATGACGTTTTCAGGATTAGCAAAAGCATTATTGTTACCTATACGATCAAAATATACAACACTGGAAAGTGTTACAGGAGTTTCAGCAGTAAACTCAATGACTGTTTTGATGTTTGGATCGGTATGATATAATAAGAAAACAGCGTCATTAATGGCAGTAACACCCTTGCCAATCTTTACGTATTCCAAATTATCACAATTAGCGAATGCACCATCGCCTATTGATGTAACAGCGTCAGGAATGATTATTTCTGTCAACGAAGTACAACTGAAGAAGGCATCCACTCCTATGCTTGTAACACTGTTCGGAATGTTTATATGTGCAAGTGAACCACAATTTGCGAAAGCAGATTCTGCGATTGTCACAATACCATCCTGAAGATTAAGTTCAACAAGTGAGGTGCATTCAAAAAAAGCACAAGCTCCAATGCTTGTCACACTATTAGGAATGTCTATCTTTTTAAGTGAAGAACAAGCATAGAAGGCGTCGCTACCTATGCTTTTAACACTGTTGGGAATATTCACATCAGTAAGTGAAGAACATTTCATAAATGCACTAGAACCTATTCGGGTGACACCATCCTCAATAACTACGGATTTTATTTTCGGTGTCCATGATCCCCACGGCACATTGGGATACAATTCATCATCAGGAAAAGAATAATCATAATTGTACATCGTCCCGTTTCCGAAGATACGGAGGGTATAGTCATCATACAATTCGTAATTGACATTTTTTCCGCAAGAGCCGGAAGCAATGACCTTTCCCTTTACTGCACCATTCAATGTCATCTCAACGTCAGATGACTCATGGGCAACAATTCCATCTGCCTGTGCATAAATCATAGGAGTTGCACAAAGCATGAGTGTTAATATTCCAAATGTTTTTCTCATTGTATTTACATTTAATAATCTATTTTGGTTAATAACCTCAGGGAGGTTACTTCATTACTTTTTTGCCATTGACGATATATATGCCGTTTGGCTGCATCTCTGCCACCTTACGTCCTTGTAGGTCATAAATGGCAGTCTTCTTTGCCGATTGTTCAAAAACAACAGAACTTATACCACTAGTATAATTCTTCGGCAAAATCTGATCTGCATGATCCTTCCAAAATGTCGCATTGAGATATGTTTCAAGTGCGGTTTCAGGCACATAGATAGTGCAGAGGAAACCTAATGATTCTACATTATAAAGAGTTGCAGGAGTTTCTGATGTAAATTCTATTACTAAATCTTCGTCATGATATTGGGGAAATGCTATATCGCCTATTTCCGTTACATCTTTACCGATTTTTACGTATTCCAAATAAGTACCATCAAAAGCATAATCACCTATGCTTGTAACGCCGTTTGAAATGTTTACCTTTGTAAGGGGGCAACCACTGAAGGCATATTTCCCTATGCATTTTACGTTACTTGGAATTGTTATTTCAGTAAAGTCACAACCATTAAAGACATGATTTCCGATGCTTGTAATGCCGTTTGGAATGTTTACCTCTGCAAGCGAACAACATCCATCGAAAGCTACATCTCCAATATGATTAACACTGTTTGGTATTGTTACCTTAGTCAGTGCATAACAATCTCTGAATGCTTCATATCCAATGCTTTTAACACTGTTTGGTATTGATACTTCAGTAAGTACACAACAGCCATAGAAAGAATCAGCACCGATACAGGTGACCCCATCCTCAATAACTACAGATTTTATATTTTTTTTCTCAGAAATCCATGGCACTAAAGACTCGTTAAATACTCCATCCATCCACATCTCACCGTTTCCATAGATACGGAGAGTATAGTCATCATACAATTCGTATTTCACATTTGCTCCGCAAGAGCCTGATTTTATGACATTTCCCTTTGCTGCACCATTCCATGTCATCTCTACGTCAGATGACTGAAACGCAACACTTCCATCTGCCTGTGCATAGCTCATAGAAGTTGCACAAACCAATACGGATAATATCCCTAATAACTTATTCATTGTATTTACTATTTTATCTATCTACTATCTACTTTCCGCTATCTACTATATACCTTCTTTCCATTGACGATATAAATTCTATTAGGCAGCATCTCTGTCACCCTACGTCCTTGCAGGTCATAAACAGCATCCACCTTCATTGCAGATTGTCCATTATCAACAGAACTGATGTCTGTAGTACTATACCCAGAAAACGATTCCTTATAACGCGACCAATTTTCCGAACTGCGATAATAATCGAGCATTGTTTCAGGCACACGAATAATGACGTTTTCAGGATCAGCAAAAGCATTATTTGTACCTTCACGACCAAACCATTCAACATCGGAAAGTATTACTGGAGTTTCAGCAGTAAACTCAATGACAGTTTTGACATTTCGATCAATATGATATAATAAGAAAACAGCATCATTAATAGGAGTAACGCCCTTGCCAATCTTTACATATTCCAAATTGTCACAATTAGCGAATGCAAGTTCGCCTATTGATGTAACAGCGTCCGGAATGATTAATTCTGTCAACGAAGTACATCCGTCGAAGGCACGTTCTCCTATGTTTGTAACAGTGTTCGGGATGTCTATATGTGTAAGTGAACTACAATTTACGAAGGCATTGTCTGCGATTGTCACAATACCATCCTGAATATTAAGTTCAACAAGTGAGGTGCAAAAATAAAAAGCACAAGATCCAATGCTTGTAACACTGTTAGGAATGTTTATCTTTTTTAGTGAAGAACATTCTCGGAAGGCGTAGCTACCTATGCTTGTAACACTGTTGGGAATGCTTACATCAGTAAGTGAAGAACATTGGATGAATGCGCCAGAACCGATTCGGGTGATACCTTCCTCAATAACTACGGATTTTATTTTCTGTGTCCATGATACCCATGGCACATTGGAATACAAGTCAACACCATCATTAGCAAAAAAATAATCATAATTGTACATTGCTCCTTTTCCGAAGATACGGAGAGTGTAGTCATCATACAATTCGTAATTGACATTTTTTCCGCAAGAGCCGGAAGCAATGA
>CAMKEM010000047.1 GCA_946411565.1 uncultured Prevotellaceae bacterium | reverse complement strand
CTGCATGATCCGTCTGCTCGGGATCTCAGATATTAGATTTCGTGTGTTCATATTGCTATATTTTATTTATACAAAGGAAATAAATGTATGAAATAAGATATTAAGAGATTAAGAAATTAATATATTTCTTGGACTATTGCTTTGCGTCTTTGCGCCTTTGCGTTTAACGAAATTAATATCTTAATCTCTTAATTTCTTAATCTCTTACTCTGCCTCATCAGCACTTACCATGTCAGAGCTGTATTTTATATCAGCCTGATCATCGTAGTATCTGTTTTCAAAAGGAGAAGCATCAAGCAAAGCTTGAGAGCGAAGGCGATGAAGCCTATATGCTGGTGTTGTGTATTTTTTCTTCATATTGTGGAAAGTGTAAGATTGTGTAAGATTAAATCTTTTATTAAATCTTTTATTAATTCTTAATGTATTTTCTACCATTTACTATATATATACCTTTTCCCGGTTTGCTAATGCGTTGACCGTTAAGGTTGTAGTAAGTGGAATCTGCATCTTTGTAATCAGTAATCTGATATTCGAAATTACCAATTCCCGTTGTCGTGTTGTCTGAGAAGACTAGCTCGAACGATGCACCTTCCTTAGCCATTGCCGTTGGCACTTGCAGATAAGCGCGATTAGCAGGAATCAAGCCTCCGGAAGTCGGGTGGAAAGCCGCATTTTTCAGAATTAAGTTGGTCTTGTTACCATCGGTTGCACCTATCTGAGTAGCCTCAGTCACGCCTTTCAGCATGTTCTGGGCATAGTAACTTCTGTCTGTATTGGCGCTCGGTATATTCAAGTCATCAAATGAATCTATACGTGGCAATTCTGCGTATCCAGAGGTGTTCCCCGTTTTATGTATAAGGACGCCCTGACCTGCAACGACATGATACACACGCTGTAGATGCACATATCGTGAGTTCTCATAGCTGTTTGCCACATAGAAAAGCATGTTTGAGCCCTGGTCTAGGTCCTGGAACGTAGCATTACCGCAAAAACTGATAAGCTCCTTGTCAATCGTGAATCGCCCCCACACACTCGCATTGCCAAACACTTGATTGGCTACCTGAGCGGCAGGCAATACAACCGCCACATCCTCGTGTAGGACATTATTGATAGTATTGTCCGTCCACGAAATCTGCTCTCCAGAATAGCTGTCAATAACAACCTTACTAAGCGTATTTGTTGAACCCAAACTCGTCAACAGAGCATACATATTGTTTACCGACATGCTATTGCCCATGTCTATCAAGGACAGTTTACAGGTATTTTCACCAAAAAGACTCCCCTCAAATACAGGATTAGCATTATCAATTGTCAGGGTTTCTAATTTAGCGGCCTCCTCAAACGCACCACTTTTTACTTTGGTAACATTTGAGGGAATGATAAGTTCCTTGACATCCTCACCATCGTCTGTCAGTCCGGTAATAACGTTCGCATCCTCAAAGTCATACGTGAAACAATTACTCTGGGCATGACACGTTAAAGATGTTGCTGCTATCAGCAGCAAAAACAATGCTTTTCTATGTGTTTTTAATTTCTCCATAGTTCTTTTTTATCATGGTTTTGGTTGCAAAGATAAATATATTTTTTTACAAAACAATCAAAATAGTCAAAAAAAACAAGAAATTTAGACAAAAAAAATATCACCCATCGATGATTTCCTTTTAAAGACCATCTAACAGTCGTAAATTCCACATTATCAGCCACATCAATGAGAAATATAGGAAATGATACAAAAAGAGTGTGCTGCGGTAATTAACCACAACACACTCCTACCCTTATTTCTTTATATCTATCTTACAGTTAGTCAACCTATGCGTTGCCCTAGACGCTTTTATTGCCCACGCAGGAACTTCATGAAGTTGTCAATAAGAGTGATGCGCTCCTTGTTAGGTGTCTCTATCAGGGATGCACCGTTGTTAAACTGCATTACCGTGGCTTTGCCTTCCTCGAATACAGGCCAGTTAGGCAGACCTTCACCGCATGGATTACCACCTGTCTTGGCGAAGTTCACCCAGTACTCCTGCATCATGTCGCTCACCTTCTTCTCCTGTGCGTATTTCCCCGGCTCGTCATCGAAACTTCCATTCAGATAGAGTATGTCATCGGCATGTGATGCACCGCGGCGATTTCCCTTGGCAAAGACGGTGCGCTCCGACTTCTGAGCCAGATATGCTACGTAAACAGGACTCTTACCCGTCTTCTTCTGCAAGGTAGCCCATGCGTAGGCAGGCCATCCGAAGTTCACGTCGCGTATGATGTCACGCAAGCTGAAAAGACGCTCCTCATCAGTAGCAACAGGGTAATAAGCCTTTACAGTATCAACCCAGTTGGCAGGCAATTGAGCGAGCTGCTGGTCAAATTCCTCCATACTCACAGAATCGAACATAATTGCACCCTCATCGCTATTGTGCATAATAAGTACGGGAATATCGCTATACTCACCCTTCTGATAGAGGTCGTAAAGAGGTTCAGGAATCACATAACCGTCGATAACAGGCGTACATACAAGGAAGTTCGCGTCATTACCCGTGAGCACCTTTGCATCCGTCAGGCGCATCTCAGCGATTGATTTCTTGTTCTTCTGGTTCATGAACACGCCACCATACATCTCTGCTTGTGCCTGGTTTACCATAGTCATAGCCGACATAAAGGCTCCGCTCTCACTTATGCAGGCGCGGAACAGTCCCTTAGCCAGAGGAGAGGCGCAAAGGATATTACAACTCATGGCACCTGCCGACTCGCCGAATATTGTCACCTTTGAAGGGTCACCACCGAAGTTCTTTATATTACCCTGTATCCACTTCAAGGCGAAAATCTGGTCAAGAATGCCATAGTTTCCAGAATGTCCGTCAGCCTCCTTGGCAAGATCTGCATGAGCCATGAATCCCAATGCTCCGGCACGATACTCTATTGAAACGGCAACGACACCTCTGCGAGCCAGACTCTGCCAAAGCTCACCGCCATAGTGTTCAGTCGCGAAACTTCCACCATGGATAAATACCATCACAGGCAGGGCTTCATTAACGGTCTTGGCAGGAGTAACAACACTCAGATACAGACAGTCCTCGCTCATCATATCATATTTCACATAGTCCTTCTCAGGCTGTGGAGGCCACTTAGCCACATCCTCAGCCTTTAGCACACCCTCCCAAGGCTTGGCAGGCTGCGGAGCCTTCCAACGCAAGTCGCCCACAGGAGGAGCAGCATAAGGGATAGCTTTATAAACGGCGAGGTCGTTTCCGTCGAGAATACCCTCCACGTCACCAGTCTCCACATGTGTTTTCAACAATGGCTGAGCCTGTACAGCCACTATGCTAAGAAGTCCGCAGACCGTCATTAATATTTTTTTCTTCATTTGATAAGTTTTTTTATGATAATAATCAGTCGAGTGATACCGTAAAGGATTCCATATACGGCATTTTTTGTTCACTTTCTATCTATAATACAGATGAGCTTCGGAAATCATTACCCCTTAAGATGATTTTTTTGAAAAAAAATTATGAGAGAAAATACGAAATCATATCAAAGGAAAAAATAATAAAAGTTCCCTCATTTGGCTATACGGGCATGGACTAATCTTCCTCCGAATATACTCCATCGATTGTCCATCGTTTCGATGGAGAAGTGATGGAGAAACGATGGACAAACAACGAAGGCATAGTCATACATCAACCATCTTTCTTCGCAGGACAAATAGAGCTTATTTCAAGCAATAAACAAGGATAAGAAAGCGTTTCAATAACGGTATAGGATAAAATGGGTTCAAAAGCTAGAGGAACAAAATCGTCAGTAGAATATGGAAAGTAGTAACTATATGAGTGATCAAGAATTACTTGTGGCTTTAGGGTTATTATGTTGTTTTTTAATGATAATAATAAAGCTATTGGATGGAAAAAAGTCTTTCTTGTTTCATCTTATAACATTCTTAATATATGCATTACCAATGGCATATGGTCTGACATTCAAAGGTGAAGATGGTACCAGTATAGTTTGGTTTTGCCTTCTTCTGATTTCTTTAGTCGTACACATTGTTATAATGATTTGGTATTTGATTTTTAGATTGATCAAAACATTTAGGAATAGATGTAGGAATAAAAATAAAGGAAACTAACTATATCCAGTGTACCAAACATTTAGCCTATATAAAAATATGTATAGACAACAAATAATAAAAAGCCCCTCTTCAGAAAGAAGTGGGGCTTTGAGGTTCAGATAAAATTCTTAACCAATATAAAACAAATAAACACCTTTACAATTTTACAATACCAATGTATTTGTCGTATGCAGTCCTATTAGCTGCTACATATTCCTTCATTGCCAGAAGTATATCAGTAAACTCCTGCTCAGAGATGAAGTCTATATCATCGGTTTCCTCTTCCATCCATTCAAATTCTATGTCTTCTTCATAGAATGTAAGATGGTCTTCTGTAAGTCCATACTCAATAGCCTTCATCATGTTAACCCATCCCTGATCATCATCATAATGCCTTACAGAAGTATTGCAATCTGCAATACCAATGACAATGTCCCTTGCATCCTGCCCCTGCAACAAGGCAGCTTTCTTATAGTAGATTTTGTCCATACCTTTTAATAAATTTGCATGTTGCCAATGATACCAAAAACGAATCAAGGGCACAATTCCGCTACAAAATTACTAAATTCTTGCCTAATCCGCAACTTTTACGCCTTTTATTTTCCTTCAATCTCCGTTTTTAACTCATAGTTCACTTCGTTGGCAAGAATGATTCCTAACAGGGAAATACAACAATAACGCTTAATGATGGTATTTTTTTGAAAATAATCCCATAATCTGTGCTGTTATTTGGAAAAAATCACTAACTTTGCAATCACTTGACGGTAATCTGTTTCGACACCATGGCGCATATCGCTACCAAGTGCCGAGACACGATGCAAGGGAACTCCGATGCAAGTTCGGGACTGTACCTGCAGCTGTAATCCTCATGTCTTCTCCTGAAGCTAAAGGACAAGGAAACGATGCCACTGTCTATCGTGACGGGAAGGCTCCTTCGTCTGGGGAGAGTCAGAATACCTGCCGTGGAAGTCTTGTTAAGTGATGATAAAATAATAAATTGGGACGATTTTTGATGTGCTTTATTATAATAACGGCTCATCTTTCAGGCTGTTTTGAATTCTCTCATCAGTCACGTAGCCCGCTACGCTCCTTCTTCGTGAATCCAAAACATCTCAGAAATCTGAGGTTAAATCGTACCAATTTTATCATTTCATCATCACCGAGGTAACGCCCCAGGGTTAGGACGAAGGCCTCGGCCGAGTGGCCATAAAGTGTATGCTGTGATTTGCATACGCTATGTTTTTATGTGGTACTTTCAGCGCAAGATTCTCTCACGGTTATTAAACTTACCCTTTGAACAAAAATTACACTAAGCGCTGGGTTATGTACCATATCAGATTAGTTTCTCTTTTCTCATTATTCATACCATTGCTATGCTGCGGAGCCACTTTGCAGCCTGATTCAGTTGTGGTCGGAAAGAAGAAGAATGCTATCTATAAGGAGAAAGAGCTCAGCGATGTGAACGTAGTGGGAAAAGACCGCACTCAAAGGCTTCGTGAAGGGGCTTTCAGCGTTAATGCCCTCAACATAGGCGACAAGGCAAATTCTATCAACGATATCACGGACATCATCAACCGTACTGCAGGTGTAAAGGTACGAACACAAGGCGGTATGGGTTCGGATTTCGACCTTAGCGTGAACGGACTTTCCGGCAATTCCATAAGATACTTCATCGATGGTGTGCCTCTTGAGACGAAGGGCGCGGGCATGAAGTTTTCTGATATTCCGATAAACCTTATCCAACGCATTGAGATTTACAAGGGCGTGGTGCCGTCATCGTTCGGTATTGATGCCCTTGGCGGTGCTGTGAATATCGTAACGAAAGCCTCATCATCTAACACCTCCACACCCCCACCCTATCTTGACGCCTCGTATAGCATCGGCGCTTTCGGCACTCATCAGTTGAATGTCAACGGGCAGTATGTTCTTCCCAAGACGAAACTGATTCTGCGCCCTGTGATAGCCTATAACCATTCGAAGAACAACTACACGATGAAGGAGGTGGAGGTGTGGGATGAGGAGTCGCGCAAGTACCTTCCTACGGAGCGTAAGCGTTTCCATGATGGCTACACCTCATTCCTTGCACAGATGGAGGCAGGCTTTACGAATATGCCGTGGGCTGATGCCGCCTTCATCTCAGCATCGTTCTCGCAGATGAACAAGGAGTTGCAGACGGGTGCCACGCAGAGCCGTGTGTATGGCATGGCTGAACGTGAGAGCAAGGCATGGAACATAGCGGCGAGGTATGTGAAGAGGAGTTTCATCTTGCCAAAGCTTGATGTCAGGTTCTCGGCTTCGCACACTTGGGATAACTCGATAACGACAGATACATGTTTCCGAAAATATGACTGGAACGGCAATTTCATAAAGTCGTCGCGCAGCGAGATTACATCGCGCGAGCGTTCACGAAGGCATTACGGTCGTCCGCTGACAAACGTATTGCTGAATCTCGGCTACACGTTCAACGATAATCATCAGTTGGATTTCAACTACTCCCTGAACCGCATGGGCAACAAGCAATGGGATGATGTGTCGGAGGTTTTCATTCCCTCAAACGATGTTCTGGCAAAGCATATCCTCGCACTTACATATAATCAGCTTCTCATTGATGACAGGATGAGGAACACGTTCTTCGTGAAGGATTACGTGAACCACCTGAACGTGGAGCAGACCTACATACCGACGGTTACGAATTCGAGGGATGTGATGGGCAGCAACACCAACAGCTATCTGGGTGCTGGTGGAGCTGTGAGTTTCGAGATATGGAGGGCGTTGGGTGTAAAGATGTCATACGAGCGCAGCGTGCGACTGCCACTTTCGCGCGAGTTGCTCGGCAATGCCTCTACCATCTACCCTAACCTCGCACTTCGACCAGAGGAGAGCAACAACTGGAATGCGGGGCTATATGGCACGATAGGGCTTGGCAATAACCATTCGCTTGAATATGACGTGAACGGTTTCATTCGCGATGTGGATAACTACATTCAGCCTACCATCTCGGAGAAGGAGGGCATGATACAGTATGGTAACCTTGCGGCTATCTATGTGAAGGGCTTTGAAACGGAACTGCGATATGCTTGGCGCAACCACATGCACGCTACAGGAAACATAAGCTGGCAGGATGCGCGTGACAGGATGGAGCTGAAATCTGACGGCAAGCCTTCTGCCACATTCGATAACCGAGTGCCTAACCGTCCGTGGCTTTATGCCAACCTCAATCTCGACTATGAGTTTCATGATATTCTCTCGAAAACTGACCGCCTCACGCTTTCTGCGGCTTACCAGTGGGTACATTGGTACTATCTCACATGGGAGGCTTACGGATATGCCGAGACAAAGGCACGAATACCGGGGCAGAACATCGTTGACGCTACGGCGACATATTCTTTCCATGATGGCCGCTATAACATCACCGTTGGATGCAACAACCTTTTCGACCATCTGGCATACGATAACTACAAGCTCCAGAAGCCGGGAAGGTATGTGTATGCAAAGTTTAGGATTTTTCTTACAAAATAAATCATAATTTTAATTTCAAATGCTTATGAAGAAACTATTACTCTCGGTCATGGCTATGCTTTGCGTGGTCGTGGCAAAAGCAGAAGAGACGGCTACCAACGCCATACTGGTGTGGGTGGACGGTTCATCTACCTGCTACAAGCTTGAAAGTATGCCCCAAGTGACATACAGTGAGGGTGCTGCCGTGCTTACTCTTCAGGGTAAGTCAACCCCGGAACTTACGCTTCCGCTCGAAGGTGGGGCGAAGCTGGAGATCACTTACGGCGAGTATAAGGAGACTACCGCCATCGAGGAAATCGAGGCTGTGACTCCTGAGAATGCGAAGAATGACACCGTTCGCCGCGTGGGTAAATATATCTCTGGCGGAAAGCTCATTATCGTTCGTGACGGTCATCAGTATGACGTAAGTGGAAAGTTAATTAAGTAAGTATCATCATCAATCAAGCAAAAATAATGAAAAAGATATTATTTTCAATAGCAGCACTCTTAGCAAGTGCAAGTATCAGCGCACAGACAGTACAGCTCTTCAAGGGCGAGACATTGGTAAAGGAATATACTCAGGACGAGGTTGACCGCGTAGTCTTCAAGGAGGCTCAGGAAATCGTCAACCCAATCGACGAGTCAAAATATCACTATGACCTCTACCTCACCGTGGGCAAGCATGGCGGTATGAGTTCAAAGAACACCACTCTCGTGCGCAGCATCGACGGTCTGGATGCAAGCAAGGGCGTTATCACCATCACAGGCATCGGCACAGAGCTTGGCGAATACACTATGGAGTCTATCTCAAAAGATGGATACTACTATCAGATTCCTTCAAGTGCCGACCGCTTCACAAAGTATCAGATTAAGGACAACACCGTGCAGGTGGTTCAGGAGCAGCCTTTCAGGGAGAACACCTTCAAGCCAAGAAACTACGCTCACGCATGGCTCAACGACAACACCCTTATCCTTATGTCGTCTGACGGCGAGAACAAGAAGGTTATCTGGACAAAACTGAACACCGACGATATGACAATCCTCAGCGAGGGAACTCTCGAACTTCCTATCGACGAGGGTTTCAGCACCATCACCACATCAGGACTCCTTGCGTATCGCGCAGCCGACAACAAGCTTTTCTACACCTACCACAGCAAGACCGTATCAGGCAAGAAGTCAACAAGTGCGAAGAAGTTCCACCTCGCGGCTATCAACGCTGCCGACATGAGCGTAGAGGCTAATAACCTCAGCTTTGAGAATGCAGAGGAGGCTGGTAGTGCCTATGGTGAGTTGATGCAGAACTTCACCATGTTCGATAAGGCTGGCAATCTCTACTTCGCTGCTTTCCAGACAGTTGGCGACGTTGAGCAGGGTCGTCTCTATCGCATCAAGCCGGGCGAAATTAACTTCGACCCTACATACAACGGCTTCACCAACACCGACGGTAAGCTTCTCACCGTGCAGTATATCGGCAACGGCAAGGCATTCGCTTACAGCCGCACCGATTCTGAGGGCACAGCAATCGACAGCTACTCTCATTATTATTCAGTAATCGACCTGAAGAACTGCACCAGCACTCGCCTTACCTACAACGGCAAGCAGCTTCCATATAGCGGTGGTCGTTTCTCTCAGCGCTCAGTAGTTGTGAATGGCAAGGTTTATTTCGGCATCAATGCAGAGAACGAGACAAACTCACAGATCTACATCTACGATGCCCTCACTGGCGAGGTCACCAAGGGTGCCGAGGTTGACGGTTCACATTTCTTCGACATGATCCGTGTAATCAAGAACTAATTTCGTTTTCCATAAATAGCAAGGGGCTGTCTCATGATATTGAGACAGCCCCTTGTTCGTTAAGAATTTCTTTCCACCCACTCCTTAATAGCTGTGAGTGCAATTGACTGGAACGAAGTGCCGATATGGTCATCCTTGTAATCACGCATCTTACGATACAAGCTCATCGGAATCTGCACATTCAATCCCTTAGTACGCTCCTCTTCCATGTCCCTAAGCATTTGGGCATACTGCGTTGCGCCCTTGGATGCCGAAGAAGCACGCTTGGCACTAACCTTCTCCTCAGCGTTCTTGTTAAAGACACTTTGCTGAACCAAATCCTCCGAAAACTTATTCTTCATTTCTTTCTCTTCTTATTGTCGTTAATAATTTTCTTTGCAAGATCCAGATAATCTAGTGCCGTTGTGCATGTAGGAGCATAGTCATAGAGGTTCTGTCCCATAGCTTGAGCCTCTACCACCTTAGTACAACGATGAATTCTCACATCAAGCACCTTTTCCTGATAGTTATCAGAAACAATCTTAGACAATGATTTTGTAGCTGATGTGCGTTCATTAAGCATAGTAAACAGAATGCCCTTCAACTGCATATCAGGCTTCAGCTCTTCCTTGAACTCCTCAAATGCCCTCATAGCAACCACAAGGCCATCCATAGCCAAGCGTTCTGCCTGTACTGGTATTATTACAGAATCTGATACTGACATTGCATTGAAAGTGATATCATTGAGAGCAGGAGGACAATCGAGCAACACATAGTCAAATGCCTCTGTAATATCATCTGGCAATGACATTCCTGTATTATCTTCCAAAGCCTTGCCAAAACACTTTCTTAGTACAACCTTTGGTTGCATACTTCTTGACAGCTCAATCTGAACCGATGACAACAGCGGATTGTAAGGAACGAGAAATACCCCACCCTTTCCGTTATCCGACTTTATATTCGTTTCATACACAGGCAACGAACTCTTATCTCTAAGAGCCTCATACAAGGTTCTTTTTCCAGGCTGCTGATTCCAACCGAGAAGAGTACTGATATTTCCCTGAGAGTCAAGATCGATAATGAGTATTCTCAGGTTCTTATTACATTGTACAAGAGCACCAGCAAGAGAGATAACCGTAGTTGTCTTGCCAGTACCTCCTTTCATTGCCACAGTAGATATAACTTCCTTAAGTCTTTCCATTTTGATTTTTACTTTCTATTTGCAGCCAGATAATTCCGACCATATTATATAACTATTCTTTCCTTTATATATTGCATACAAGCATACAATAATATCAGAAAATCATAGTACAACAATACAGCAAATACATGAATAATCAAGCCAACAAACAGCCTTTAGCAGCATATAGATTTGTTACATTCAGGTACAGATATATTACATATCACTAATACGCAGACATTTGAGACGTTACAGTACCACTATGTAACGTCGTCATTTGGTAAACTATCATATTTTTCCTAACTTTGCAGTAGATTCCTAAAAATTAAAAAAGTTATACGGATTGCAGAATAAATATCCGTGTTTTATGGTTAGTTTTTTAAACGATTTAGAAGGACCACATCGGGAGATGCGATCCTTTTTTTTATATCCCCACAATATATTCAGAAAATCCTTGCAAATCTCAAGACTTTTCATTACATTTGCCAAGCTACAGGCCTAAGCAAAGAGGAAATGAAATTGAAAGTCTGTAATTAAAGACATACATATAATGGATAATAGGAAATTGCATTATAAACACTCGTTTACAAACTAAATTATCAATTATCCATTTTAATTATCAATTAACCTGAATTTCCACAAAAAATCTGGTTTTAGTGTAGGTTCAGTGTAGGTTTAGTGTAGGTTTTGCGCATATTTAAAATCCTTGTAACGCTCTAAGATAGTGTGCATTATGTAGGGTGGCGATGTAGGTATGTAGGATTAGCGCGAAAAAGTTTTTTCTGAGATGAAAAACACATAATTAGCAATGTCCTTTTCTCGGGCAAATTTTTACTTTCGACGTAGGTCCGTTATAATACCGTTATAGGTCCGTTATAAGTCCGTTCTCAGAATTGGGCAAAAATGGGAGCTACATAGGACTTACATAGGAGTCACATAGGCGGTGGAAAAGAATGGTATTACTTAGAAAAGAATTCGAGGAATTTAAGAAATAAGGATTTTCACCATGATATTCTCTTTTCATCGAGATTTGACATCCGTCACTACCCACAAGGAGGGAACTTGCTATATCTTGATAAAAGCTTCAGCGAATAAAACAACTCACGTTACCTTACCACAATTCCATCGTGAACTCATACACATTTGTCATATTAGTCATAAAAAAACACCGGATTAAGCATTTGCCTAATCCGGTGAAATTTATTTTAGAGTAATTAGATTTTACTCAAATCAGAATTTACTCAGCGTCCCAACCTGGGTTGTTAACGATGTTAGGGTTCTGATCAAGACAAGATGTTGGATAAGGGAAGAGGTTATGGAGTCCCTCACGGAAACCAACTGTGTTACCAGCATCCTTAGCCTCATGAGTATGAACGATATAGAAACGCTTACCATACTTACCATCAAGCCACTTAACATCCTCATCAGTAGGCTTAACAGGACGCCACTTGCTATCAAATACATGAGGAACAGAACTACCAGCCTTAGCAAGACGCGCCTTAGCAGTCATGTCACCAGAAGGAGCTGGATCACCAGCCTTATCCCAACGGAGAACATCCTGGAAACGACAGCCCTCGAACCACATCTCCCAGAGCTTCTCGTTCTGAAGTTCTGCCATTGTAGCCTCTGTACTCTTGTGAGCAGAACCTGCACGCTCCTGAATCTTGTTAAGGATTTCAAGAGCCTTAGCATTGTCACCAGTCTTGATACATGCCTCTGCATAGTTGAGGAGAACCTCAGCATAACGCATTACGATGATGTTGTTAAGACGGAGGTTACCACCATGAGCACCACCATTGTCAGTCATATCAGTAGCACGAGCGAGATGCTTGAATGGAAGCCAGAAAGAGTTACCATAGAGACCCTGATCAAGATTCTTGATACCAATCTTATTACTCTGTGCAAGTTGCTCAGGAGTCATTGCATTAAGATCTCCGTTTGTATATTTCAAACCTGCAGCTCTTGCCTCTTCAGTAAGGTAGAATGCATCCTCAATGTTAATAATAGTAGCCTTACGACGATATGAGTCACCATCATTAGCCTGGAAAGCATCACCGTACCACTCTGGAATACCAATAGAACCCCAGCCACCAATACCACCATTGTAAGAAGCGATAGGAGAGATTTCCATATTACCCTCACGCCAGCAGAAACAGTTAGCTTCCATCCATGTAGAGTGCGCAATATATCCAACACCTGAACCGAAGCTCCACTTACCTACAGCACCATTGTACTCCATGTTCATCTCAAATACCTTCTCCTCATTACCGTCACCCTCTACGTGGAAGAGGTTAGCGAACTGGTCACCAGGAACGAGGTCATAGTTGCCAGAATTAATAACCTTCTCAAGAGAAGTCTTTGCATTGTTATAATCACCAGCGAAGAGGTAAGCCTTACCAGCAAGAGCATCAGCAAAGCCCTTTGTTACACGATAAGCACCAGCCTTATCTGTCTTGCCCTCACGTGCAATAAGATCACCATAAACAGCCTGACACTCAGAAGCTACCCACTTAAAGTATTCCTCCTGAGTCTTCTCGCCATTCTTAGGGAGATCATAAGTACCAAGAACATGATCTACGAATGGAGGCTGTCCCCAATAACAAGCAAGGAGGAAATAATCGTATGCACGAAGTACACGAGCCTCTGCTACAGCACGCTTCTGCAATGCAGTTGCTGGATTTGCAGCATATCTATCAAGCAGAAGATTACACTTATAGATAGAAGCATAAAGACCCTTATACATAGCATAGATAGCCTCTGGAGTATGCTTGTAACGGAACTCATCAAGAGAGCCACCGAACTCATGGTCACCATAGTTACCACCAGCATAGTTTACATCATCACCAGGATGGTTACCCATTACCTTGTTTGGTGTATAGATAGATGGACCGAATGATGTACGACCCATGGTCTCAACCAAGAAAGACTCGTATGCTGCTGTCATCGCTTTCTCGCAATCAGCATCAGTCTTGTAGAAATCTTCAAGTTTAACTTTACCTTGCTGTTCGATGTCGAGTTTATCCTCACAAGATGTGAATGCGACACCTGCAGCAAGCGTAAGCATTGGAATTATTATCTTTTTCATATTGTTACTCAATATTAAAAATTAGAATGAAAGATTTACACCGAATACGACTTTCTTAGACATTGGGTAGTTACCATTATCAAAGCCACGCTCCCAAGGGTTATCGCTAAGAGAAGAAACCTCAGGATCAGCACCTGGATAGTCAGTGATAACGAAGAAGTCGTCAAGTGAAATAGAGAAACGGAGATCGCTAACAAGGAACTTCTTAGTGATGCTATTAGGAACTGTGTAGCCAAGCTGAATCTGCTTGAACTTGAAGTAAGCACCACTGAAGAGAGCTGCAGAAGAGCTATAGAATGTCCAGTCAGACTTAACACGCTTCATATCAGGATACTTACCAGTACTTACTACGTTACCAGCATTATCTGTACGGTAAGAACCCTTCCACCAAGTGTTAAGACCATTTGTCTGTGGAGTATCAGCAGAAACCATAAGGTTATAGATCTTATTACCTGCAGCACCAGTACCAAATACAGTAAGGTCGAAGCCCTTATATTCAAGGTTCAAAGTTACACCATAAGTAAAGTCAGGAATTGCACAACCAACATCCTTTCTGTCATCATCAGTTGGAGACAGTGTGAGGTTGCCATTCTTATCATAATAAAGTGCCTTACCTACATGCTCCTTGTTGAAGCTATCACCGCTGTAGAAAGACTCGTCATATACACCTGCATATTCAAAGCCCCAGAAATACCATACTGGATGACCCTTCTCGAATACAGGCTTCATCTTGTTGTTGAAACCACTGATTCCGACCTTATCATCAATACGTGGAACGTCATAAGCCACTTCCTGTACCTCATTCTTAAGAGGAGAGAAGTTAGTGCTGATACTATACTTAAGATCACCAATGTTATCACGCCAACCAAGCTCGATATCAAAACCCTGGTTGAGAACCTTACCAGAATTAAGCCAATACTTAGCACCACCGAGTTCAGGAATACCTGCAACCTCAATGAGAAGATCCTTAGTTATCTTCTTATACCAGTCAACACCCAAGCTCAAACGGTTGCTGAGGAAACGAGCGTCAAGACCTAAGTCGATCTGCTCAGATGTCTCCCACTTAAGTTTTTCATTAGCACGCTTGTCAGGGTAAGCACCTGTAGAAAGTTCACCACCAGGAGCGTACTGATAATAACCACCATAACCAACTACAGATTTCCACTGATAACCGCTAAGAGCACCTACGTTACCATTACGTCCCCAAGAACCACGGAGCTTCAAGAAAGAAACTGCCTTGTCGCTAACTGCATTCTTAAAGAATGACTCATTGCTGAGTGTCCAACCTGCAGAGAAAGAAGGGAATGTACCCCAACGAGCATTAGTTGAAAGCTTCTCAGAAGAGAAAGCATCACGACGGAAGTTTGCCTGAATGCTATAACGATCATCGAAACTATAAGTAACACGACCGAAATAAGAGAGAGATGTGTAATCCTCAGGACGATTCTTCAAATCATCAAGATTAGCCTTACCGTTATCGCTCAGGTAATCAATATAATTGAAGTTTGAAGCGCCATCACCAGTAAGAACTGGCTTTTCTGAAGAAGCACCTATAGAAGTATTATCCTTATGATCCTTTGTGAATGACATACCAGCCATGAGACCGATAGTATGCTTACCAAATGTCTTGTTGAAGTTTGCAAAGTTTTCCCACTGATAGTAGAGACCAGCATCAGTTTTTCCAGAGATAGTATAAGCAGTAGCCTTAGCATTCTTACCATTGAGCCACCAAGGGTTCTGATAGTCATGAGAATTACCCTGAGTGATACGATAACCAAGACGTGAAGTAACTGTAAGACCATCAACTGGCATAAGGTTAGCCTCCAAGCTACCACGTACATTTACGCCACCATCTGTACGATGTGAACGGTCGCGCATTGCGAGAGGGTTACCTGTAGCATCCTCTAAATACTTAGAAGTACCATACCAAACTGGGTTCTCGTCTGTATATTCTGGAGGAGTAAGAACATCACCATGGTTGTCAAGATCCCAACGGTTCTTCATACCAATACCCATATCTTCAACGCTATAAACGTATGGAGCTGTGAGAGGATCGATAGAAACAACAGAGTTAAGCATTGACTGGTAACCACCACCAATTGACTTTCTGCTCCACTTCTCAACGTTTGTAGAAGACTTAACGTTAAACCACTTAAAGAACTGATAGTCAGCATTTACCTGAGCAGAGAAACGCTTGTAAACGTCCTTATTACCCTTAACAATACCATCATTGTCCAAGATGCCAATATTTGCAAGGAAATGACCCTTGTCGTTACCACCCTGAACAGTAATGTTATGCTGAACAGACCAGCTGTTATCAAATACCTCATCATACCAGTTTGTATCACGACCATCATACTTGTTCTGGTCAAGAGTAGCCTGGCTAAGGAGACCGACGTACTGCTGATACTCGATGTAATCTGCAGCATTGAAAATATCAGCCTTCTTACCGAGAGACTGGTTAGCAGCCTTCAAGCTATAAGTAATCTTTGCTGTACCACCATTATTTGCACCATTCTTAGTAGTGATGATTACAACACCGTTACCAGCCTGAGCACCATAGATAGCAGCAGAAGCAGCATCCTTCAAGACTTCCATAGACTCGATGAGTGATGGGTCGAGATACTGGATGTTATCCACCTTATTACCATCAACGATGAGGAGAGGGCCAAGGCCATCCTTAGAGTTTGAAGAGTAACCACGAACACGGATGGTTGCACCCTGACCAGGAGAACCACCATTAATAATCTGGATACCAGATGCCTTACCCTGAAGCGCAGCACCAGCATCAGTTACAGAGAGGTTCTTGATTTCTTCAGACTTAATAGAAGCTACAGAACCAGTGAGGTCAGACTTCTTCTGGACACCGTAACCCACAACAACGAGATCGTTAAGAGTTGTGTTGTCCTCCATGAGAACGATGTCAACTACGTTCTCACCTCTAAGACGCATCTGCTTTGTCAGATAACCAACGTAGCTTACGCTGAGGATAGAACCATTAGATGCTTCGATAGAGTAGTGTCCCTTTGAGTCAGTTACGGTACCAGACTTAGAACCTACTATCTTCACAGTAGCTCCAATAACTGCGTCACCATTCTGATCTTTTACGACACCCGATACAGTCTGAGCCTGAGCACAGATTGCAAAGAAGCAAAGGACGGAAAGGAGGAGGAACGTCCTGCTCCAAGTTCCCAACTTTTCAAGTTTTCGCATTTTTGATAAGTTTAAGTTAATGAATTAATTTTATTAAATTTCTTTAGGTTGATCCTACAAATTCGGCTACAAAAGTACTCCTTTTATATTTATTATACAAATTTAAGTGTTACATAACACCCAATCATTTGTTACATCTTTTGTTCTGTTTGTTGCATATTTGTAAATTCTATTTCTTTTTCACAAATTAAAATACGTACATTTTTGTTACATTTAACATTTATTATCAACATAACAATATGATATACAAGCTCTTACGATTTCTCTTCTTATCTTTACAACATTTTCTAACATAAAAACTCGCATATCAAAAGGATTTTTCACAAATTATTACGTTCAATATCATATTTAACTAAAAATTAGAACAAAAATCATCGTTGTAACACCGATTCCCCACACTTGCTTCCTATATGAAAGCGCGTAAAACCCCATTCCATCGTGGCGTGAGAATTGAATATTTTTCACCGCACGTACATTTGTACGGAAATATCGAATTCTCACGAAGGAGAATTCAAGGGATTTTAACGGATAGAATAGCGACAGATACGCAATGGCACCAAGGACGGCGAACTGGAAGGCAGCTCTCATCACAAGTTCAACGAACTCTAAACAAACGCACCTTCGGTGCTGAGATTTGTCGCAGACCCACAGACCACAGGGAGGTAACTGGCAATAATTATTCGCTAAGGTTCATCAAGCTAAAGCAAGTTCCCAGTCTTACCAATCTTCAACCAACAAAATAAGACAGAACATAAAATTGCAAATTATCAGAAGAAGATCGGCAAGATCAAAACTTCGCATAGAACTTGAGACATACCCCAAAATCACTACCAGTTAAAAGAAACTTGCTACTTGCCAAACAGAAACCCTTCTCCCCAACCAAATTCATGACAACACCACCCGAACACGGAATCATTCAAAACACAGAAGGCACGAAAGATTTTGTTTCTTTCGTGCCTTCTGCATTCCCAACAAAACACATAAAAAAAAACGTAAATCCTGTTGCCAAGACTTACGCTTTTTGGGTGGAGGGTGGGGCTCGAACCCACGACATTCAGAACCACAATCTGACGCTCTAACCAACTGAACTACATCCACCATTTGGTTATCTTGCTATTGATTTCTCAATTGCGAGTGCAAAGGTAGTAATAATTTTCGAGAAACAAGAATGATACCACGAGAATTTTACCTTTGCTGTTACAGAATTGACTTATATCAATCCATTCTGTCTCTATAATCCTCGTAAGAGTATTCACGGAGGGAAACAAGCTCGTTATCCTCACGAAGAAGACAGATGGCAGGATGACTGATGCCATTGAACGTGCAAGTCTTTACCGTGGTATAGTGAAGCATATCCTCAAAGATGATGGTCTCGCCTATCTGAAGCTCGTGATCAAAACGCCACGCAGACATCCAGTCACCTGAGAGGCAGCTGTTGCCACCAAGACGGTAGATATGGCCTCTCCCCCCGCCCTCCCCCGTAGGGAGGGAGCCGCTAACGCCATCGTTTGCGAGACCAAGGACGGTCTCGGCATCCTCTATGGTTTCAGCTCCACGAACGGCGGGATGATAAGGCATTTCGAGGCAATCGGGCATGTGACAAGTGAAGCTGACATCAAGAATAGCCGTGCGAATGCCGTGATTCTCCACGATATCAACCACATGAGAGACCAAAGGACCTGTCTGCCAACCAAAGGCTGAGCCTGGCTCAAGAATGACCTTGAGATTAGGATAACGCTTGCGGAAATCCGTGAGGATAGAGACAAGCAACTCCACGTCATAATCCGCACGAGTCATAAGATGTCCACCGCCGAAATTGATCCACTCAAGCTGAGGGAACCACTTGCCGAACTTCTCCTCGATATGGACGAGAGTGCGCAGGAACACGTCTGAACCGCTCTCACAATGACAATGACAATGGAAGCCCGTTATATCATCAGGAAGCGTGTCAGGAAGGTCTTCGGCAAGAACGCCAAAGCGAGTGCCTGGAGCGCATGGGTTATAGATGTCAGTACCAACCTCGGAATACTCTGGATTTACACGCACACCAAACTTTATAGCCGAATTAGCAGCCTTTGCACGATTATGATAACGCTCATACTGCGAAAGCGAATTGAACGTGAGATGACTCGACATACGCGCAATGTCATCAATCTCATAATCCGTATAGGCTGGTGAGTAGGTATGAGCCTGTGCACCAAACTCCTCATACGCCAGACGAGCCTCTGAGAGACTTGAAGCCGTGGTACTTGAGATATACTCACGGAAAATCGGGAAGGTCTTCCAAAGGGCATACGCCTTGAAAGCAAGTATTATCTCAACGCCAGAACGCTCTGCCACATCACGGATAAGGGCAAGGTTTCTGCGCAGACGCTTCTCCTCCAGCACGTATGCCGGACGAGTAAGTCCTTCGTATGTTTCTGGATTTACTTTCATTTTTTCAACTTTCGCATAGCTCAAGTGAAAAGTGAAGAGTGAAAAGTGAAGAGTGAAAAATTTAATTTTGTATTGCTGTTTATTATCAACATCAATATTTTCGCAATAAAATGTAATTCAAATTTTTCACTCTTCACTCTTCACTTTTCACTTCTGCTAAAGCCTTATCGCAGCCTCAAGAGCTACGGTCATCATATTCTTAAATGAGTTCTGACGCTCGTCTGAGGTCAGTTCACGCTTATTCACGAATGAGTCGCTGATGGTAAGCAGACAAGCGGCATTTTTGCCAAGTACATTGGCATTGTGGAAGAGGGCGAAAGACTCCATCTCTACGCATTCGCACTTGTTACGACCACAAATATCCTGCCATGACTCCTGAGTATAGAATACATCGGCAGAGTGAACGCGAGCAAGCTTACACTCTATGTCAGCATCCTTTGCAGCCTGAATAATAACATCATTCACATGCTGACTTGGAAGAATTGTATCCTTATCATATCCGCTCAATGTCTTGGCAAATGAAGACTCACTATAAGCCTCCTTGGCAAGAACCACGTCAAGCACGTCGAGCTGAGCAGAATAGCTACCAGCCGAACCTATACGGATGATATTCTCAACGCCATAGAAAGAGTACAGTTCCCAAGAGTAGATGCCAATGCTTGGCATACCCATGCCAGAAGCCATCACGCTCACAGGAACGCCCTTGTAAGTGCCTGTATAGCCATAAATATTGCGCACGTCAGTTACAAGCTCCGCATTCTCAAGGAATGTGTCAGCCAGAAGTTTTGCACGAAGCGGATCGCCCGGCATAAGAACGGTCTTTGCGAAAGCACCATCCTTGGCATTAATGTGTGGTGTCATAAGATAATATTTAAGAATTCAAGGAGTACAAGAAGTTACGCTCCTAAAGTCGCTCAAGCAGTACAAGACTACAGTATCAGTCATTCGTCTTGAACTCCTTTTACTACGTGCACTCCTTTAACTCCTCACCAAGTTTATTGGGTGCAAAGATAGTTATTTTTTTCGAAATAACAAGCGTTTACCTGTTTTTTAATGAAAAAGTGGAGACGACAGGAGATCAGCAACCACATAGCTACTGCCTCCAACGAAGATGAAATCTGCATCTGAGGCATCAGCCTTTGCCTTTTCGTATGCCTCGTCAACAGAAGGGAAGCCCTCACCCACGAGGTTATGCTCAGCGGCCAAAGCCACCACCTTTTCCACAGGAATAGCCCTATGCGTGGAAGCCTGACAGAAATAATAGAACGCATCCTCTGGCAAGAGCGAAAGAACAGAATTGATATCCTTATCATCAACCATACCAAAGACTATGCGAAGCCTTGCCTCTTGATTCTGCGCTACCTTTTCCCCATACACCTTATTTATATGAGGTGCAAGATATTCCCATCCTGCAAGGTTATGACCTGTATCGCAGATGGTTAGAGGAGATTCAGAAAGCGTCTCCCAACGGCCTCTGAGACCTGTAAGGTCACATACATGAGCACAGCCCTTCACGATTGCCTCCTCATCAGAGAGAATGCCAAGACGAACGAGTTCATGGGCAGCCGTGAGAATCGTCTGGAGATTACGTTTCTGACAAGCCCCATGAAGCTGGAACTCTGGTAGTTCATACTGCCCTACCCTATCCTGCGCAAGTATCAGTTCTGCATTCATTTCCTCAGCTTTCTGCTTAAAGACAGGGAGTGTTTCTGGAAGATATTCACCTATCACAACTGGCGTATTAGGCTTGATGATTCCAGCCTTTTCCCCTGCTATTTTTGCAAGGGTATCGCCAAGGAAGCCTGTATGGTCGAAGGATATATTCGTGATAACCGACAAGACTGGGGAAATGATATTGGTACAGTCAAGACGCCCGCCAAGCCCCACCTCTATAACGGCAATATCTACGTGTTTCTCAGCGAAATAGCGAAAAGCCATAGCCGTTACGAGTTCAAAGAACGAAGGGTAAAGAGGCTCAAAGAAACTCTTGTTATCACGCACGAAATCAACGACATACTCATGACTTATAGGTTCTCCATTCACGCGGATACGCTCAGAGAAATCCACAAGATGCGGAGAGGTGTAGAGTCCCACACGATAGCCCGCACTCTGGAGTATAGCCGCAAGGGTATGCGAGGTTGAGCCTTTACCGTTAGTACCAGCCACATGGATAGTCTTGTAAAGGGTGTGCGGATTGCCGAAATGATTGTCGAGGGCTATGGTATTCTCCAAGCCCTCCTTATACGCAGAAGCACCCACTCGCTCGAAAACGGGGGTGCTTGTGTATAGATATTCTAATGTTTCGGAATAAGTCATAAGTAAATGATAAAATGAAAAGTGAAAAATGAAAAATCATATCATGTACAATTTACCATTTACAATTTTTGTAACCTGTATTTTATCATTTTTCATTTTATAATTTTTCATTTAAAAGTAGTTCTTGAATCTGTCGAAGATTGACTTCTTTGTCTGCTTGTCACCTTGGAAGTTCTCACTCTCGCGAAGAGTCTCGATAGCCTTGCGCTCTTCCTTGTTGAGAGTCTTTGGAACGTAGATGCTGACATTAATAAGGATATCACCCGTGCCATAGCCGTAGCCGGAAACAGCAGGAAGTCCCTTACCACGCAGACGCATAACCGTACCTGGTTGTGTGCCTGGCTGTATAGTTACCTTTGCCTGATGACCATCAACAGTAGGAACAAGAACCTCACCACCAAGAGCGGCTGTTGGGAAGTCGAGCAAGAGGTTGTAGATCAAGTCGTTGCCATCACGAACAAACACGTCGTTCTGCTCTTCTGTGATGAATACCTGAATATCACCGTTCACACCATTGTGCTTGCCGGCATTTCCCTTGCCAGGAACATTCACTACCATACCGTCCTGTACGCCAGCAGGGATGTTAACCTCTACAACTTCCTCGCCCAGGACAACGCCTTCGCCGTTACATTTCTTACACTTCTTCTTGATGACAGTACCCTCGCCACCACAAGTAGGACAAGGTGACTGTGTCTGCATCATTCCAAAGATGCTCTGCTTTGAGCGAACCACATAGCCAGAACCGTGACATGTGCTACAAGTCTCCGTTCCGCTACCAGCCTCAGCACCAGAGCCGTGACAACAATCACAGGTGACATACTTGCGAACCTTGAATTTCTTGGTAACACCAGTAGAAATCTCCTGCAAGGTAAGCTTAACCTTCAGACGAAGGTCTGCTCCACGATGCTGCTGACGACCGCCGCCTCTGCCGAAGCCACCTCCGAAGCCACCGCCAAAGCCGCTGTGACCTCCGAAGATGTCGCCGAATGCAGAGAAGATGTCATCCATAGAGAAGCCACCTCCACCAAAGCCACCGAAGCCACCATCACCGCCGAAGCCGTTAGGACCGTTGAAGCCGAACTGATCATACTGCTGACGCTTCTGATCATCAGAGAGCACAGAGTAAGCCTCAGCAGCCTCCTTGAACTTCTCCTCAGCCTCCTTGTTGTCAGGATTCTTGTCAGGGTGATACTTGATAGCCAACTTACGGTAGGCCTTCTTTATCTCAGCTGCGCTTGCCGACTTATCAACGCCAAGCACCTCATAATAGTCTCTTTTTGCCATATTTCTCTCTTTCTTATTTTACTGACCAACAGCTACCTGTGCGTGACGGATCACCTTGTCATTAAGTGTGTAACCAGTCTTTGTGCAATCGATGACCTTACCCTTCATCGCGTCACCCATACCTGGTACGAGTGCGATAGCCTCATGGAAATCCACATTGAAGTCTGCACCCTCAGTCTCAATTTTCTTCACACCAAGTTTCTCAAGTGTAGAAACGAACTTATTGAAGATCAACTGCATACCTTCACGTACAGCATTCACGTCATCAGTCTTATCAGCAAGAGCACGCTCAAAATCGTCGAGCACAGGCAGAATCTCCTTGATAGTCTTCTCGCCACCACCGAGGATAAGATCAGCCTTCTCCTTGATAGTACGCTTACGATAGTTCTCAAACTCAGCCTGCTTGTAGAGCATTTCTTTCTTGAGTTCCTCTACCTGATTCTGAAGTTCTGACAAAGGGTCAGCAGGTGCTGACTCTTCGTCAGTCTTTGCCTCTTCCTCTGTGACATTAGTGTCAGTCTTTTCCTCTTCAGCAGCATTAGCCTCAGCCTCTGGAGCAACTGTTTCCTGCTCATTTTCAGCCTTCTTAAGCAACTCTTCTATGTTTATTTCCTTTTCTTCCATTATATTATGATTTTTAATTTACCCTTACTCAACAAAGGGTGTGCCATTCTCTTCATTCACTTCATTTTCCACAAATTGAGGCTGAGGAAACTGAGAAGCGACACGTCTCAGGAAATAAAAACTGCCAGAGGCAAAAACAATCAAGAGCAATACTACGGCTGGGATGCCAATGAGGTCGTAGAGGTGGCCGTCCTCACCCACAGCCCCCTCAAGAGACAACGTCATAACAGTTGCAAACGTATTCTGAATGGCATGAATAATCATTACAGCAAAGACGTTATTCGTCTTGTAGTAAACAAATCCGAGCATCAAGCCTCCTATGCTTGCAAATACAAACTGAGCCAAATTCATATGCATTAATCCAAAAGCAAGAGCTGAAATCGTTATAGCGATCCACGGTTTTACGCCACCACGCAGCATCAAACCAAGAATGGCTGTTCGCATCAACAATTCCTCAAACACAGGCGCACAAACGCATACTCCGAGAACTCCAATAGGCGAGTGCATCAATTCTTTAAACGTTTTCTCCAAATCTTCAGGCATTTCTATACCAAGCAAATCTTCCAGCATAGAGTCAGCAAAGAACCATAACACGCCAACAAGAATAGGATATTTCATTTTCGAAAACGTCTCTCTACCATTCCTGAATTCCGTGGATAGATCAATCAAGCCAAATTTCCATGTCAAAGCCAAAGGAATCACGAACATTATTATATCGTTTATCAACACCATGATTGGATCATTCATGTGCGAAGTTATATTTTTCATTTCCGCTGATGGAGTATGTGATATCACGAAATACAAAATGCCTGCAATAATTGCAAAAATGATAAGAGCTATTACTATCAAAAGATAAACTCCGACAAACTTTAGAACTGGTTTAAATTCCTTCATATTGTTTTAGGTTCGTTTAAATTCCGCGCAAAGATAATAACATTTTCTCAAATTGCCAAATTTAGCGACAAAAAATCTTTTAAGTAATGATGAAATAATAAACTGGGACGATTAAACCTCAGATTTTTGAGATGTTTTGGATTCACGAAGAAGGGCTTTTGCTTACGTGCAAAATGCAGATGCGGGCATCATGACTGATGAGTGAATTCAAAACAGCAAAAAAGATGAGCCGCCACCCACAAAAACAGCCTTCTAAATCGTCCCAAGTTATTTTTTTAACGTGAATTCGATGAAATAAAGGGAAGCGGATTTATCTGATTTAACGTGAGTTCGACGAATTGGCTATATGGCAAACAGCAAGCTGTTTTTAAC
>CAMKEM010000046.1 GCA_946411565.1 uncultured Prevotellaceae bacterium | reverse complement strand
TAAATATATAGTTAAAAACAGAAATTTACTTGGAATTTAACATAGAATGCGGAGGATGTAATAGGGTGCTTTGATATTGGTGTAATACCCTTTCGATGAAAAAAATAAAAAAGTTTTTTTAAGGGGATATTACACCTTTTGCTGTTATGTGTGATATTTTTGTTGATTATCAGCGTGTTAGATGCGGTGTAATACCCTTGAAAGTATTACACCATTTCAGGGGATTTGGTGTAATACTGGTGTAATACTTTCGGGGGTATTACACCAAGGTAAACAAACTGATATACAATTATTTAGTGTGCACAAAACGACAAAGGTGTAATACTCGGTGTTGAAAACTTTTTTCAAAAAGTATTACATCGACTATTACACCAAGTAATTAACGGAAATTCGATGAAATCAAACGCAGCCTCGGCTACATGAGATTTGTCGAACTCACGTTATTCTATAATCTTAAAGTCATATCCGTTGTATTCTTTACTCCGGATATTCTGACCTTTTCGGTTTTTCTGGGTGGTAGTCTTATTGAAATGACCACTCTCGTCCATAGTTATATCAAAGAACTCAACATCACAGGGAATGATATTCCAGTCTTCTCTTTCGTCTAAGTCCTCTATGCGGGTTACTGCTTGTGTGAAAGATATTTTTAAAGGAGATATTGTTCCTTGAAAATCACAATTATAACGGTCTCCCACCTTTATTGTTTGTATCTGGTTGATTATGTGTCCTTCTTTATCGTATGAAACAAACCAATCTTCAAACCAAGGATAACCTTCTTCTGCACATGGTCTGTCATAGTATGTGCTTACACATACAATAATGTAATTTCCGGAACTCCATTTCGCTATGCCTCTCCAGTTCTTGTCTTTCTCTAAGTTGCATGGTGATGGAGGTATAGGCAGATACAAATCAACTTGTTCGGGATTTATACAAGTATCCGCTGTGCAAGAAAAAGCCTCTGCTGATAAATTGTCGATTTCCCTAAACTGTCTAAGGAAAACTTCAAATGTCGTTTTTTGCCCATATACAAAAGTGCTTGTTATTAGGCAAATGAATAATGAAATCTTTCTTATGTTCATACGGTTTTAGTTTTCAGAGTTAATGACGAATTTGTTTCTTCCTTTATTCCAGACCACTAGTCCTTTTTGATCTTCCTGTTTCTTTTGCCTATGAAAATGACCGTTATTATCCATGGTTATGTCATAGAACTCAATGGTACAAGGAATAGATTTGGCATCTGATGGCATATTGTGCATCGTTTCTTTACTTATATTGACAAATTTCACGGAGATACTTGTGGGTAAGATAGTTCCGTTGATTTCATAGAAATATCTGTCACTTGATTTTGTTGCAAGGATATAGTCTATTACTTTTCCCGATTCATCGTATGAAACAAGCCATTTTTCCATCCAAGGATAACCCTCTTCTTCACATGCCACATCATTATATCTTTCTGCAAATACAACAATCAGACCATTAGTTTCCCATTTTGCAGCACCTCTCCAATCGTTGGTCTTTTCGACAGAACATGGAGATAGCGGTATCGGCAAAAACTTCTTGTGTAATTCTGCTTTTATCTCTGCAAAATAGTCTGTTTTTTCACAAGAAACATTTGCTGTTTCATAAAAATGGCTCAAGAACTCTTTAAAATCAGTTCTTTGCGCGTATGCTATGATGTTTGTGATTAGACAAACGAATAATAGAAAGTTTCTTTTCTTCATAGGAATATATTTTCTGGTATCTATGAGTAGAGTTAGAAGTCTTGTCCGATTTGTTGTATGTTGTTTTGAAACTCGGTTAAAACGATGTTGCAAAGATAGGAATAAAAAACATAATTGGCAAATAATCTAAGGGGAAAATAGCTCTTGTAGTGATTTTTCTACAAAAATTGTCTTGTGATTTCTAAGAATTTCGTTTTTTTCTTGCAGTCTATACCGCTATTTTCCGTTCTTCCTCTTAGGATACTCCATAGATGCTCCATATTTCCGATGGAGTATATATTGACTAACAATGGAGTATTGGTGGGCAAGAAGTGAAGGAATGAGGATGGGAATACACCGATAATTTTTAAATTCTTGCTATGTGTTTCTACGTTTTAAATGCAAACGTTTGATTTGTTTATGTTGCAAAATGCAGCTTGATTTATTAAATTATACCAAAAATAACAGTGTGATTGTAAAAATGTGTTATAATACGATTGCTGTATGAAACAAATTGTGTAAATTTGCACTGTTGCATAGCGATACATACATAGTCACACTGAAGAAAGAATGAAGAAAGATGACGGGACCTAATTATAACCAGATCTCTATTATTCCTCCTTGTCCTTAGTGCTTTAGCTCTGTTACATGAAGTGCTGTTTTGTAAAGAAATGTAGAGAGCACATATTATCTTTGAAGTATTTAATGGGAGGCCTTTGAGGATTTTTTCATGTTCTAAGTGAAATATGACGAATTTTATTTATTAATCACCACCGGAGGGGGATGCCCGCGCCTCTTTGGTCTTGGCGAAATACTAATTCTGCGGACAAAATTTAATAATAAAACCTATAATGAAAAAAATTTTACTTTTATTATCATGTTGTCTGGCAACATGGTGTAGTGTACAAGCTGGGACGAAGGCTAGCACTTCAAGTAGTGAGATGTCTAGTGCGGAAAGTCGCACTATGATGTTGAATTCTGCTATGGCAGCTCCATCTAATGCTTCTGGCAGTATATCATCTCTTACTTACAATTCAAGCAACAGCACAATTACTTTCAAATACAAAACTACTAATGCTTCTAGTGTAAGTTTGAATTTCTTGTCTATTCAGAAGGGTGGTGTTATTAATCCACAACCTATAACATTATCTCCGTCAAATGGTTATTCTTCTACAAAGACTATTAGTATAGATCCAAATTGGACAGAAAGTGAATTTAGACTATATCTTTATGTGAATGGTAGTGTTGCTGGAGAAATATCCAATGGTAAAGTTTATCCTTGTTATGAGGCGAAGGTAACTATCACTGCGTTAGGAAGTATTGGTTCCATCCCTGTTTCTGGCAATAATGTCTCTGTTAATTACACCATGCAACATGGCTCTATTTATTCTTCACTAAGAGTATATAAGAAGAATTCAAATGGAACTGAAACCCTAGTGAAGAGAATAAACCTTTCTGATCCAAATTCAAAGATAAATACCTCGAATACAAATATAAATACATATAGAAATGTTTCATTTGGCAAACTTGAAGAGGGTGAATATATTTGTAAATTGTATTCTAATGAAAAGGTATTAGCGACAAAGTCTTTCGAAGTAGGTAATTGGTATGATGGACTTAAATTGTCAAAAGTGGGTAATAGTATTAAGGTAGATTTCACTCTCAGTCAAACAGGAGTAAATGTAGGAATTGTACTTTATGATATGAAAACGTACACTACGAAAAATGTCAATCTTGGGACCTGGTCGGAACATTCAGGAACAATTTATATAGACGTTCCACCAACTAATGGTCCTGTTACATATGTTGCAACTCTTATTAAAAATGGGGTAAGTGCAAATGGAGCGCAACTCTATGTAAGATAATATTTAATTTTGTGGTACAGGCTATTAATTGCTTGTGCCACATTTTTTGCTACTTTTATTTATGTAAGCAAAGTTGCTTGACGCTTTTTCGTGTTTCCTGCTATTTGCGTGAAAATCCCTCTATTAAAATAAAAACCACTACCCTGAAATAGGGTAGTGGTTTATTTGTTGCTATAAATTGCTTAGCGACTTAGCGTTTGAATGTTTTACTTCTTCTTTGCTGCCTTCTTAGGAGCGGCTTTTGGTGCAGCCTTTACAGGAACCTTTGCTGCTTCTGCTGGCTTCTCTGCCTCCAAACCCTCAATGCCAACAAGCTCAACCTTGAAGATGAGCATAGAGAAAGGCTTTATCTTGCCCTGATCGTGCTCGCCATAAGCAAGCTCGTAAGGGATGTAAAGCTCCCATGTAGAACCGACAGGCATCATGGTAAGAGCCTCTGTCCAACCCTTGATGACCTGGTTGCAACGGAACTTGGTGATTGGGTCGCTACGCTTGTATGAAGAGTCGAAGACTGTGCCGTCGAGGAGCTTGCCCTCGTACTTTACCTTTACCTCCTGAGAAGCTGTAGGGATAGGACCTGTGCCCTTTGTCAGAATCTTGTACTGAAGACCAGAAGGAGTTGTTACCACACCTTCCTTCTTTGCATTCTCAGCAAGGAACTTCTTACCGGCCTCGCGGTTAGCTCCATAGAGCTTTTCCTGCTTAGCCTGATGGCTTGCCTTCATACGAGCCTCGAAATAGCTTGCTGAAGTCTGCTGATTGTAGATAGAAGTGTCATTCTTAAGGGCTGCTATGAAACCCTCGATGAACTTTGGACGAACGAGGGCTTCAGAAGTTCCCTCGAGTTCCTTGTCGATGCCTGGGAACATACGTTCCTTAACCATCTTTGCAATCTCAATACCCGCAGCATAGGCATTGTAGCTTGGGTTATCACCTTTGTCCATAGACTCGTTGAAACCCTTGATGAAATCAGCCATATAGGTTGTATCAACCTTCAACTGACTTGTGAGGTAAGGGATAAGACCATTGGTCTGTGCCATACCGGCTGCGTAGCTGAGGGTATCATTGCTGTTGGCAAGAACTGTGCGGGCTGGAGCTGTTGGAGCCACCACCTTTTTCTTCTTGTCATTAGCAGCGATGGCGAGCATTGAGAAGCTCACCATCATTGTTACTACTATAAATAAAGATTTCTTCATTTTTGTTTTAGAATTTATTTCTTGGCGTTGTCGCCTGCTTTCTTGATGCTGACAAGCTCAATCTTGAAGATGAGTGCAGAGAAAGGCTTCAACTGGCCTGTAGAACGCTCACCGTAAGCGAGCTCCTGTGGGATGTAAACTTCCCATGTAGAACCAACAGGCATGTGAACGAGAGCCTCTGTCCAGCCCTTGATTACTCGGTTAGCCTGGAATGTTACAGGCTCGTTGCGTGTGTAAGAAGAATCGAATACCTTACCGTCGATTGTCTTACCCTCGTAGTTTACAACAACTACAGATGTGTCGGTTGGGATTTCGCCAGAACCTTCCTTGATAACCTTATACTGAACACCGCTTGGGAGAGTCTTAACGCCTTCCTTCTTTGCATTCTCAGCAAGGAACTTCTCGCCTGCTACCTTGTTGTCGCCGAACTGCTTCTCAGCCTCCTGAGCCTTGATAGCCTGAATCTTAAGCTGAGCAATCTGACCAGCCTGATCAACTGTCATAAGCTGCTTCTTGCCTGTTGTACCTGCGATGAAACCTGCAAGGAAGTTCTTCATAGAGATAGTCTTTGTAGAATCCTCGCCGAAGAGCTCGTGGTTGAGGCCCTTGATCATCTGGTTAGAGATCTGCTGACCAATCTGAATACCAGCATAGTAAGCTGCTGTCTTCTTGTTGTCACCTGCATTGGCACCCTCGTTAAGACCCTTGATGAAAGCGTCCATGTAGGTTGTGTCAACACCGAGCTGGTTAACGAGATACTCCTTCAGACCCTGGCTCTGAGCCATGCCGACTGTGTAACTTACTGTGTCAATGTCGTTCTTGAGGTTAGCCTTTGGGCTGTTGCCGCAAGAAGAGAATGATGCAGCGAGAGCAACGATAAGTGCGATTGCTGCGAAAGTGAATTTTTTCATTTGTTTTTATTTTTATTTGTTTTAGTTATTGTTTTCGGGGGAAGCTAGATTTTCTAGGTTTCCTAGTCAATATAGGATTTCTAGGATATCTAGGTTATCTAGAGATTCTAGATTAACTAGTCTATTCCTTTACTTCACCTCAATAAGCTCAACATCGAAGATGAGGGCTGCGTATGGAGGAATGGCACCTGCTGCGCCTGCCTCACCGTATGCGAGGTTGTAAGGAATGAAGAAACGGTTCTTGCCACCTTCCTTCATGAGCTGAAGACCTTCTGTCCAACCTGCGATAACGCCATTGAGTGGGAATGATGCAGGCTCACCACGCTGTATGCTGCTGTCGAATACTGTGCCGTTTGTGAGGAAACCCTCGTAATGACATACAACAGTATCGGTAGCCTTTGGAGACTTACCTGTACCATCCTTGATAACTGTGTATTGAAGACCTGAAGCGGTAGTGATTACACCGTCCTTCTTTGCATTCTCTGCAAGGTATGCCTCGCCTTCAGCCTTGAGCTTCTTTCCGTTCTCAGCCATAGCAGCACGCTGCTTAGCCTCCTGCTCCTGGAAGAATTTCTGTACTATCTGCTGAGAATCAGCCATTGAAATCTTGAGTTCAGAATTGTTGAGAACATCCTTGATTGCCTGTGCGAAATCATCGATGTTGAGACTCTCTGCGCCCATGCTCTTAAGCTGGGAACCAATGCCCAGTCCGAGGGCGTAGCTTACATTATCCATGTGAATTTTTGTCGTTTTTTGTGGAAAAATATTTAATCAAGGTGCAAAGTTAACATTTTTCTCCGATTACTTTAGTGTATTTACGAAAAAAATTACTATTTTTGTGCATTGTTAAGAAATAAAACTCGTTATTCAGCAATAAAACAACCTAAAAACTATTGAATTATGAAGAAGAAAATAGTTGTTTTGACAGGTGCAGGAATGTCGGTTGAGAGTGGTTTGACCACTTTCCGCGATGCTGGTGGTCTATGGGATAACTATCCTGTTATGAAAGTTGCCAGTCATACGGGCTGGGAACAGGATCCTTGCTATGTGAATGATTTCTATAACATGCTTCGCACGAAGTATCGTGATGTGAAGCCAAACAAGGGGCATCTTCTCTTGAAGGAACTTGAGAAGGACTTTGATGTGACTATCGTTACCCAGAATGTTGATAACCTTCACGAGATGGCTGGTTCTTCAAATATCATTCACCTTCATGGTGAGATGATGAAGATGTGCTCAAGCAGGGATGTGGATAATCCTCGCTTTCACGTAACCCTTCCTCATGAGGGTTTCGGAGAGTCTGGTCTTGAGGTTCCTCATGGCGAAAAGGCTGGTGATGGTAGTCTGCTGCGACCTTTCATCGTGTTCTTCGAGGAGAACGTGCCTAATATGTATGATGCTGCTCAGGAAGCGCAGAAGGCTGACATCTTCATAATCATAGGCACGAGTCTGAATGTTTATCCTGCTGCAGGATTGGTGCAGTATTGTCGTCCGGGGATACCGATGTATCTTATCGATCCTAAAGATGTGGCTACACGAGCTAATCTCACTCATATAAAGAAAGGTGCGAGTGAGGGAATGGCGGAATTGATTAAAATATTAACTTGCAAGGAGTAATAAGGAGTACAAGGAGTTCAAGGAGTACAAGACGGATGGCTTTCAACGGTAGATACTATCGTCTTGTACTACTTAAGCGACTTTAGGAGCGTTACTCCTTGTACTCCTTGAACTCCTTAAACTTAAAAAACAAATGAAAATACTGATAATGAATGGTCCGAACCTGAATCTTCTCGGAGTTCGCGAACCTGGAATCTATGGTGATTCTTCTTTTGAGGCTTATCTGCCAAAACTTAGAGAGCGTTTTCCTGATGTTGAACTGGAATACTACCAGAGCAATATCGAGGGTGAGATGATTAATAAGTTGCAGGAGGTGGGCTTCACATACGATGGCGTGGCTCTTAATGCAGGAGCCTATACCCATACAAGTGTGGCTCTTCACGATTGTATTCGTTCTTTGCGTTGCCCTGTTATTGAGGTACATATTAGTAATGTTCACACGCGAGAGGAGTTCCGTCATCATAGTTTCATATCTGCTGCCTGCAAAGGCGTGATCTGTGGTTTCGGACTTGATTCTTATCGTTTGGCTATCTCTGCTCTCTGCGAATAATGGCAAAGTCTAAGACACAGGATCCGACACATACCACTCTTGACGGAGAGGCAGAACTTGATAAATACGTTAGGGAACATTCAGACAAGGAGCCTGAATATCTCTATCGTCTTTATCGTGACACCAATGTCCGTCTGCTTCATGGTCGTATGGCAAGCGGGCATCTTCAGGGGCGTCTGCTAAAGATGCTCGTTGAGATGGCAAAGCCGAAGAATGTGCTCGAAGTGGGTACCTTCTCTGGCTATTCTGCCTTATGTCTTGCCGAAGGACTTTCCGAAGACGGCCATCTCTACACCTTTGAGATAAATGACGAGCAGGAGGACTTTACCCGTAAGTGGATAGAAGGCTCTCCTCTTAGTGATAAGATCTCATTTATAATAGGTAATGCCATAGAGGAAGTTCCTCGTCTCGCTTCTGAAAAAGGCATAACATTTGATATGGCTTTTATTGACGGGGATAAGCGTACATACGTTGAGACCTACGAGATGGTTCTTCCTTTGATGTCGAAAGGTGGATGGATTCTTGCAGATAACACCTTGTGGGATGGTCATGTTATAGATCCAGAATATGCAAGGGATAACCAGACAAAGGGAATAAGGGCTTTCAACGATGTCGTTGCAAATGACGATAGGGTAGAGAAAGTCATGATTCCGCTTCGTGATGGATTGACCTTGATTAGGAAGAAATAGGCTAAATTTATTTATCGATAAATTTGGAGGTATCAAAAGTTTTTATTACCTTTGTACTCGCAAAATCTAAAACCGCGCTTGTCTTTGATGGCAGAAGCGCACTTTTGTACGAACATTTAATTTATAAACTTAACACATAAAATCTAAACAATGGATAATAAGAATCAGCAGCCTGGACAGCAGGTACAGATAGAAGTGTCACCAGAGGTGGCAAGAGGTATTTATTCTAACTTCGCAGTTATCAGTCACTCACACGCAGAGTTCGTTGTTGACTGTGCAAGTATGCTTCCTGGTCAGCCTAAGGCTCAGGTGGTTAGCCGTATCCTTCTCGCTCCAGAGCACGCAAAGCGTCTCGCTATGGCTCTTCAGGAGAACATCATGCGTTACGAGTCAGAGTTCGGCACAATCGACCTCGGTCAGCCACAGGCTCCACAGGGACCTCGTACCGCTAACCCATTCGGTAATGGTGAGGCTTAATCCTGAAAAGAAAGAAAAGTCAAGGCCGCAAAAAAGCCATAAGAGACTCGGTACAGTTCCAATGCTGTACCGAGTCTCTCCGTTTATATGGTAATTTTAGTTTGAAAGTTTGTATTCTAGTGGTGTCTGGTTTGTGAGACGCTTGAAGTATTTGCTGAAGAATGAGGGATTGGGAAAGTTCATCTCTTCAGAAATCTGGACTATTGGCTTATCGGAATGTTTTAGCTCTATCTTGATATGCTCGATGAGAGCGCGGTCAATCCATTCCTTTGCGGTAATACTACTGGCTTGACGGATGACGGTACCAAGATAATGCTCGGTGAGGCACATCTTATCGGCATAGAAACCTATTTGATGCTCGCGTGTGGCATGCTGATTGACAAGATAGATAAAGCGGTCGAATATTGTCTGCTCACGACTTTGCGAAGCCTTTAACAAGTCGATATGCTTGCGATAGAGCCCATCGTAGTGGTACATCATAGCAGCAACGATACTGCTGACCGCCTGACGATTGTAATCGGGTTGGTGAACCAAGTGCCAGATGGTGTCAATGAAATGGCGTGCCGTGATGACGTCGCTCTCATCGACTTTTATCTGGAAGTCGCGCACTTGTCCGTTGAAAGCCGATGGCATCTGTCCTGTGGCAAATGGCATAGGGAAATCTGCAAAGAGTCCTATGCCGTAGAGCTCAAGACCTTCCCCGAAGTCTATAGGGTTAATGATGGTTCCAGGTCCCAAGAACACGAGTGTGCCCGGGGTTAGATGCCGTTCTACGAGATTGATGCTGATTCTTGCCTCTCCACCGACGAATACTCCCATTCGATAGTCATCGATGACGAAAGGCGGCATACTGTGGTGCATGGCAAGCAGGAAAACATTTGGATTTCCGTATATCATGCCCAGTTCGTTGCTGAAATATGAATATTCAAGTATCTGTGCGAAATGAGGACTTAGGATTTCTCTTATTCGCGAATAGTTCATCAGATTCGGTTGCTTTCCCATAGTTATTATTGCTAAATCCATGGCAAAGATAATAAAAATGTGTGGAATAATATCCTTTTTATGTAATAATCTAACAAAAAGAACATTTATTCATATTTAAAGATAACAGATTTTTTGTAAAATCGCCGTATCTTTGCAAACGAATAAAGCGAAGATTATCAAAGTAACGATTATGCGAAGAATCATTTTAGCTCTTTTAATGTTGCCGGCAATGGCACAGGCTCAGACTCTTGAAGAATGTCAGCAGGCAGCGGAACGTAATTATCCGCTGATACAGCAGTATGGACTGATTGACAAGACTACTGAGCTGACGGTGGCAAATATCCAAAAGGGGTGGTTGCCGCAGGTGTCTGTTTCTGCACAAGCCACTCTACAGAGCGACGTAACGGCATTTCCCGATCAGATGCAGCAGATGTACAAGGCTATGGGCATAGACATGAAGGGGCTGTCGAAGGACCAGTACCGCGTGGGTGTTGATGTGCAACAGATGGTATATGACGGTGGCGTTATCAAGAGCAAAAAAGAGATTGCTCGGGAACAGGGAAATGTACAGACGGCTCAGAACGAGGTCAATATGTATAATGTTCGCAAGCGCGTGAATGAGATGTATTTCGGTTTGCTGTTACTTGACGAGCAGATCAAGCAGAATGCGAATTTGCAGAATCTGCTGAGTGCCAATGAGAAAAAACTGGCTTCAATGCAGAAAAACGGGACGGCAGCTGAGAGTGACTATCTGAACGTAAAGGCAGAGCGCCTGAACGTTGTGCAGAAGATGACGGATATGCAAGCCCAGCGGAAAGCCCTTGTCAGGCTACTATCCACTTTCTGCGGGATAGAGGTGAAGAATCCTGTAAAGCCCCCGCTAAACTCTAAACGCTCAACCCTAAACTCTGAGCGACCTGAACTAAAGGCCATTAATGCCCAGCTCCGACTGGCTGATGCTCAGGAGAAAGCCCTTGATGCATCCTTGATGCCGAAGTTCGGGGTGTTTGCGCAAGGTTTCTATGGTTATCCCGGATATAATGTGTTTGAAGATATGATGAATCGTCAATGGTCGCTCAATGGTATGATTGGTGCGAGGCTCACTTGGAATATAGGGGCTTTCTATACTCGCAAGAATGATAAGGAGAAAATACAGATGCAACGCAAGACAGCGGAGACCAATCGTAGCGTGTTCCTGTTCAACAACAATCTGGAACAGATTCAACAGAACGAGGATATAGAGCGCTATCGGAAACTAATGGCAGATGACGAGGAAATCATTAATCTGCGGTCGTCTATACGTAAGGCTGCAGAATCGAGACTCTCGCATGGCATTATTGATGTGAATGACTTGGTGAAGGAGATCACAAACGAGAATGCAGCAAAAGTTCAGCAATGTGTGCATGAAATAGAGATGCTGAAAGAGATTTACGACTTGAAATATACAACCAATAACTGATATAGAATATGAAAGCAGTAAATACAATATGGACGATAGGTTTGGCAATGGTCTTGGCAAGCTGTGGAGACAAAGAGCAAAAAAATGATGCTACGGGCGTGTTTGAAGCCACGGAGACAACTATTGCCGCAGAGCAGAGTGGCACGCTGATGGCATTTGATGTCTGTGAGGGCGATGAGATTGCTGCCGGCAAGGAAGTGGGACTCATTGATACTACACAGATATGGCTGAGGATTAAGCAGATGGGTGCAACAAAGCAGGTTTATCAGAGTCAGAAACCGGATATGGAGGTCCAGATAGCCGTTACTCGACAGCAATTGGATAAAGCTAAGCAGGAACAGCAGCGCTATAAGGAACTGGTTAGCGACGGGGCTGCACCAAGCAAGATGCTTGATGATGCGACAAGTCAGGTTGAGTTGTTGGAAAAGCAGCTCAAGGCTCAGGTTTCTACTCTAAACACTCAACTCTCAACCCTTAACTCCCAGCTCTCAACTACTGATGTGCAGGTTAGCCAACTGATGGATCAGTTGCGGAAGTGTCATGTCATAGCACCTGTCAAGGGTACTGTATTGGAGAAATACGTTGAAAAGGGCGAGTTCGTGGCAATCGGCAAGCCTTTGTTCAAGATGGCAGATACGAAGAGCATGTTTATTCGTGCCTATGTGACTTCTGCACAGTTGAAGAATATCAGGGTAGGGCAGAAGGCAAAGGTCTTTGCCGACTATGGTAACGGACAAAAGAAGGAGTACGAGGGCGTAGTGTCTTGGATAAGCAGTCGTTCTGAGTTTACCCCTAAGACCATACTCACGGATGATGAGCGTGCTGATCAGGTATATGCCCTGAAAGTTGCCGTAAAGAATGATGGGTATATAAAGATTGGTATGTATGGGGAAGTTCAATTTAATAATTAATAATTAACAATTAACATGCCTTTCGTATTCCAGATCCCTCCCTATGGGAGAGGGCGGGGGAGAGGACAATAATTATGATATCTGTCAATCATATCTCGAAGTCGTATGGCAGGGTAAAGGCACTCGATGATGTGTCGTTCTCTGTGGGCAAGGGCGAGGTTTTTGGACTTATAGGTCCAGACGGCTCTGGCAAGACCTCCATGTTCCGTATCCTCTGTACGTTGTTGCTTGCTGATGAGGGTACGGCAACGGTAGATGGCTTTGACGTGGTACGTCAGATGAAGGAGATACGTAAGCGTGTAGGGTATATGCCTGGCAGGTTCTCGCTCTATCAGGATTTGACGGTGCATGAGAATCTTGAGTTCTTTGCCACGCTTTTCGGTACTACAATTGATGAAGGGTATGACAATATCAAGGCTATATATTCGCAGATAGAGCGATTTAAGGATCGTAAGGCTGGGGCTTTGTCGGGTGGTATGAAACAGAAACTGGCATTGAGTTGTGCGTTGGTTCATCAGCCAAGCGTACTCTTCCTCGATGAGCCTACTACGGGCGTTGATCCTGTGAGTCGCAAAGAGTTCTGGGAAATGCTTGCTATGCTGAAGGAGCGTGGCATAACCATTGTTGCTTCCACTCCTTATCTTGATGAGGTTAGGCAATGTGAACGTGTGGCGTTTCTTAGTGAAGGTAAGGTTATGGGCATAGACACACCAGAGGTGGTACTTGACAGGTTCAGGGATATATTTAATCCTCCAGAAATAAGTCAAAACTCAAAAGATAAAGGTCAAAGGGCAGAAATTGAAAATGTCATCGAAGTCTCTCACTTGGTGAAGGCATTCGGCGATTTCCATGCAGTTGACGATATCAGCTTTACGGTTAAGCGAGGTGAGATATTCGGTTTCCTTGGGGCTAATGGTGCCGGCAAGACGACTGCCATGCACATGCTGACCGGTCTGAATCAACCTACGAGCGGTTCTGGTAAAGTAGCTGGCTTTGACATCCGCACAGAGCATGAACAGATAAAGAAGAATATCGGATACATGAGCCAGAAATTCTCGCTTTATGAGGATTTGACTGTGGCTGAGAATATTCGGCTATTCGGTGGTATCTATGGTATGAAGGGTAAGGATATTGCCTGTAAGACGGACGAACTCCTAAAGAAACTGAATTTCGAGGAGCATAAGAACGACCTCGTAGGTTCGCTGCCTCTTGGCTGGAAACAAAAACTAGCATTCTCCGTCTCTATCTTCCATGAGCCTGCCATTGTCTTCCTTGATGAGCCTACTGGTGGAGTGGATCCCGCAACCCGCCGTCAGTTCTGGGAACTTATATACGATGCCGCCCATCGTGGAATAACCGTTTTCGTGACTACCCACTATATGGATGAGGCTGAGTATTGTGACCGTATCTCGATTATGGTGGATGGCAAGATTAGTGCGATGGGCACGCCAGAGGAGCTGAAACGCAATCTCGGACAGCCCGATATGGATCATGTGTTTACGTATCTTGCAAGGCAAGCGAAGAGAATAGAAAAATAATTCAATTAATAATAAAATCCCGTCACGACTCTCCCTTCCCCATCACGGTGGAAGGGCTGGAGGTAGGGGACTTTTCATCATGCGACAGTTTATATCATTTGTCATAAAGGAAACTCGTCACATCCTTCGCGATAAGCGAACGATGCTGATACTCTTTGTCATGCCGGTTATGATGATGCTTATCTTCGGTTTTGCCATAACCAATGATGTGAAGAACGTGCGAACTGTCGTTGTGACTTCGCAAATGGATCATCAGACACAGGCTTCCGTAAATCGACTTTCAACATCGGAATATTTTAATGTCATAGCTACCGTGGGTACGCCTAAGGAGGCTGAACTGCTCATCCGAAATCAAAAAGCCGATATGGCAATAGTTTTTGCACCTGACTATGCCTCCAAGCATTCGGGCATCCAGTTTATCGTTGACGGCTCTGACCCTAACATGGCTCAGCAATGGACAAACTATGCTCAGCAGACCATTCTCAACCCTAAGCTCTCGTCTCTGAATGCCAAGTTACTATACAATCCTCAGATGAAGTCGGCATATAACTTTGTCCCGGCTATCATGGGAATGCTCATGCTTCTTATCTGTGCAATGATGACCTCTGTAAGCATTGTCCGCGAGAAAGAGCGTGGTACGATGGAGGTCCTGTTGGTATCACCTGTTCAGCCGCTTATGATTATTGTGGCTAAGACAATCCCATATCTGTTACAGGCGTTGCTCATTCTTGGCATTATACTATTGATGTCTGTCACGGTACTCGATGTGCCATTATCGGGCTCTCTTGGCTGGATCCTCGTTGTTTCGCTCATTTACATCCTATTGGCTCTATCCCTTGGCTTGCTTATCTCCAATATCGCGCAGACCCAGTTTGTAGCCTTACTTGTCTCGGCTATGGTATTGCTGTTGCCAACCGTTATGCTTTCTGGGATGCTCTTCCCTGTGGAGTCAATGCCAACCATACTTCAATGGGTTTCAGCCGTCATACCACCGCGCTATTACATTCAGGCTATGCGCAAACTGATGATAATGAATGTGGGTATAGGTGAGGTGTGGCGCGAAGTGGCAGTCCTCATAGGAATGACCGTATTGCTTCTCACCATTTCATTGGTAAAGTTCAACAAACGATTAGAATAGTAGGCTATGACATTGAAATATCTCATACAGAAAGAGTTCCTGCAGATACGCCGTAACTCGTTTATGCCGAGGATAATCTTTATCTTCCCCATAATGGTGATGTGTGTCATGCCGTGGGTAATGAATCAGGAGGTAAAGAACATACGTGTTGATGTGGTGGATAACGACCGTTCTACGCTCTCCCAGCAACTTGTGCATAGCATAGAGGCTTCTAATTACTTTATATTCAATGGCCTGCGCCCTACATATGATGCAGCCTTCAAGGATATTGAAACCTCAAAGGCTGATATTGTACTGGTTATTCCCCGAAATTACAGCCACGACTTAACCTTGGACAGTAATCCGCAAATTCTTATTGCTGCCAATGCTGTTAATGGAACAAAAGGCTCAATAGGGTTGTCGTATCTTTCGCAGATTGTTACCGCCAATGTCGTGCCTGCTGATATCGTCAAGCAGTTGAAGGTTGATGTTTTATCTCTCTACAACAAGGGACAAAGTTACAAGGTCTTTATGATTCCTGCCTTGACGGGCATCCTTATGATGATGCTCTGCGGTTTCCTGCCTGCGCTTAACATAGTGGGAGAGAAGGAGAAGGGAACTATTGAACAGATCAACGTTACCCCGGTATCCAAGTGGTCGTTCATCCTTGCAAAGCTCATACCTTACTGGATTATCGGTATGGTAGTCCTGACTCTCTGCCTGCTACTGTCGTGGGGCGTCTATGGCATTACGTGTCAGGGACCGCTCATCCTTATCTACTTGTTAGCCTTGCTCTTGGCATTGTTCTTCTCGTCTCTTGGACTTGTCATTTCCAACTATAGCGACACTCTTCAGCAAGCTATGTTGGTAATGTGGTTCTTCGTGGTTTGTCTGATGCTGCTCTCCGGTCTTTTTACCCCAGTTCGTTCAATGCCGCATTGGGCTTATCTTACTACGTATATCAATCCTATGCACTATTTCGTTGATGCCATCCGTACAGTCTTCATCCGAGGTGGTGATTTCCAGAGCATAGCCCATCAGGTCCTCGCCCTCGTCATTTCCTCCTCATTCATGGCTGTCTGGGCAGTAGTGAGCTATAAGAAGAATAATTAACGTGAAACCGCACCCTGCATGCCTTTTAATTGAAAATAAATGTCAGGAAAGTAAATTATACTCGGTAAATTTGTCTAATTCACGTTTTCATTCTTGCGGTTATATGTTTTATAGTTCATTAAGCAAACTTTCTGAGACCTCCAAATTTCTTCTTGTAATTATTGTGTTTTGTGTGTATTTTAACAAGAATTGGAGTAAAAATGTAGATGTTGCCTTCCACTTCTTTTTTCAGATTTTGATTAATAGGTATTATGTTTATGAAAGAAGGATATTGGGGGTAGTGCCACAGATAAAAATGTATCATTTCCTATACGTGGCAAGTGGCAAGTAGATCTTGTTGATGGTCGTTCCATAGTCATGTCAACATCCACCTTCCCTTGTTAGATGCATAAATCACTTATTTTCCGACAATCGTTTTAGTATATCATCCAAGACATCTAAGTTGCGGGCATCTATATCTATGTCAAGCAGATTCCCCTCTCGGTCAAACAGTTTGTATGTGGGATATCCAGCAATTTTCAAGTGACCTTCAATAGCAGACTGCTGTTCTTCTGGAAGATTATAATGAGCTACGTTACTACCCGTAACCTTATATTCCTTGATTATATTCTCCCAAGAATCCTTTGGGCTATGGTTTGCGAGATATAAATACTGAATGTCATATTTAGAAAGACGCTTGTATTCTTCTTCTGAGTGACTGAGAGCTTCTTTGCAAGGGCCACACCATGTTCCCCAAATATCAAGTAGGACAAATTTTCCTTTAAATGGTTTTAGTATTTCCTTTAATATGGCCTCTCCTTTGGAGAGATCCTTTAGATTGTCAGACGATTTGATGACTAGTTTGTCAAAATCACCATTCTCAACACTGATATAGCGATTATTCATGTTTTCTATAATGTCCCAACCTATATTTTGGGTAGTCATTGTTTTGAATGAATCTATCAATTCCTTGCTTAGCGACCTGTGGTCGTGTTCCATCTTGTCGTAAACTACATGACTGAGGTAGATATTCCTCATAGAAGGAGTTGCTTTGAGAGAATCAAGTATTTTACTATCTATCTGAAGTTTGGTGATTAAAAGTTTTTCTCCCAAAACCCTTGATGCTTTTGGACTATTGAGAATCTTTTCTGCTTTCTCAATTAGTTCTGCATTTTTTGCATTATAATCATCTGCCAGTTTTTGCTTAATTTCTTCATTAGGCTCCGCATTAATGGCATTATTTGCTTCTGTCACAAAATCCTTCCAACGTGTAAGAATAGCCATTTCCTCATCGTTTTGTGCTATTTCTGAAAGATAATCAGCAATTTCTACGCTTAATAAATGAGAATAGGAACTTGTGATATCGTTAAGATAATCATTTACAAAAGTACTTAAATCACGATGTAGAGAGTATGGTTCATCCTGCTTTGTCCAGAATGTGTCATAGGCATATTTGCGAGCGTTGTCTGTCAGTTGATGGTTCTCTACCTCATAACGTGCTTGCCCAAAATTAGCGGCCTGCTGACACAATGTGTTACCTTTTCTGTATTTTGAAAAGCGAACAGAAAGCGTTGGGTGAGCATTGCAAAGACTGTCGATATACGTATATTGTGTCTTTAACAGGCTATCAGTAGATGCAATATACTTGTCAAAGTCTCCATCTTTTTCCATACTTACTGTATTCCAGTCAAGTGGGAATCTGAACAATTCATTTTGAAGTCGTACATCATCTCCCATAAAGAATCTGCGACCTTCCTTGAAATCATAGAGCATGAAGTATGTCTTGCCAGGCTCCAGCATTGTACGAACAAAACAGCGTGACCAGTCGCAGAAGAACTCCGTGCTATTCCGTACAGGAATTTTAATGGTGAAACGTCCTTGGTCATCCATATTGGCAGATTCCTCAATTTGCTTACCGGAAATTGGGTTCTCCTGATATGCAAATGAAAAGGTCATATCATTCTTTTCTTCTGTGGGCATGTCTTTAATCCACCCCACCACGGTTATAGTATCATTTTTATACCCATTATCAACAAAGTTGCTGCGAGTGTCCTTGATGGGATAATCAGGCATAAAACGGTCTGTAATCATCGAATAAACAAATCCCTGATTGTCTATATGAATATTGCGCTTTCCTTTCTTGTTTTTCCCAATGACAACTTTCAATTCCTCTTTTCCATTGGTCATTACAATATTGGCTTCACCTGTTTTGGGATTAACATTGCATTGCTTATAATCCCAAAACTGACATTTGTAAATTGCGCAACTATCAAGAAAGGCAATCTTCCATTCACCATCATTTTCATCACGCCAGTAAGATGGAATGATTTGTTTCCAACGCTCTTCTACTGGTTTAATACCTTTTATCTGAAAAGCACCCTCACCATCACCTTCTATGAAGTCAAATGTCTTTGTGGTCTTTGGTATAGGCTGAAAATGAAATACCATATTCCTTGTGCCATCGCGATGGGTACTAACAAACTTATTAAGCTCAATACCATCTGCTGAAAGCAGTTTATAACGAGTTTCGCCAACCTTCAGATATGTGTCGCTAGAAAATTGGAAACTATGATGTTCAGGGTAGTCGGGACGTTCTCGTGCTGTAATATATATCAAAGTTTCAGCATCCTTCAATTCTACTTTGTTTATATCCAAAGCAAGATTAAAGTATCCATCTCCATAACTGTTACTGTATTCTGTTGTTGGCTTATTCCATACCAAATTGTTGTCCTTTGCCCAGAGATTTCCTATGCAGAGCAAAGTGATAATTGTTACCGTCAGTATTTTTTTCATCTTATTTGAAGTAGGTCTTGTTATTTTTTTTGCAAAGATACATTTTTTTTCTTTTCCCTCCAAAGAAAAAGGATAATTTCGCTAATTAGCATGAATAACTTCCCAATTGTTGAGGGACTATATTCGCTTTTCCTCCGATGATAATACCATTATAATACCATTATATTACCATAATAATACCATTATAATACCATAAACTATGGTAATATTAACGTAATTTAATGGTAAGTTTTTGGTTTTTTATTTGGATTTTCAACGAAGTTTGTGTATCTTTGCAAAGAAAATAAATCGTAGAATAATTGAAATCCTATAGAGCTATGGCAATAGTAGAAAAGAATGGAATTATTAGTGGTTCGATAGACAATGTGGTTTATAAAAACTACAACGGTAAGATTGTGGCTTGCCGCAAGCAGACAACATATCGTGATGCAAAGGCTGAAGGGCAGGTTGTGTATAGGGTTAAGATGCGCAACATACAGAATATCTATGCTGCGTTGAAGGAATCGTTGAGAGGGAATTTTCAGGATAAAGTTGGACGACAGAGCGACTATTCACGCTTTCAGGGCGTTAATATGCAAAAGCCTGCCGTTTATCTAAACAAGAGTGAGGTTGCCATGAAAGCCCAGATCGTGGCTCCGTATATTGTTTCATTCGGCACTCTCGCCCCTATAGAATATGAGCTAACGGATAATCAGCTCGTGACAAATATCAGTCTTGGAAATCTCACGATTACCCCGAAAACAACGGTTTCGGAACTTGTCCTCGCTATTGTGAAGAATAATGAGGGCTGGGAACTTGACGATTGTCTTGAGTTTATGGTTGTAAGACAGGCAGAGGGGAATCCCCCAACTGCTAAATGTTGCTTTGCACATCTGCCGCTCGACAAGAACATAACTACTAAGCTTTCCGAGGCTCTCATGGTTCGTAATGCCAGTCAGATAGAGCTTGGTGCAAATGCAGAGGGATTTCTTCAGATGACTGTTTCTGACAATGGCGGTTTTGCGATAATAAGAAAACGCATGGCAAGCAAGGGGCTGTTGACCTCTACACAGGAGCTTGCTATCAACAATCCGTTGTTCGACCTTTATCATAGCGACCAGCGAATGCAAAAAGCGTTGGATAGCTATGGGGTGAAGAGAGGAAGAGATTAAATGTTAGCGTGAATTCGAAGGAAAAAGGGAAACGGATTTATCTGATGTATCTGAAAGATTAATGCGATATTAATGTGTTATTCGTGAGAATTTGCTTTAGCTTGATGAGCTTTAGCGAATAATTAATGTAGGTTCGCAGAGCGAAAACATATAATGTCCATTAATACCACATTAATATCGCATTAATTTTATGTGCCAGCTATCAGATACATCAGATAAATCCGTTTCCCTTATTATTTTAATGTGAACTCGATGAATTCGAAATAAGCGCATCTCCGATGCTGATCTGACAATAATTCTTCGCAAGGCTCAGGCGCTACGCGGAGTCCCAATCTTACTAATCTTCAACCAATAAAAAAAGAGATAAACTTGATAATTATTGGACTAAGATTGGTAATTATTGTCAGTAAAAAACAGCTTGCTGTTTGCTATATAGACAATTGGTTTCCTTTTGGCCGCCGAGCTAAACCTTCCTCGAATTCCCGTTAAATAAGACTTGCAAGTGACTCGCTTCGGAGCTGAAGGGGATTGTGAGAAAATGCTCAAAAGTAGGGAAATAGAGGTGACGAACAGAAAAATGGCAATTAAAAAAGATTTGTAATAGTTAAATAAAGTTAAAGAAAAGTGGTGCTTATAACAAATCTTTAATATTATTAGGTAATTTCGGAAAATATTCGTACCTTTGCACCCCGAAACGCTTCAAAAGGGGCATTGTGGCCTGACGAGAGCGTATAACATGTTGAGTACAAATAAAATAACATATATAAATTAAACAAATTAAATTATGCCTACAATTCAACAATTGGTAAGAAAAGGCAGACAGGTACTTGTAGACAAGAGCAAGTCACCAGCTTTGGACTCATGTCCTCAGCGTCGCGGTGTGTGCGTGCGTGTGTATACAACTACCCCTAAGAAGCCTAATTCGGCTATGCGTAAGGTAGCCCGTGTTCGTCTCACAAACTCTAAGGAGGTTAACTCTTACATCCCAGGTGAGGGCCACAACCTTCAGGAGCACTCAATCGTACTTGTACGTGGTGGTCGTGTAAAGGACCTTCCAGGTGTACGTTATCACATCGTTCGTGGTACTCTTGATACCGCTGGCGTTGCTAACCGTACACAGCGTCGTTCTAAGTACGGTGCTAAGCGTCCAAAGGCTAAGAAGTAATAGCCTAATCACCATTTGCCATTTGCGAAGTTCTTGTTGAATGGCAAATGGTTGTTTTATTTTTCTTTAAGTGCAAGAAATTGTACGCAAGTACATAAATTAATATTGTACATTTAACTTCATTTTGCTGGAGATTTGTTATTAGTGACGGTTGAGTAAATGCTCTGGAGAGAGCGTTGAAGACAAGGAAACAGACAACCTCCCATGCAGAATTCTAAAAATTTTCTAACAACAAAATGAGAAAAGCAAAACCAAAGAAGCGTGTGGTTCTTCCAGACCCAGTCTTCAATGACAAGAAAGTGTCAAAGTTCGTTAACCATCTTATGTTCGATGGTAAGAAGAACGCATCTTACGAAATCTTCTACGCTGCCCTTGAGACAGTTAAGGAAAAGATGGCAAACGAGGAAAAGTCTGCTCTTGATATCTGGAAGCAGGCTCTCGACAACATCACTCCACAGGTTGAGGTAAAGAGCCGCCGTATCGGTGGTGCTACTTTCCAGGTGCCAATGGAGATCCGTGCTGACCGCAAGGAGTCAATCTCAATGAAGAATATGATCATCTTCGCTCGTAAGCGTGGTGGTAAGGGTATGGCTGACAAGCTCGCTGCTGAGATCATGGACGCATACAACAACCAGGGTGGTGCCTTCAAGCGTAAGGAGGATATGCACCGCATGGCTGAGGCTAACCGTGCATTCGCACATTTCCGTTTCTAATTATATAAGGAGATAAAGAAATGACAAAGCATGATCTTCATTTGACCCGTAACATCGGTATTATGGCTCACATTGATGCTGGTAAGACAACCACATCAGAGCGTATTCTTTTCTATACAGGTAAGACCCACAAGATTGGTGAGGTGCACGAAGGTGGCGCTACCATGGACTGGATGGCTCAGGAGCAGGAGCGTGGTATCACTATCACATCTGCTGCTACAACCTGTTTCTGGAAGTATAACGGCAATCAGTACAAGATTAACCTTATCGATACTCCGGGACACGTTGACTTCACAGCTGAGGTAGAGCGTTCACTCCGCGTACTCGACGGTGCAGTTGCTACATACTGTGCAGTAGGTGGTGTTGAGCCACAGTCTGAGACCGTATGGCGTCAGGCTGACAAGTATAACGTTCCTCGTATCGGCTACGTTAACAAGATGGACCGTTCAGGTGCTAACTTCTTCGACGTAGTTTCTCAGATGAAGGAAGTTCTCGGTGCTAACCCAGTTGCCCTCTGTGTGCCAATCGGTGCTGAGGAGAGCTTCAAGGGTCTCGTTGACCTCATCAAGATGAAGGCTATCCTTTGGCACGATGAGACAATGGGCGCTGACTACGACGTAGAGGACATTCCAGCTGATCTCGTTGACGAGTGCAACGAGTGGCGTGACAAGCTCCTTGAGTCTGCTTCTGAGTTCGACGAGGAGCTTATGATGAAGTACCTCGACGGTGATGTTGAAAGCATCACAGAGGAGGAGATCATCGCTGCTCTCCGTAAGGGTACTCTCGAGCTCAAGTGCGTTCCTATGCTCTGTGGTTCTTCATTCAAGAACAAGGGTGTACAGACAATGCTTGACTATGTTTGTGCTCTTCTTCCTTCTCCACTTGACAACGAGGAGGTTATCGGTACAGAGCCAGGCGACGAGAGCGTAGAGGTTAAGTTCAAGGCTACTGAGGACGATCCAACAGCAGCTCTCGCATTCAAGATCGCTACAGACCCATACGTAGGTCGTCTCGTATTCTTCCGTGTATATTCAGGTAAGGTTGAGGCGGGTTCTTACGTATTCAACCCACGTTCTGGTAAGAAGGAGCGCGTAAGCCGTCTGTTCCAGATGCACTCAAACAAGCAGAACCCAGTTGACGTTATCGCTGCTGGTGATATCGGTTCTGGCGTAGGCTTCAAGGATATCCGTACAGGTGATACTCTCTGTGATGAGGAGCACCCAATCGTACTCGAGTCAATGACATTCCCAGATACTGTGATCTCTATCGCAGTTGAGCCAAAGTCTCAGGCTGACGTTGCTAAGCTTGACAACGGTCTTGCTAAGCTCGCTGAGGAGGACCCAACATTCACAGTTCGTACTGATGAGCAGAGCGGTCAGACCGTTATCTCTGGTATGGGTGAGCTTCACCTCGATATCATCATCGACCGTCTGAAGCGTGAGTTCAAGGTAGAGTGTAACCAGGGTAAGCCACAGGTTAACTACAAGGAGGCTATCACACGTGAGGTTAACCTCCGTGAGGTTTACAAGAAGCAGTCTGGTGGTCGTGGTAAGTTCGCTGACATCATCGTTAACATCGGTCCTAAGGATGAGGATTACAAGGAGGGCGACCTTCAGTTCATCAACGAGGTTAAGGGTGGTAACGTTCCTAAGGAGTTCATCCCTGCAGTTCAGAAGGGCTTCGAGGATTGCTTGAAGAACGGTGTACTCGGCGGTTATCCTGTAACTGGTTTGAAGGTTACTCTTCTCGACGGTAGCTTCCACCCAGTTGACTCTGACCAGCTCTCATTCGAGCTCGCTGCTCGTAACGCATTCAAGAACGCTTGTCCAAAGGCAGGTCCAGTTCTCATGGAGCCTATCATGAAGGTAGAGGTTGTAACTCCAGAGGAGAGCATGGGTGACGTTATCGGTGACTTGAACAAGCGTCGTGGTATGGTTCAGGGTATGGACGATGCTCGTAGCGGTGCTAAGATCGTTAAGGCAATGGTTCCACTGGCAGAGATGTTCGGTTATGTAACAGCTCTCCGTACTATCACTTCAGGTCGTGCTACTTCTTCAATGGAGTATGATCACCACGAGGCAGTTTCTAGCTCAATCGCTAAGGCTATCCTCGAGGAGAACAAGGGTCGCGCAGATCTCGTGTAAAAACTCTTTCGCGATAACTCGCGAAAAGCAATAATAGGGGAGTCCGTGAGCAAATGACTCTTTACGGACTTCTCTCACTCTCTTTTATTAACATTATTAAATTATTAAAATTATGAGTCAGAAAATCCGTATCAAGCTGAAGTCATACGACCACAAGTTAGTTGACAAGTCAGCAGAGAAGATCGTTAAGGCTGTTAAGGCTACTGGTGCTATCGTAAGCGGTCCAATTCCACTTCCAACTCACAAGCGTATCTTCACCGTTAACCGTTCTACATTCGTTAACAAGAAGAGCCGTGAGCAGTTCCAGCTTTCAGACTTCAAGCGCCTTATCGACATCTACAGTTCTACAACAAAGACTATCGACGCACTCATGAAGCTCGAGCTTCCTTCAGGTGTTGAGGTAGAGATTAAGGTGTAGTTTCTTGAAAACTCTAATAGATAAAAATCCAGTCTGTTTGTCAGACTGGATTTTTTTTGTTAAATAAAATTGCAAAATAATTCGCAAAAAATTTGCGTAATTCATTAATTATTAGTACCTTTGCACCCGAAAAGGCGAACATTGCGCTGGAAAAACCTCGGTTTTATCTATCAACTCGCTGAATAAGAACGCTTTAGGGCGGTCTTATTTTTCGTGTGTATGCAAGTGAGTCGCAATTCATAAAGTGAAAATAAAAGCAAATTTATAAAACATTATTTTAAACATTTAATTGAAATGCCAGGATTAATTGGAAGAAAAATCGGAATGACATCCGTTTTCAG
>CAMKEM010000045.1 GCA_946411565.1 uncultured Prevotellaceae bacterium | reverse complement strand
TCTAGAGGTTCTAGAGATTCTAGTTAACTAATTAGCAGCAGCTACCACCACACATTTCGCTGAATGCGAAATAGAGAACTACGATAGCAAAGCCAGCAAACAGAAGTGTTGAGTAAGCGATGCTGATAACCTTCCAACGGCAGAACCATGTCTTACCATTCCAACCTACAGTCTGCAGAGCACTCCAGAAACCGTGTGTGAGGTGGAACCAGAGAGCAACAAGCCAGATGAGGTAAATCACAACGTGAATTGGATCAGAGAATGTGTGACGAATCCAATAAGCACCGTCTGTTGCGTACATGGTGTCACCACCGATGAGCTCCTGAAGCATCATCTTTGACCAGAAGTCATAAAGATGGAGGCAAAGACCTACAGCTACGATGATACCAAGAACGAGCATGTTCTGAGATGCCCACTCTACCTTTGCAGGCTTGTCAGTAACAGCGTACTTGCTTTCACCACGTGCACGACGATTCTGTGCAGTCAAAACGAAAGCATAGAAGATGTGAGCCACAGCCAATGCAGCAAGACCTGCAGTTGCTGCTACAGCATACCAGTTGGCACCGAGCATTTCGCAGATCATGTTGTAACCCTCCTCTGAGAAGAGAGCAACTACATTCATTGACATGTGGAACGTTAAGAACAGGATGAGAGCCATGCCAGTTACTGACATAACAACCTTTCTTCCGATTGATGAATTAAATAACCACATAAATGATTGTTGTTTAAATAAAGTTATAAAATAATGTTTGAGTTTTTTCGAATGATAGTTCCTATAAAACCCTAGGATTTACCTAATATTATATGAATTAGACTGCAAAATTAATTAAAAATAGTGATAAAACAAACTTTTCTACTTGAAAATTCAAAATTTCTTCTTACTTTTGTACAAAATTTCTAAAAAATGACAACTCTATATTACGATGTCATAGTTGTTGGAGGTGGTCACGCCGGTTGCGAAGCAGCTCACGCTTCTGCAAGAATGGGCGCTAAGACCTGCCTCATAACTATGGACATGAACAAGATCGGACAAATGTCCTGCAACCCTGCCGTTGGTGGTATTGCCAAAGGACAGATTGTCCGCGAAATTGATGCCCTCGGTGGTGGAATGGGTATCGTGACAGATGCAACTTCTATTCAGTTCCGTATGCTCAACCGCTCTAAGGGTCCTGCCATGTGGAGTCCTCGCGCACAATGTGACCGCGGACAGTTCATCTGGAAATGGCGTGAAATGCTCGATTCTACAGAGAATCTTGACATCTGGCAGGATCAGGTGGAGGAAATTCTCTCTGAGAGTATCAAAAACACATCGCCAACTTCATCTTCTGCAATAAATTGCAGAGTTGTGGGTGTAAGAACCATCTGGGGTGTCGAGATTATGGCTCCTACGGTAGTCATCACGGCTGGCACTTTCCTCAACGGACTAATGCACGTCGGAAGAAAAATGGTTCCTGGTGGTCGTTGTGCCGAACTTCCTGTTCCTCATCTTACAGAATGCCTTAACGCTCTTGGCATTCGTTCTGCAAGGATGAAAACGGGTACTCCTGTCAGAATTGATAAAAGATCCGTGCATTTCGAAGATGCCGAACTTCAGCCAGGAGAGCATGACTATCATAGTTTCTCCTATATGAAGGAATATCTGCGTCTAAATAAGGATGAGTCAAAGATTGACCTTAACGACGCTTTCCTTCCTTGCTGGACATTCACGACAAATGAGGAAGTTCACGAGACTCTTAAGAGCGGACTTGCAGATTCGCCCCTTTTCAACGGACAGATTCAATCTACAGGCCCTCGTTATTGTCCTTCCATAGAGACTAAACTCGTAACATTTCCTGATAAGGACCATCACCCGTTATTCCTTGAGCCTGAAGGACTTAACACGAATGAAATGTATCTAAATGGTTTCTCAAGCTCAATGCCTATTGAGGTTCAGCTTGAAGCCTTGAAGAAGATTCCGGCTCTTAGGGATGTTAAGGTTTATCGTCCAGGTTATGCAATAGAATACGATTATTTCGACCCTACACAGCTTTATCACTCTTTGATGAGTAAGAAAGTTAGCGGACTTTTCTTTGCAGGTCAGGTAAACGGAACAACAGGCTATGAAGAGGCAGCAGGTCAAGGTCTCATCGCTGGTGTCAATGCTGCTATCCTTGCAGGAAGCACCAACACCGAGCACCCATCACCTAACACCTACAAACCTCTAATTCTTCACAGAGACGAGGCATATATAGGCGTTCTTATCGATGATTTGGTCACAAAAGGTGTTGATGAGCCTTATCGTATGTTCACCTCACGAGCAGAATACCGTATTCTTCTTCGTCAGGATGATGCTGACGCCCGACTCACGGAACGTGCCTATTCTCTTGGTGTTGCTACAAGCGAGAGAAATGCTTGGTGGCAAGAGAAAAAGGAGCATATTGCAGAAATCATCGATTACTGCAACAGAACCAACGTAAAACCGAAGGAAGTGAACGCAGCCCTCGAAAGCATCGGCTCTACCCCACTCCACTACGGATGCAAGCTCCACGAACTCATCGCTCGCCCTGGAATCTCTATAGAATGGCTCGCAGAATCCTTGCCTCACCTGAAGGAGATTATCAACCGCCCTGCTAATCGGAAGCAGGAAATCGCCGAAACTGCCGAGATACAGATAAAGTATCAAGGTTACATCGAACGCGAGAAACAGGCTGCAGAGAAGATGCACAGACTTGAAAACATCCGTATTCAAGGGCATTTTGATTACAGCGAACTGAAAGGTCTTTCTACTGAGGCTCGTCAGAAGCTGACAAACATCAACCCAGAGACCCTTGCACAGGCTTCACGCATTCCGGGCGTTTCCCCAAGCGACATCAACGTATTGCTTGTCCTGATGGGAAGATAAACCGCCGTTTCCCAGAAACGGATTTGAAGTGGATTAGAAGCGAAGGAGAAGCGGACTTATGGTTTACCCACCGTGGAACCAGGCAAAAAGCGCGAAACAACAATGTTTCACGTGAAACAATACTATCTACCGAGTTCGGAAGATAGTCCAAAAACAAAGAATACAAACAAAAAAAACAGAGCATAGCAATGAACAACCCTACCCTATTAAAGAATCTGCGAGTAATTCCAGATTTCCCTATTCCTGGGATTCAGTTTCAGGACATCAGCACATTATTCAACAATCCCGAATGTTTGCACATAATGCGCGATGAAGTCGTAGATTACTACAAAGACAAAGGAATAACAAAGGTCGTAGGCTTGGAAAGCCGTGGATTTCTACTCGGCCCTATCGTAGCATCAGAACTGAACGCAGGCTTTGTAATGGCACGTAAGCCAGGAAAACTTCCAGGAAACGTGATTTCATACGATTACACCAAGGAATACGGCAAAGACACCATTTGCATGATCAGCGATTCAATCAATGAAAATGATGTTGTTCTCATACACGACGATCTCCTTGCAACGGGCGGAAGTATGCGTGCAGCATACGAATTGGTGAAGAAATTCAATCCAAAGAAGATTTACATCAGTTTCATCATAGAACTTACGATTGAAGGACTACACGGACGCGATGTTTTCGCAGATACTGACGCAGAGATTTCAACCCTTTTGACCATCTAAATTATAGTCATAGCCTCCCTCAACAGGGAGGCTTTTTCTTTGTCGGAAGGCTACAAGGCAAGAAACGTCAGAAACAACCGAAAACACCGATGTTACACATTAAAGTATTACTTTAACGACATCGGTAAAATGCTGATTTTTAGACTCTAAAGAACATTTTGTTTCACGTGAAACATTAACCATGACAAAAGAAGAGAACGCCGCCAGACTTGAGCGATTAAAGGGTATTGTACTATCAATGCCAGAGAAGCCAGGGTCGTACCAATACTACGATTCTGAGGGCACTATCATCTACGTTGGAAAGGCAAAGAACCTGAAGCGTAGAGTGTCGTCATATTTCCACAAGGAAGTCGATAGATTCAAGACAAAAGTATTGGTTAGCAAGATACACAACATAACTTATACCGTGGTAAATACGGAGGAAGATGCCCTACTCCTCGAAAACTCTCTTATAAAGAAATACAATCCAAGGTACAATGTCATGCTAAAGGACGGAAAGACGTACCCAAGCATCGTTGTTACCAACGAATTATATCCCCGTATCTTCAAGACAAGGCAGATAAACCGCAAGTTTGGCACGTTCTACGGCCCTTACTCTCATATAGGCTCTATGTACACCATTTTAGAGCTTATAAACAAGCTTTACCATCCTCGTACTTGCAGAATGCCCATAACACGCGAAGGAATTGCAGAAAACAAATACAAGGCGTGTTTAGAATACCACATAAAGAATTGCGGTGCTCCGTGCATTAATAAGCAGTCGTACGACGAATATCAGGAGAATATCCGCATGGCAAGGGAGATTCTGAAAGGAAACACCCGTGAGCTGAGCAAAGTAATCTACGAGCAGATGATGCAGAAAGCCGAGGAAATGAAGTTCGAGGAAGCAGAAGTACTAAAGCAGAAGTACCTTCTCATCGACCAATTCTGCGCTAAGAGTGAGGTTGTATCACATACCATAACTGATGTAGATGTATTCAGCATCGACGACGATGAAAACAAGCATAACGCATTCATCAACTATCTGCACGTTACGAATGGCACGATAAACCAGAGTTTCACCTTCGAATACAAGCGTAAACTTGACGAAACAGACGAGGAATTACTTCTTCAGGCAATACCAGAGATACGCGATAGGTTCCATTCTACCGCAAAGGAGATAATAGTGCCTATGGAGATGGAATGGACTATCCCGAATGCAACGCTATTTGTGCCCCAAAGAGGCGATAAGAAACACTTGTTGGAACTATCGCAGATGAACTGCAAGCAATACCGCTTTGACCGCCTTAAACAGGCTGATAAACTCAATCCAGAACAGAAGTCCGTGCGCTTGATGAAGGAACTGCAAGAGAAGCTCGGATTAGACAAGATGCCATACCAGATAGAGGCTTTCGATAACTCCAATATTTCGGGTACTGATGCCGTTGCAGGATGCGTTGTATTCAAGGGTATGAAGCCTTCAAAGAAAGACTACAGAAAGTACAATATAAAGACCGTTACAGGCCCTGACGACTACGCTTCCATGCAGGAGGTTGTTCTGCGAAGATACGGCAGAATTAAGGAGGAAAAAGAGCAGGATCCAGAGAACGAGGACATACGTTTCCCAGACCTTATCGTATGCGATGGAGGCATAGGTCAAATGAATGTTGTTCGCGAGATTGTAGAGGACACTTTACATCTTAACATCCCCATCGCTGGTCTTGCAAAAAACGATAAACACCGCACTAACGAACTGCTTTTCGGATTCCCTCCGAAGACCATCCAACTAAAGACCAATAGCGAGCTTTTTCACGTGCTCACACAGCTTCAGGACGAGGTTCATAGGTATGCTATCACCTTCCACCGAGATAAGCGCTCTAAGCACGCTTTACACTCGGAACTTGATGACATCAAGGGCATAGGCAAAGTGACGAAGGAAACGCTTCTAAAAGTTTTTAAGAGCGTCAAGAGGATAAAGGAGGCTGACGAGGATGCAATAGCCGAAGTAATAGGCAAGGCAAAGGCAAAAATCGTCAAAGAAGGACTGAGCATATTTTAAATGAAAAAATGAAAAGTGAAAAATGAAAAAATGAAGAACGAAGAGTGAAGAATTTTGAGTCAGTCAGCCTCCCTCTTACAATAAAAGGTAACTTAAATTTTTCACTTTTCACTTTTCATTTTTCATTTATTTTTATTACCTTTGCAACATGAGAACTGTAATACAAAGAGTAAAGCACGCTTCTGTCACTATTGACGGAACGGTAAAAGGAAAGATAGGGCACGGGCTTTTGATTCTTCTTGGAGTGCAATCAGACGACACACAAGAGGACATCGACTGGCTCGTGGGTAAGATATCCAAGCTACGTATTTTCGATGACGAGAACGGCGTTATGAACCGTTCCGTAATGGATGTTGACGGCGATTGTCTGGTAGTATCTCAATTCACCCTTATGGCAAGCTATAAGAAAGGCAATCGACCTTCTTGGATAAAGGCTGCACCACACGACATCTCTATCCCTATGTATGAGGCGTTCTGCAAGGCTTTAGAGGCAGAGACTGGCAAACATATAAAGACAGGTGAGTTCGGGGCTGATATGAAGGTAGAACTGCTGAATGACGGTCCTGTTACCATCTGTATGGATACAAAGAATAAGGAGTAAAGTGGAAAGTAGAAAGAATAAAGTAGATAGAGTAAAGAGTAAAGTGGAAAGTATAAAGATTAAAGCGTAAAGTATATGGAAATTAAAGAACAAACCAAGTACGAGCAGGCATTATCCCAGTATAATTGCGAGCTTAATGATGCCGATATCAAGGCAAAGGTAAGGGAAATAATCGCTACAAAAGTGCCGGAAAACGACACTCTTGATGTGAAGAAATTCCTCTTCGGAAGCATAGAACTCACCACCCTGAAACCAACCGACAGCGACGTTTCTGTCATGGCTTTCACAGAGCGCGTAAACGCTTTCGACAACGAGTACCCTAACCTACCCCACGTTGCAACGATCTGCGTATATCCTTGCTTTGCAGAGATAGTAAAGGACACTCTCGAAGTAGATGGCGTGGAGATTGCCTGCGTTTCTGGCTCATTTCCGAGCTCTCAGGCGCGTATCGAGGTAAAGGTGGCAGAGACGGCCCTTGCAGTAAAAGACGGCGCTACAGAGATTGATATCGTGATGCCTGTTGGTAAGTTCCTTAGCGGAGATTTTGAGGGCATTTGCGATGAGATTAGCGAACTAAAGTCTATCTGTGGCGAGAATGTGCCTATGAAGGTAATTCTTGAAACAGGTTGTCTGACTACTGCAAGCAACATCAAAAAGGCTTCTATTCTCGCTATGTATGCCGGTGCTGACTACATAAAGACAAGCACAGGTAAGGAGAAAATTAGCGCTACTCCAGAGGCTGCATACGTGATGTGTCAGGCTATCAAGGAATACTACGACAAGACAGGTATTCAGATCGGTTTCAAGCCTGCTGGTGGTCTAAATACCGTTATAGATGCAATCATCTATTACACCATTGCCAAGGAGGTTCTTGGAGAGAAATGGCTCACAAACAAATACCTCCGACTCGGTACTTCAAGACTTGCAAATCTCCTTCTTTCTGAGATAGAGGGAGAAGAGATAAAGTTCTTCTGACCCCCCAGCCCCCAAGGGGGAGTCTTTTATATAGTAATTACAACTAAAAAAATGCCGCTCAAAAGTTTTCAAACGAATTCCTTTGAGCGGCATTACTATATAAAATTCCCCCTCGGGGGGTTAGGGGGTCATAACTTCCTTCCTATCACATAATCCACATACGCAGTAAACGAAGCCTTCAGCGCTTCATCTCCTACCCTATTCTCAACGAATGAAAGACACTCTTCACGCAATCTTTCCATCGTCTCTTTGGCGTATTCTATACCACCATTTTCCTTAGTGAAAGCTACAAGATGAGCTATCTCTTCCTTAGTAACCTCGTGCTGTTTTACCTTATAGGCAATAGCAAGCATTTCTGGATTCTGAGTCGTCAAAACCGCATGGATAACAGGCAAGGTAAGCTTACCTTCTGCCATATCATTTCCTGTTGGCTTACCTATTTCGGCAGAGTCATAATAGTCAAAGATATCATCACGAATCTGGAATATGATACCAAGCTTCTGACCAAACTCACGAGCTGCAACAATATCCTCTTCAGAAGCCCCGGCACTCAAAGCACCCATAGCACAACAAGCCTCGAAAAGAGCGGCCGTTTTCTGCTTTATAACCTCGTAATAGGTCTCCTCGCAGATAGTCTCTCCCCCATTGCTCGTAAGCTGAAGAATCTCACCATTCGCAAGAGTCTGACCAAGACGAGCAAGGTATGAAACGATTGGCTGAGAACCAGTCAAAGACACGTTAAGTAGAGCTGTTGAAAGGATATAATCACCTACCAAAACTGCAACTTTATTATCGTAGAGAGCATTGACCGATTGCTGTCCGCGACGCTCTCCTGACTCATCAACTACATCATCATGAACAAGAGATGCAGTATGCAGAAGTTCAAGTCCTACAGCCGCCCTTTGTGTCGATTCATTCACCTCTCCAAAGCATTTGGCAGTAAGGAGAATTAGCATAGGACGCATACGTTTTCCTGCACGCTGACGGATATGATCGAGAACAGTTTCGAGCATACCATCAGTATGTGAAAGAGAGTCGTTGAAAAGACTTATGAACTCCTGAAGTTCTGTATCTATTGGCTTACGAATGAGTGATAAATAATCCATTGGTTTCTGAAATTTGTTACAAAATTACATAAATAATTTGGTTTTCAAAGCAAGTTATACGAGTTTTTAATTTTTTATTATTAATTTTGCAGAAATATACACTATAAATGAAGTTTCGCAAGCTCAACTTCATGGGTTAAAGGTTTTAAGGTTATATGGTTATAGGTCAAAATAATTAACGGCTTTCTGACCTGAAAACCCAAAACCTATAAACCATAAAACCTTCAACATGAGCTTTGCGAAAGTTGAATAAATAAATATGGACAAACTCTTCCTATTAGACGCTTACGCAATTATTTATCGTAGCTATTACGCATTTATAAATGCTCCTCGTATCAACTCGAAAGGTATGAACACAAGCACCATCATGGGCTTCTGCAACACACTTAACGAGGTACTTACGAAGGAAAAACCTACCCATATCGCCGTTGCCTTCGACCACGGCAAAACCTTCCGTCACGATGCTTTTCCTGCCTATAAGGCACAGCGTCAGGAGACTCCAGAAGACATCAAACTATCCATCCCTATCATCAAGGATATACTTAATGCCTTCCATATTCCTATCCTTCAGGTTGACGGATTTGAGGCTGACGACATCATCGGAACTATTGCCCACAAGGCCGACCTTGAGGGTATGCAAACATATATGGTAACGCCCGACAAGGACTATGCTCAACTCGTTACCGACAACGTTTTCATGTATCGTCCTCGTCATGGTGGCGGCTACGACACTATGGGGCCAAAGGAGGTTTGCGAGAAGTACGGAATTTCCAATACTGCCCAAGTCATCGACCTTTTAGGACTCATGGGCGACTCTTCCGACAACTTCCCTGGCTGTCCGGGAGTGGGCGAAAAGACTGCCGTAAAACTCATCATGCAGTTTGGCAATATCGAAACCCTACTCTCCTCCACCGACCAGATCAAAGGTAAGATGCGCGAGAAGGTTGAGGGTGCAAAAGAAGACATCAAGATGTCAAAGTTCCTTGCCACCATCCGACAAGATGTTCCCGTCACCATCACTTTTGATGAAATGAAGGTTTCCGAACCTGACGAGACACGACTTCGTGAAATTTTCACAGAATTGGAATTTAAGTCGCTTGCCGACCGTATTCTGAAAAAATCCGCTCCAAAGCCTAAAGTTGCGAATATGCAACTCGATCTCTTTGGAGAATCCACGGCAGTTGTAGAGGATGTTTTTGCAAACTCAAATTTAGATACATTTAAAACATCTGGCGCAAAATATCATCTAATTGAAACAGAAGATGATGCACGAAAACTTTCTGAACTTATTGTTACAAACAAAGAAGTAGCTTTCGACACAGAAACCACCTCTATCAACGCTATTGACGCAGAATTGGTAGGTTTAAGCTTTGCCTTGAAGGAAAAAGAGGCTTATTATGTCGCTATCCCTGCCAATCGTGAAGAAGCGTTAAGAATTGTAAATATTTTTAAGAATGTTTACGAAAATAAAAATATTGTAAAAATAGGTCAAAATACTAAGTACGACATAGAAGTACTGAAAAATTACGGCATTGAGGTCAAAGATCCTCTTTGGGACACTATGATTGCTCACTACCTCATCAACCCAGGTCGCGAGAACAATATGGACTATATGGCGGAAACTCTTCTCAAATACCAGACCATCCATATTGAGGAACTCATAGGTCCGAAAGGTCCAAGACAGAAAAACATGCGCGACCTCTCCCCTACCGAGATTTGCGACTATGCTGCGGAAGATGCCGACATCACCCTAAGACTGAAGAACGTGCTCGAACCAAAACTCAAGGAGGTTGGAGCAGAAGATCTATTCTATAACATAGAGATGCCACTCGTTCCTATCCTTGCCGATATGGAATATACTGGTGTCAAGCTCGACACAAAGGCTCTGGATGAGGTTCGCCTCACTTTCAACGAGCGTATGATTCAGTTGGAGAAGGAAATCTACGAACTTGCCGGACAGGAGTTTAACATCTCTTCCCCTCGTCAGGTTGGCGATATTCTCTTTGGCAAACTGCAGATCATTGAGAAGGCAAAAAAGACAAAGACTGGACAGTATCAGACATCAGAGGAAGTGCTTCAGCAACTCAGTAGCAAGCACCCTATCGTGGCTAAGATTCTGACATACCGCGGATTGAAGAAACTCATTGGTACTTACGTAGATGCGTTACCAAAATTGATAAATCCACGTACTGGTCATATACACACTTCCTTCAACCAATGTGTCACCACTACTGGCCGTCTTTCATCCTCTGATCCTAACCTCCAGAACATACCTGTTCGTGGTGAGGACGGTAAGGAAATTCGCAAGACAATCATACCAGAGGAAGGACAGGAATTTTTCTCTGCCGACTACTCTCAGATTGAGCTTCGCGTTATGGCTTCAATGTCAGGCGACGAGAATATGATCGAGGCTTTCACAAGCGATGCCGACATCCACGCAGCCACCTCTGCCAAGATTTTCCACAAGCCTATTGAGGAGGTTACAAAAGACGAGCGTGCTAAAGCAAAACGTGCAAACTTTGGTATCATTTATGGCATTTCCGTCTTCGGTCTTGCACAGAACATGGGCATAGACCGTGCAGAGGCTAAAGCCTTGATAGACGGCTATTTCGAGACATTCCCAGGTGTGCAGAAATTCATGGAAGATAGCAAGAAACGAGTATCAGAAAAGGGTTATGCCGAGACTCTGTATCATCGTCGCAGATACCTTCCAGACATCAACTCACACAACGGAACAGTTCGTGCCGTTGCCGAGCGTAATGCCATCAATGCACCTATCCAGGGTACTGCTGCCGATATCATCAAGATAGCTATGATACGTATCTACGAGCGTTTCAAGAAAGAGAATATCCGCTCAAAAATGATACTACAGGTACACGACGAACTTAACTTCTCAGTACTCCCAGAAGAAAAGTTTCACGTGAAACAAATAGTACTCGAAGAGATGCAAAATGCTGCTACTCTGAGAGTTCCCTTGATTGCCGACTGCGGCTGGGGAAGCAACTGGTTAGAGGCACATTAACAATAATCAAAATGAATGGCAGCAAGCTGCCTTAGCAGAACAAAAATTATTCACGATGACCAGAAAATTTATTCCAGAAAATTATAATTTATAACGCACCTCTGGTGCTTGAACTGACAATAATTACCAATCTACGCAATCTTTAACCAATAAAACCAGTAAAATGTTTTTTATGGAAAAGATTGGCAAGATTGGGACTCCATGTAATGCCTGAGCTTGCGAAGAATTATTGTCAGTTAAAAGCAGCTTGCTGCAATATTATTATATTTCGTGTCTTTTGTGTTTTCCGTGTTCTAAAAAATATAATTTTCTGGAACAAATTTTCTGGTCATCGTCGCTAATTTTCTTGAAAGCAAAAAAGAGCGTAAGCGAAAAAATCCCTTTAATCTGTGCAATCTGTGTTCATGAAAAACTTTGTAACTCTGCGTCTTTGCGTTCAAAAAATATATAATTATCTGAGCCTTTTATACTGAAACAGAAAAATCTCTTGCTACTATTTGCACTTTTCATTTATTTTTAGTATTTTTGCCCACAAATTAGATATTTAACATTAATATAAACCCTTTAAAACTCAATTAATAAGAAACAGAAAGTAAATCGTAATTAAACAGACGAACGGTAACCGTTCCCCCTTATGCGGAATCAGTATTAGATACTGGTATCTGCAAGATAGTTAAACATTTATTTTATTAACTTGGGTGAGCAACTACCGATTCTCTCGACATAAAATATAACATAGAGCTTTTGCTCTTGTTCTCCTTTTCCGAATCCGCCAAATTCATAACAACGAGAACAAGTTAGCGAAAAGTTCCATGTCCGTTTAGGGCATGGGCTTCTCCGTAAACTTGTCTGTTGTGCGGTTCTTGGCGGAACCAGGAAAAGGGACGAGACTAATCGGAAAGTCTGCGCCCTTTTTTATTTTTCCCTACAATGAAGAAAATATTACTTTTATTCCTCTGCGTAATTTCTTTTAATGCAATCCATGCGAAGGTCACATGGACTTTTAAAGATGGCACATTAACTATATCAGGAACTGATATGCCTGACTATAAAGATTATTATTACGTTCCTTGGTATTCTTATAAAATCCAGAAAGTAGTAATCGAAAATGGAGTTACGCGTATAGGAAAAAATGCATTCTGTTATCTCTCACTTATCAACTCTGTCACGATTCCAAACTCTGTGACGAGTATTGGAGAGTTTGCTTTCGGTGATTGCTCAGGCCTCACCTCAATCACCATTCCAGAGTCAGTGACGAGTATTGGAACATATGCTTTCCAATCTTGCTCAGGTCTTACTTCTTTCACAATCCCTAACTCTGTGACGGGTATTGGAATAGGTGCTTTCTATGGTTGCTCAGGTCTCACCTCTATCACAATCCCTAACTCTGTGATGAGTATTGGAGATTATGCTTTCTATGGTTGCTCAGGTCTCACCTCTATCACAATCCCTAACTCTGTGATGAGTATTGGATATTCTGCTTTCTATGGTTGCTCAGGTCTCACCTCTATCACAATCCCTAATTCTGTAAAAAGTATAGGCTCGTCGACTTTCTCTGGTTGCAAAGGACTCAACTCTATATTTGTTGAAAAAGAGAATAAGAAATATGATAGTAGAAACAATTGCAATGCAATTATAGAGAAGAAGACAAACACTTTGATTACTGGATGTAAGAATACTATTATCCCTAGCACTGTAACGACAATAGGCAATCATGCTTTCTCTGGATGCTCAGATCTCACATCAATCTCAATACCAAACTCTGTGACTAGTATTGGAGATGGTGCTTTCTGGGATTGCTCAGGTCTTACTTCTGTCACGATTCCTAACTCTGTGACAAGTATTGAAAATAATGCTTTCTATAAATGCTCAGGTCTCACCTCAATCACTATCCCTAACTCTGTGACGAGTATTGGAGATGGTGCTTTCTGTGAGTGCTCAGGTCTCACCTCCGTCACCATCCCTAACTCCGTGACGAGTATTGGAGGCTCAGCTTTCCGAGGTTGTTCTAGTCTCACCTCCATCACAATTCCTAACTCTGTGACGAGTATTGGAGATTATGCTTTCGATGGTTGCTCAGGTCTCACCTCTATCACCATCCCTAATTCTGTGACGAGTATTGGATATTCTGCTTTCTCTGGTTGCACAGGCCTCACCTCTATCACCATCCCTAACTCTGTGACAAGTATTGGAGGTAATGCTTTCGATGGTTGCACAGGCCTCACCTCTGTCACTATCCCTAACTCTGTGACGAGTGTTGGCAATCATGCTTTCTCTGGATGCTCAAATCTCACCTCTCTCACTATCCCTAACTCCGTGATGACTATTGAAAATAATGCTTTCAATGGTTGCTCAGGTCTTAGCTCTATCATTATTCCTAACTCCGTGACGAGTATTGGAGGCTCAGCTTTCAAGGGCTGTTCTAGTCTCACCTCCATCACAATTCCTAACTCTGTGAAGTATATTGGCAGTTCTGCATTCTATGGTTCAGGTCTTACCTCCATCATTTGTGAAGCAACCACACCTCCTGATTGTGACAAAGAAAGTTTTAAGGGGGTAAATATGTCCATCCCTGTCTATGTCCCAGCCAATAGCATTGATGAATATGAAGATGCTACTGCATGGTTCTATTTTTCCAATATACAAGCAATTCCAGACATGCGTACTCTAACAGATGGCACATCATATACCAATAATTCTCAGTTTAATGGACGTGACATTTCCTATACTCGCAATTTCAATAACACAGCTTGGCAGGCACTCTACATTCCATTCTCTTTGAGCTATGACGATTGGAAAGATGATTTTGAGGTTGCTTATATCAATGGTGTTCGTCAGTTGGATAAGGATGATAACGGAACTATTGACGAGACAATAATGGATGTTATCAAGATAAAGAGCGGTTCTACAACTCCAAATATGCCTTATCTAATCAAGGCAAAGAAAACTGGCGAGAAGACTTTCTCTGTTACAAATGCCACTCTCTATCCAGCCGAGGAGAATAGCGTGGATTGCTCTACCACTATCGCTAAATATACATTTACAGGTACATACAACACCATTTCTTCTGCAACAATGATTGCAAACAACTATTACGGTATGGGTGGTGGCGAACTAGTTCAGAGCGATGGTTCTAACGACCTAATGCCTTATCGTTGGTATATGAATGTGGAGTCTCGTAATTCTTCATATAATGCAAGCAATGCAGCCAAGACTATCACAATCAATGTGATAGGTGATGAAGAGGAAATGACAACAGGCATTCGTCAATTACAAATTACGAATGACGAATTACCTGTTTACGATCTGAACGGCAGACAGGTTAATGAGAATAATCTGAAGCCTGGCATTTATGTCAAGAACGGAAAGAAGTTTGTAGTAAAATAAGCAATGGGTATGAGAAAGAAATATAACAAGCCAAAACTCACAGTAGAGACTATGAATCTTCCATTGCTTGTAGATACAAGCAATATTCATGTAGGAGGCACAGGAACGTTTGACGCAAAAGGATTCTCATCCTACTATTACGATGACTTCTACGATGATGAAGAAGAGTAAACAATAACATCATTAATCGCAATTAATCCAAAGACTTTAGGAGCACTCTCGTATATATCGAGGGTGCTCCTTTTGGCATATTTCACGAACACTATTTTCCAACATTGACATTATAAGTTTCGGGAATTAGGACTTGCCTGGAAGGCAATACTATGAATAACCCCGTACATACGAGTGAAACGAGGATGTGCGGGGATAAAACTCATAATCCTTCTACTGCCTGGAGGGCAGTACATCGCGAAATATTATGCGTAAAAGCCAATCAGGTACAGCCTTCCAGGCTGGTAGGTGGTGTGGCAGTTTCTATCCGAGGGCATCCTCTCCTTCGTCGAGTATGCACCTCGGTTCTTCCCTATGGTCAGGCACTACGTGGAGTCCTCATAGTATTGCCTTCCAGGCAAGTCCTAACTTGCAGAGCTTGAAGAGGTGTAATACCCTCAGACATAAAAATGAAAAAAGTTTTCAACGCATAGTATTACACCTTTGCGGTTTTGAGTATATTAAAAGTCTGATTAATAATGTATTATCCTTGGTGTAATACCCCCTAAAAGTATTACACCACTATTACACCAAATCCGTCGAATTGGTGTAATACTTTCAAGGGTATTACACCTCGATTAACGTATTGATAATCAGTTAAAATATATGCTCATACTAACAAAGGTGTAATACTCGGCCTCAAAAACTTTTTTCATTTTTATATGCCAAGGGTATTACACCAAGTATTGGACGGAAGAAAATCAGTCGTGAAGCTATAAAAATCAGATAAATCATATAATTCCGTTTCCCTTAATTTTTAACAGAAACTGATGTATATGATTTATCTGAACTGCTTTTTTCACTCTTATTTCTTCCCCTACCCTACCTTCGCTACTCCTTCGCTTGTAATCCGCTTCAAAGCCGTTCTAAGTCCGTTGCAAAACCGTTCTAAGTCCGATCCATAGAATAGGCGAAAAATGGGACTTGCATCGAGTTTGGTAGGGATTTGCAAGGGAATTACATAGGAATCACAAATGCACCTTGCGGTGCTAGGACTTTCAAGAATATTAGCGACGATGACCAGAAAATTTATTCCAGAAAATTAAAATTTATAACGCACCTCTGGTGCTTGCTGCAATATTATTAATTTCGTGTCTTTTGTGTTTTCCGTGTTCTAAAAAATATAATTTTCTGAGTTAAATTTTCTGGTCATCGTAAAGAATTTTCTTGAAAGAGATAGGGAGCGTAAGCTCCAAAGAGATAATTTCATTAATCAGTTATCTTTGTTTTTAATTTTTCCCAAAAACATGGTATTTTCCCTAAATAATTTGCACATAACAAGAAATTTGAGTAATTTTGCACCTTGATGACATATAAGCGCAAAGACATACTCAGGATGATGCGTGAGCGCATCCTTATTCTCGATGGTGCAACTGGTACTTATCTTCAGCAATTAGGGCTTACAGAGGATGATTTTCGTGGCACAATTTTCAACGATCACCCCCTCCCTTTGAAGGGGTGTAATGATGTGTTGTGCATCACGAAACCAGAGGCTATCAGGCAGATGCACCAGGACTATATCAACGCCGGGGCTGACATCATCGAGACAAACTCCTTCAACTGTAATCGCTTCTCACTTGCCGACTATGGTCTGGAGGATAAAGTGTATGAAATTGCGAAGGCAGCAGCAGAGGTGGCGAGTTCTTGCAAAAGTCAAAAGTCAAAAGACAAAGGTCAAAAGTCGGATCGGGATATTATCGTGGCAGGCTCTATGGGCCCTACGAACAAGACAGCCTCTATGTCGGCAGACGTAAACAATCCTGCTGCCCGAGAGGTTACTTTCCAAGACCTTGTTGAGACCTATACGGATTGTGTTCGCGGTCTTATTGACGGAGGTGCTGATGTCATCCTTGTTGAGACTATCTTCGATACCCTCAACGCAAAGGCAGCTATCAAGGCAGTCTTCAACATAGAAGAAGAGCGAGGCATAGAGATTCCTATCATGGCGAGTGGTACGCTTGCTGATGCTTCTGGAAGAACGCTCTCTGGTCAGACGGTAGAGGCTTACGTAGCTTCTTTGACACACGGCAATCTGATAAGCATCGGACTTAACTGTGCCTTTGGTGCCCGTCAGTTGAAGCCTTGGCTAAAGCGACTTGCAGAAGTAGCTCCATGTCCTGTGAGCGTGCACCCAAATGCTGGTCTTCCAAACGTGATGGGCGGCTATGACGAGACTCCTGAGACCTTTGCAGAGTCGGCAAGGGAGTTTATGAGCGAGGGACTTATCAACATCTACGGTGGATGCTGCGGAACTACCCCTGCACATATCAAGGCAATAGCAGAGGTGGCGAAGGAATTTAAGCCAAGGGAAATTACGAATTACGAATTACGAATTACCAATGACTCTAACCCCTCAACTCTAAACTCTAAACTTCCCCGCTGCACCCTTTCAGGTCTTGAGCCTCTTCTCCTTGACGAGAACACAGGTTTCGTGAATATCGGAGAGCGTACCAATGTGGCTGGTTCTGCAAAGTTCAAGAAGCTTATTCAGGCAGAGAACTACGAAGAGGCATTGTCAATAGCTCGTGCTCAGGTAGATGCCGGCGCACAGGTCATAGACGTATGTATGGACGATGGTTTGATTGAGGGCGTGAAGGCTATGACCACCTTCCTCAACCTTATTGCTTCTGAGCCAGAGATTGCACGAGTGCCTATCATGATTGACTCCTCAAAATGGGAGATTCTTGAGGCAGGATTGCAATGTGTTCAGGGTAAGAGCATCATAAACTCTATCTCGCTGAAAGAGGGTGAGGAAAAGTTCCTGAAGAAAGCCCGATATATCCACTCTATGGGTGCTGCTACCGTCGTTATGCTCTTCGACGAGAAAGGACAGGCAGACACATACGAAAGAAAAGTGGAAGTGGCACGCAGAGCCTATAAACTGCTTCGCGGAATAGGTTTCCCTGGCGAGGATATCATTTTCGACCCTAACGTACTTGCTGTGGCAACTGGTATGCCAGAGCACGATGACTATGGACGTGCATTCATAGAAGCTTGTCGTACTATACATCAGGAGATGCCTGAGGTGCACATGTCGGGCGGTATCAGTAACCTCAGTTTCTCTTTCCGAGGCAATAACCCTGTGCGTCAGGCTATGCACTCGGTTTTCCTCTATCACGCTATCAAGGCAGGACTCGACATGAGTATCGTGAACCCTGCCATGCTCACTATCTACGATGAGATAGAAGAGCCGATGAGGACATACGTTGAGGATGTTATTCTCAATCGCCCCCCTCGGTCAGAAGAGGCAGGTGTGGAAAATGCCTCAGAACGCCTTATCGAGTTTGCCACAAAGCTAAAGGAAGAGCTTGACGCAAAGAAGGAGGCTAATGGTGGTAAGGCACCTGAGAAGAAGGTCGAGATGCCTACCACGCTCAAGGATCGTATCGCCTTTGCTATGCTCAAGGGCATTACAGATTCTATTGACGCAGATACCCTTGAGGCATACCAAAAGGCTGGCACTCCACTTGGCGTTATTGACGAGTATCTCATGCCGGCAATGGAGCAAGTAGGTAAGCTCTTCGGCGAGGGTAAGATGTTCTTGCCACAGGTAGTAAAATCTGCCCGTGTGATGAAGAAGGCAGTTGCTGTGCTAGAGCCATATATGACAGCGGCCCCCTCCCTTCCTCCCCGAGGGGAGGAGACTTTATATAGTAAAGACGCGGCAGATGTAACAACAAACTCCTCCCCTCGGGGAGGAAGGGAGGGGGCTGGTACTGTAGTTATGGCAACTGTCAAAGGCGATGTTCACGACATAGGCAAGAACATCGTTGCTGTTGTTACCCAATGTAACGGCTTCAACGTAAAGGATCTCGGTGTGATGGTAGAGCCGGAAACGATAGTGGAAGAGGCACAGAAATGTAATGCCGATGTCATAGGGCTCTCCGGACTTATCACCCCATCCCTTACAGAGATGATAAACGTGGTTAAGCTTCTTGAAAGCAAGGGTATGTCAACGCCTGTCATCATTGGTGGAGCTACCACTTCCGCACTTCACACAGCCGTTAAGATAGCACCAGAATATCCTCACGGAATTGTTATCTGTGCTCATGCTGCTGCTGATAATCCAGGCATCATCCGCCGACTTCTCGCAGACGACGGAAAGGAGTATATCGCCGAACTAAAGGCACAGCAGAAGATTATCCGCGACAACTATAATCGTAGGGAGGCAGACAAGTCGCTTCTTACAGTTGAAGAGAGTAGAAAGCGCAGGTTCATCAAGAATCAGGAACTCGTGGCCGTACCAAGAAGTACGGAACAGGTATTGCTCTATTCTCAGCCAAAAGAAGAAGGAAATACCAATTTCCAGACTATCAGAATCAGCGACCTTGAAGATCGTATCAACTGGGCTTTCTTCTATCAGGCATGGGGCTTGAAAGGAGATGTCAGAACAGGTGAGGAAGGTCAGAAACTGCGTAGTGATGCAGAGGCTCTTCTAAACGAGATGAAGGAGAAGAACCTTATAACTCTTCAGGGAACGGCAAGAATACTTCCTGCCTATTCTACTGATAATGACGAGATAATTGTCACTTGCGATGGTAAGGACTATACCCTACCCTTCCCTCGCTCTCTGAAAGATGAGGAGCAGACAAACTGTCTTGCCGACCATATCATGAGAGGATATAGGGCAAGGAAACTGACAAACTGCCCTTGTTGTCAGGGACAGCACGCTACGGATTTCATCTGTCCGTTCGTGGTAACTGCAGGCGTAGGACTCAAAGAGCTTCAGGAGAACTACCGTAAGGAAGGTGACGAGTATCACGCAATAATGGCAAAACTACTCTGTGACCGTCTTGCAGAAGCATTCGCGGACTACATACAGGACTATATGCAGAAACGCCTTTTCTGGGGCACAGACGGTATCAGAATGGCATTCGGATATGGAGCTTGTCCTGACCATGCTTTGAAGGTTCCTGTGCTTGATATGCTAAAGGCAGACAAGACTATCGACATTTCGCTCACAGAGAGCAATATGATAAACCCAGGCGAGAGTATCTGCGGACTTATTTTCGCTAATACTCCGCTGAAGTATTTTAATGTGTAAAAAAGACTAAAGGCAAAAGACTTTTGACCTTTGACTTTTGACTTTTGACAATAAACAGGCCAAATGAAAGTAATAGATATAATCAAGCAAGCTAAGGAGAGCGGACAGTCACGCTTCTCTTTCGAGCTACTTCCTCCTCTCAAGGGTGACGGAATAGAAAAGATATATGGCGCTATTGACTCGCTCATGCCATATAATCCAGCGTTTATAAACATCACCTGCCATCGTGAGGAGATGAAATACACCGAGCGTCCTGACGGACTGATAGAGAAGCACATAGTGCGCCGTCGTCCTGGTACGGTTGGTGTTAGTGCTGCTATCATGCGAAAATATGGCGTGGAGGTTGTGCCTCACGTTATCTGTGGCGGACAGTCACGCTATGATATTGAGGATGCACTCATAGACCTTGACTTCCTCGGTATTCAGAATATCCTTGCCCTGCGTGGTGATGCTATGCACGGTGATTCACGTTTCCGTGCTCATGCTGAAGGTTATGAACATGCTGATGAACTCGTGAAACTTGTAATGGAGATGAACGATGGTAAGTTTATCGACGGAGAGCCTGATACACAGCACAATACCGATTTCTGTATTGGTGTGGCCGGCTATCCAGAGAAGCATGTAGAGTCTCCTAATCGCCTCACAGACCTCGGTTATCTGAAGCAGAAGGTAGATGCTGGTGCTGAGTATATCGTAACACAGATGTGCTATGATGCAGATACCATCATCAAGTTCCGTGACGACTGTGCAAAGGCAGGTATCAACGCAGAGATTCTGCCTGGTCTAAAGCCTTTCGCAACAAAGACTCAGCTCACCGTCCTTCCTCACACTTTTGCCGTGGATCTTCCACAGGAACTCGTTGAGAAAGTCATGCTCTGCAAAAATAATAACGATGTGAAGAAAGTTGGTGTGGAATGGGCTATTAAGCAAGGCGAGGCATTGCTCAAGGCTGGTTTCCCTGTTCTTCATTTCTACACAATGACAAAGACGGAGCAGGTTAAACAAATTGTAGAGAATCTGTGGCCCCTCACCCGTCCTACGGACACCCTCTCCCCAAGGGGCGAGGGAAAAAGTTAGTAATAATTCTCAAATAGACAATTAATAATAAACAATTAACATAGTTCCCTTAGCCTGAAAAATGTAACTTCCTCCTCGCCCCTTGGGGAGAGGATGTCACATAGTGACAGGTGAGGGGCTGTTCAATAATTTTATGGCATTAAAATGTGGTATTGTTGGTCTTCCAAATGTTGGTAAGTCAACTCTCTTCAACTGCCTCTCAAGTGCTAAGGCACAGGCAGCTAACTTTCCTTTCTGTACAATTGAACCTAACGTAGGCGTTATCACCGTTCCTGATGAGCGTCTTACAAAACTGGCTGAAATTGTTCACCCGGGACGTATCGTTCCTGCTACTTGCGAAATCGTAGATATCGCAGGTCTCGTAAAGGGCGCAAGCAAGGGTGAAGGTCTTGGTAATAAGTTCCTTGGTAACATACGCGAGACAGATGCTATCATCCACGTTCTCCGTTGCTTTGATGACGAGAACATCACTCATGTTGACGGCACTATCGACCCTATCCGCGATAAGGAAATCATTGATACTGAGCTTCAGCTTAAGGATCTTGAGACTATCGAGAGCCGCTATGCAAAGACCCAAAAGGTGGCTTCTACTGGCAATAAGGACGCTAAGATAGAGTTTGCTGTTCTTCAGGCTTATAAGGAGTGCCTTGAGAGCGGAAAGAATGCTCGTACCGTAGAGTTTGAGTCAAAGGAAGAGCAGGAGGCTGCAAAAAACCTTTTCCTTCTCACCTCAAAGCCTGTGCTCTATGTCTGCAACGTTGACGAAGCATCAGCAGCTAACGGTAATGAGTGGACAAAGAAGGTTGAGGCTCTTGCTGCTGAGGAAGGTGCAGAGTCTATGATAGTAGCAGCAAAGACAGAGGAGGATATCGCTGGCTTTGAGAACTACGAGGACAAGCAGATGTTCCTTGAGGAATTAGGCCTTGAAGAGTCTGGTGTAAACCGTCTTATCAAGAAGGCATACGCACTTCTCAATCTCCAGACATTCATCACAGCAGGTGAGATGGAGGTAAAGGCTTGGACATTCAAGAAGGGTTGGAAGGCTCCACAATGTGCCGGCGTTATCCATACCGACTTTGAGAAGGGCTTTATCCGTGCAGAGGTTATCAAATACGAGGACTATATTGAATATAAGTCTGAGGCTGCCATAAAGGAAGCTGGTAAACTCGGTATTGAGGGTAAGGAATATGTTGTGCAGGATGGCGATATCATGCACTTTAGGTTTAATGTTTAAAGACGAACCACAGCCCCTCACCCGTCCTACGGACACCCTCTCCCCAAGGGGCGAGGGAAAAGTTACAACTTCTCATTCAGGGTTTTATTACTAACTTCCTCCTCGCCCCTTGGGGAGAGGATGCCCGCAGGGCAGGTGAGGGGCCGCTATCTACTATGACTTCAATTCTTAACTATATCTCCTGGAACCCCGACTTGGTTATCTGCCACCTCGGACCTATAGTAATACGTTGGTATTCAACGCTTTGGATAATAGGATTACTACTTGCTTATCTTATCGTAAGACATCTGTATAAGGTGCAGAAGATAGAGGATGAGAAGTTTGATCCTTTGTTCGTTTATTGCTTCTGTGGCATTATCATAGGAGCACGCCTCGGCCATTGTATCTTCTATCAGCCTGAGTATTTCCTCTCTTCAGGAACTCACATGCTTGAGATGATACTGCCTATGCAATATGGTATGGACGGATCATGGCATTTCACAGGCTATGAGGGACTTGCGTCACATGGTGGTACGATAGGTATCATTACCGCTCTCCTACTCTACTGCCGTAACCTGAAGATGAACACATGGACTGTACTGGATAATATCTCTATTGCAGTACCTACTACAGCTTGCTGTATTCGACTGGGTAATCTGATGAACTCAGAGATTATAGGCAAGCCAACTGATGTACCTTGGGCTTTCATCTTCGAAAGAGTGGATATGCAGCCTCGTCATCCAGGACAGCTCTATGAGGCAATAGCATACGCTTGTTTCTTCTTCGTGATGTGGTATTTCTGGAAGAAGAAGCCAAACTACGTAGGTACAGGATTCTTCTTCGGTCTTGACCTCGCACTTATCTTCACCTTCCGCTTCTTTATAGAATACACCAAGGAGATACAGGTAGCATTTGAGTCATCTATGCCTATAGACATGGGTCAGATACTCTCTATCCCGTTCATCATAATAGGCATTAGCTGTACAATTGGAGGATCGTGGCTCGTTAAGCTTGGAGCAAAAAGTAAGTGAAAGTCAATAGTGAAGAGTGAATAATTAAGCAGTTAAAGACGGTAAAAATGTAATTCTAATTATTCACTTTTCACTAATATTGTCCTTTAGAAGGGCACAACAAAAAAACAAAACAATTTAATGAAAAGACTAACGATTATATCATTATTGTTTGCCTTTGTATTCAGTTCTGTAATAGCGCAAAATAATGATTTAGCGGATAAATTAACTGTAAGTAATAACTCACTTAACTTAAACAAACAGGATATAGGTTTATCAGATGAAGCTGTAGGCTATCTTACAGACCCAGAGGGAAAAATGATAGCCCTCGATTGTATTGATCCAAAGACAGCAAAGAAGAAACATCCTAAGCATGTTCTCAAGGTTTATCATCTTGCAGATAATAAACTGATGTGGTCAAAGGATTATATACCAGAGGACACGTATTATAAGTTCTTGAAACAGGGTATTATGGAGATAAATGATAGAAATATTATTCTCTTGAACAAAATGATAGGAACTGAGATTTGGAAAGAAAACATTCAATACATAGGACTTATAGGAGATACATTAATTGCAAACAAATATTATAAAATTGGTGCATACAATATAGATAATTCTAATAATTTGTGGTCATGCTCAATGAACACAAACTATGGTGTAACCTATAGTCAACCTATTTATAACAACTGGATTTTTCTTGTTTCTGATAATCTGTATCGCATCAACCTATCAACAGGCTATATGCTAAAACTAAAGTCAAAAACAGGAGTTGAATATTCTGATGGTACAGGTCATTTTATGTTTTTTGCGTTTGGTTTGATTGGTTATTTAACATATAATGCAGCAACACAGTATATACATCGGAATAATAACACAGGAACATATACAAATGACGGACAGTTATTCATGATGCCATCAAAGAAATTTAGTGGTATGCACTCTAACGTTGTGTCAAAAGATGGACTAAACTATTATGCTGATTACAATTCTTTCAAATGTTTTGATGACAATTTAAACCTCATATATTCAACAAAAATCAATAATAAAAAGATTAATACATTAAAATATTTTATAAAGGAAAGTAAATCAGAATTGATAGTGAAGAATGATACTGCCTATGTCGTAAACCTCGGATATGGTATTCATCCAAAGAAAGGTAAAAAGTTTTATGACTTTCCACATATTTCTTCTTTTAACATCAAGGATGGTAAGGCTCTCGACAATCAACGTATAGCATACGATTCAGTCACTATTGTCTCTACAAATGTCAACGACACTTGCATAAATATGCTGTTATATAATCGTCAGGAATCATACAGAATTGCTGACAGATATATAACTTATACCAATAATGACACAAGTAAGGTAGGACATTTCGTTAGCTACCTCGATGATCAAATTTGCTATGTAAAGAATGACGATAACAGCTTTTCTGCCATAAAGCATACCGAGAAATATACTCCTGTATTGACAACTCGCGGTTATGTTGTTGATATCAGCGAACGTATTCCAAAGGTTCTTGCTCAAAAAGCAAATACATATTTTCAGATTGCTCAGCTAAATGATATGTATTTCTATCAAGGAGGTAAGGACTATAATGAACTATGGTGTTTCAATTCTGGTCAGGCAACCCTTGTAGCGGAAGATGTAAAGAAAGTATGGCAGAAGAATGACAAACTTGAAATTCTCACCACAGCAGGCAAGGCAAGAATAATCAGTATAGGGAAATAAAATTAGGGTAATAGCCCTACCCTCTTACCTCCGTTACAGATCAGCATTTAAGTCCGTTCTAAGAATAGGCGAAAAATGGGATTTGCAAGGGATTTGGTAGGGAATTGCTTAGGACTTGCAAAGGTGCCTTTTTTCATCAGAAATTTCAATTAAGTAACTGTGCAAAAATATTTTTACAATGCGTAATTTACTTTTAGTATATTAC
>CAMKEM010000044.1 GCA_946411565.1 uncultured Prevotellaceae bacterium | reverse complement strand
ATTTAAATATTTTTTATTGGAAAAAGATTGGTAAGATTGGTAATTATTGTCAGTTTAGCATCGGAGATGCGTTTATTCATCCCACTTTACGTTTTCCCACTTGAGCTTATCCTCGTTCTGTGGCTTGCGGTCATCAGCCTTGTGACCTATGCCGAGGATGCAGAGGCAAGAGAGGTTCTCAGGAACAGAGAGGATTGTGCGGATAGCTGCATCAGCAGGAGTGCCGTCCTTGAGACCACGAGCACGCATCTGTGCCCAGCAAGAGCCGAGACCGAGATCCTCAGCCTGATACTGCATAGAGATAGCTGCTATGCTACCGTCCTCTACCCAGCAGTCGTTTTCTGAGGCATCACCAAAGACTGCGATACATACAGGGGCGCTGGCGAGGAACTGTCCGCCGAGATCCTTAGCTGTGGCGAGGGCGGCAATCTTCTCCTTGTCCTCTACCACTACGAACTGCCAGTTACGCTGGCCTTTAGATGTTGGTGACATGAGGGCTGAGCGGAGAATGAGTTTGATATCTTCCTTGCTAACAGCCTCTTCTGTAAACTTACGGTGGCTACGACGCATCTGCGCCAAATCTTTAAAATCCATAGTCGTTTCTATTATTGTTTTGTCGTTATGCTTATTTCTCGTGGCAAAGATAATCAAAAAAAACAAGAAAAAAGAATGAAAAATTATCGTTTTATGAAAAAAATCGTTATTTTTGCAGTCAATAACTAAAATTAGGAGTATGAAATACGCAGACTTCATAACAAAGATTGAAATCGACTCTCTCTGGAGCGGTAAGAAACACATCGTATGGGCACTTGACCGTAAGGTGAATATTCTTAGTGGCGTGAATGGAGTGGGTAAGAGCACTATATTAAATAAGGTGGTGAACCCTCTCATGCAGAAACACGCGCCTGGAGGGGTGCTTGCCGCTCTTGAGGAGAACGGCGTACATCTTGATTTCTCTCCTGCTGACTCTGACATCATCCGCTTTGACGTTGTCCGCTCCTTTGATCGTCCGCTCATCAATTCGGAGATGGCTACAAAGCTCGACTTTCAGATTGCCACGGAGCTTGACCTTCAGCTCTTCAATCTTCAGCGCAGATACCTTGACTATCAGGTGAATCTGGGTAACAGAATGATTGCTGCTCTTCAGGAAGGCAAGGCTGAGGAGGCTCAGATGTTGTCGGGCGTGAAGGTGCGTTTTCATGATCTCCTCGACGAACTCTATGCAGAGACGGGCAAGAAGGTGATACGAACGGCAAATGAGATTCGCTTCTTGCAGATAGGTGAGGAACTTACAGCCTATCAGCTTTCGAGTGGTGAGAAGCAGATGCTCGTAATTCTGCTAACCGTACTCGTAGAGGACTCTCAGCCTTATGTTCTCTTCATGGATGAGCCAGAGGTGAGTCTGCATATTGATTGGCAGGAGCAACTCATAGACCTTATCCTGAAGCTGAATCCTAATGTGCAGATCATACTTACCACGCACTCTCCAGCCGTGATAATGAATGGTTGGGTGGATAGAGTGACGGAGGTGAGTGAGATTGAAAAATAAGGCCTCTCCCCCCGCCCTCCCCCGTAGGGAGGGAGCCAGAGCGCCCAAAGTAATTAACAAAAAGTAATCAAATAATTGAATCGCCTGCCGCCTTCCGGCTCCCTCCCTACGGGGGAGGGCGGGGGGAGAGGCCTTTATTATGGCAAGTTCCTTGAAAATATCATCAAACTACCTGAGTGCTGCAAATGCCATTCATGGAAAGAAGGCAAGGAGGCGTATCGTGGCTTATGTGGAGAGCTACGACGATGTGCTATTCTGGCGAACTGTGCTCAGCGACTATGAGGACGAGACACGCTATTTTGAGGTGATGCTCCCTACGAGGAACACTCTTTCGAAGGGCAAGAAAAAGGCTATTATGGCTATGCTCAACGAGGGTGGGGGACGTGATATGATTGCCTGTGTGGATGCTGACTATGACTATCTGCTTCAGGGCATTACGGAAAACTCTCGCTCTGTGATAGAGTGTCCGTATGTGTTTCATACATACGTCTATGCCATAGAGAATTTCCATTGCTATGCGCCTTCTCTGCATAATGTATGCGTGATGGCAACTCTCAACGATCATGATATCTTTGATTTCGTGTGGTTCCTGACACGCTATTCTGAGATTATCTATCCGCTCTTTGTATGGAACATACTGCTTTACCGTCGTCATCAGTTTCATGACTTTACTATGAGCGACATGAATGTGGTGATAGAGATAGGTAAGTTCTCGCTTGCCGATCCTCTTGCACCTCTTGATAAACTTGAGCGTAAGGTGAATGCGAGGTTAGGTGAGGTGCGTAAGAATCATCAAGGATTAAGGAAGGAATATGAGGCACTTATGGCAGAACTTGCTAATCTTGGTGTGACTCCGCAGACCACCTATCTCTATGTTCAGGGGCATCATTTGTTTGATAACGTGGTGGCTCCGCTCGTAGGTCGTGTTTGTGAGAGGCTTAGGGTTGAGCGTGAGACAGAGATTCGCCAGAAGGCGTGTCATGTAACTCAGCGTCAGAATGAACTTTCAGCCTATCAGCATTCGCAAACAGACTCTTCGCAGATGATGAAGAAGAGCACAGGATATTTCCGCTCTGCGCCGTTCCGTAAGTTGCAGAGGGATATAGAGGCATTCTTGGAAGAGGGAAACAGCCTTTAATTCGTAAGAAAAAGTGTCGAAAATTAGGCAATTTGTAATTTTTTTCGGAAATGTAGGTTATTTATATCGAGGAATTTTTGCTTTTGTCACAAATATTTACTAACTTTGTAGCGATTTTGGCTCATATCGGCAATGTCTTGGGGACATGGGCTGTGGAGCGAATCGCCTAATAGATATTAGCAATATTCACTATTCAGTAAACAATTTGATATTAAGTATGGAAAACCTCGGATTAGGTTTAACCCTGATGGCTATTGGTATGGTGACAGTTTTTGCCATACTCCTCATTGTCATCAACTTGAGCAACGTGCTCATTAAAATCGTAAACAAAGTGTGTCCTGAGGAGGAAGCTCCTAAGAAGAAGGCTGCGCCTGCTGCGGCTCCAGCTCAGATTGATGCTGCCGTAATGGACGTAATCAAGGCTACCGTAGCTCAGATCACAGGTGGAAAGGGAACAGTAACAAACGTAACAAAAGCCTAACAATAAAAATCACTATAAATACAATGGCAAAAGAGATAAAGTTCAGTTTGGTCTTCCGTGATATGTGGCAGAGTGCAGGAAAGTATCAGCCACGTGTTGACCAGCTTTTAAAGGTCGCTCCTGCTATCATCAAGATGGGATGTTTCGACCGTGTAGAAACTAATGGCGGTGGCTTTGAGCAGGTCAACCTCCTCTATGGCGAGAACCCAAATATCGCAGTACGCAAGTGGACAAAGCCTTTCCATGAGGCAGGTATCCAGACTCACATGCTTGATCGTGCGCTCAACGCACTCCGCATGAGCCCATGTCCAAAGGACTTGCGTCGTCTTTTCTATAAGGTAAAGCACGTTCAGGGTACAGATATCACACGTATATTCTGTGGTCTTAATGACCCACGCAACGTGATTCCTTCAATCAAGTATGCAAAGGAAGGTGGCATGATTGCTCAGGCTTCACTTTGTATCACTCACTCTCCAATCCACACAGTAGAATACTATGTAAACCTTGCAAAGCAGTTCATCGACGCAGGTGCTGACGAGATCTGTCTGAAGGATATGGCAGGTATCGGCCGTCCTGAGACTCTTGGTAAGATTACTGCAGGTATCAAGGCTTACAAGGAGGATATCATCATTCAGTATCACTCTCACGCTGGTCCTGGCTTCAACATGGCAAGTATCCTTGAGGTATGCCGTAATGGTTGTGACTATATTGATACTGCTGTTGCTCCACTTTCTTGGGGTACAGGTCATGCTGACATCATCGCCGTTCAGGAGATGCTGAAGGATGCAGGCTTCAAGGTAAAGGAGATTAACATGGAGGCTTACATGGAGGTTCGTACACAGATTCAGGAAATGATGGACGACTTCCTCGGCTATTATATCCCTGCACAGAACCACCTCAACAACTCATTGCTCATCAAGCCAGGTTTGCCTGGTGGTATGATGGGTTCACTCATGACTGACCTTGAGGATAACCTCAAGTCTCTCAACAAGTGGAAGGTGAAGAACAACCAGCCAGAGCTTACCACAGATCAGCTTCTCGTTAAGCTCTTCGACGAGGTGGCTTACGTATGGCCAAAGGTTGGATATCCATGTCTCGTAACCCCATTCTCTCAGTATGTTAAGAATCTCGCTCTTATGAACGTGATGCAGATGGAGAAGGGTAAGGAGCGTTGGTCAATGATTGCTGATAACATCTGGGATATGATTCTCGGTAAGTCAGGTAAGCTTGCAGGTCCAGTTGATCCTATCTTCGTAGAGATGGCTAAGGCTGAAGGCCGTGAGTTCATGACAACCGACCCACAGGAGAACTATCCTGACAACCTCGACGTATATCGTCAGAAGATGAAGGAGAACGGCTGGGATCTCGGTGAGGACGATGAGGAACTCTTCGAGTATGCTATGCACCCACAGCAGTATGAGGCATTCAAGAGCGGTAAGGCTAAGGCTGACTTTGAGGCTGACCTTGCTGAGCGTAAGGCAAAGAAGAATGCTCCAAAGGGTGACGCACAGCCTAAGACTATCACAGTTACCGTAAACGGTCAGAGCTATAAGGTTGACATCGCATACGGCGACAAACCAGCAGCCGCTCCTGCAGCAAGTGCAGCTCCAGCAGCCGCAGCAGCACCAGCAGGCGAAGGTCTTGAGGTACTTGCTCCTCTGGAGGGTAAGGCTTATATGGTAAGCAACTCAAGTGAGACTCCTAAGAAGGTTGGTGATCACGTAGAGGAAGGTGACATTATCTGCTACATCGAGGCTATGAAGGTGTTCAACCGCATCAAGGCAGAAAAGGCAGGTACTATCACAAGTATCAACTTCACATCAGGCGACTCAGTAGAGGAGGATGATGTGCTTATGACTATTGGATAATCCCAGATTCTCTAGAATAACTAGAACCACTAGAAAACTAGAACAAAATGGAAATATTACAGAAAATATGGCAAATGACCGCGTTCTCGCAGACAAGCGGCGACTGGTCTTTCCTCTTGATGATTCTCATAGCATTCGTGCTCTTGTATCTGGGAATCGTAAAGAAATATGAGCCTCTGCTGCTCATCCCAATCGGATTTGGCGTACTCCTCGCCAACTTCCCTGGCGGTGGCATGGGAGTTACAACCGTTACCTCTGAGGGCTTCATCCCTGATGGCAACGGCGGTTTCCTACTCGATGCAGCAGGCAACAAGGAAGTTATCTGGGATATGCCTCTCCATAAGATTGCGCATGACCTCGGACTCATGAACTTCATCTATTACATGTGCATCAAGACTGGTTTCATCCCACCTATCATCTTTATGGGTGTGGGTGCGCTTACCGACTTCGGTCCTATGCTCCGTAACCTTCGTCTCTCTATCTTTGGTGCAGGTGCTCAGTTTGGTATCTTCGCAGTTCTTCTTGCTGCTCTCGCTATGGGCTTCACTCCACAGCAGGCTGCATCTCTTGGTATCATTGGTGGTGCTGATGGTCCTACGGCTATCTTCACCACTATCAAACTCGCTCCAGAGCTTCTTGGCCCTATCGCCATAGCTGCTTATTCTTACATGGCTCTCGTGCCTGTTATCATCCCTCTCGTGGTTAAGGCTCTCTGTTCAAAGAAGGAGCTTATGATTAATATGAAGGAGCAGGATAAGAAGTACCCTAACAAGACAGAGATCAAGAACCTCCGCGTACTGAAGATTCTCTTCCCAATTACAGTTACTACTGTTGTGGCTCTGCTTGTTCCAACAGCTGTGAGCCTCGTAGGTATGCTGATGTTCGGTAATCTTATCAAGGAACTTGGTAGTATGACAAGCCGTCTGTTCGATACAGCGTCTAACGCTATCATGAACACCGCAACAATCTTCCTCGGTCTATCTGTTGGTGCTACAATGACAGCAGAGGCATTCCTCAACCTCCAGACAATAGGTATCGTTGTAGGTGGATTCCTCGCATTCGCACTCTCTATCGCAGCTGGTATCTGCATGGTGAAGATATTCAACCTCTTCACTAAGAAGAAGGTTAACCCACTGGTTGGCGCAACAGGTCTTAGTGCCGTTCCTATGGCTTCTCGTGTGGCAAATGACATCGCTACACAGTATGATCCAAAGAACCACGTGCTCAACTACTGTATGGCAAGTAACATCTCAGGCGTTATCGGTTCTGCCGTTGCCGCAGGTGTGCTTATCTCATTCCTTCAGTAATCATATAGCTGAAATATAGACAAAATAAAACCAGTACCTCAAATCGGGGTACTGGTTTTTATTTTGGGTAAATTTTACTTTACACTTTATTCTTTCCACTTTCCACTATTTGAAGAATGTGCGTGGAATCTTGGTTGTTCTTGTTTGAACACCTTGTGTCTCAAATGTAATAGCTACAGAGTCTTTATCACCTGGGATATTGAGCTTGGTAAGGTCGAAAGAGTAGCAGAAAGAGCCTGGTTGATAGTCTGCATCCTTTTTGGTATGGCGGTTGTAGTACATTGTGAATGTAACGGCGTTGTCCGCGAGGTTTGTAATGCAGAGCTTTGTAGCTGGCATAATGCCTACAACTTCATTCTTGTCGTTTGTTGTTAAAGAAAAGTTAGCTTTGAAGAGAGTGTTCAGATATCCTTGTGCCAACCACCAGTTGTCCATTGTACTTACTTCGAAAATGCTGTCCTTGGCAGTTATACCAGCCTTATCTGCTTCTTCTTTGGTGATAGGAGTATCTTCTGTGAGGTATGCGCCGTTTTTAAGGTCAACATTACTTATGGTGATAATGCCATTGGCTGTTTTTACATCTTCTTCGTAGTAATATACATCGAAGTAAACGCGCTTGTGATTGCCGAATCCTGCTTTTTCTGTAACTTCGCTTACCTCTTCTGCAGAAGGACATACTATTACCGAACCGTTATCATGAATCAGCTTATAGTTAGGAGATGAACCTGTAATGGTGAAATAGCCTGGTAGAACCAGCTGATTATCTGTGTCGTCTAAGCTACAGGAAACCATGCCTAATAGAACGGCACATGATAGTGCCAAGAAATAGATTTTTTTCATTTTAAGTTTGTTTGTTTTTTGATATACTGATATTGTCTTTATTATCCGAGACAAAGGTACTGTTTTTTTATTATATACCAATATTCTGCATATTATATTTATGATTTTTTTACCATCTGTTACCGCTCTTTCTTATGTGCTTGTAAAACTTCTGTAAGAAAATGCAGAAAATATATTGTATGTGTTTGATTATAGGATTTTTTTGAAAATGACCATAGCTTCATAGTGTTATTCGTTGAGTATGTCGTGGTATTGTAGTAGGTCCGTTGTAAATCCGTTGTAATTCCGTTCCAAATCCCATTCAGCTCCCTTCCCTTAAAATGGGCGAAAGAGTGGAGGCATAGTGGAACTAAAGTGGAAGCAGAGTGGTGTAACCCTAATGCTGAAATTAAAAATGTAGAGAAGTTTTTTATCCTGATGAATTGAAGGCGGCGAGGGTTAAATGTAATTCTTAGAACTGGCGTTAAGATAGCGATATGAATACAATATAATTAACCAAGGATATTATTGAATTTTAATACTGTCGTATATATAGATAAAAGTATGATTGTATCTGAATGTAATAATCTAATAGTGTGAAAATGTAAACGTACGAAAGTACTATTGTATAGTAGTATGATAATGCAGTTAAATAAATGTACTAAAATTGATTCCTTCGGTTTGTGAATTGGCGCAGGAATGTCAATAGGCGATATTCTGCATACTATTATGAAAATCAGGAAGGTTGGAAATTTTTCGTTTTATTCTTTGGTGGTGTCAGGAGTTTTTTGTAACTTTGCCAACGAGATAAGGAGATAGTAATAACTAAGCCTCTGTAAATAAATTAATCCGATAACCGTAAAAAAAATGAAGCGTTTATTTTTCTGTATAATGCTAATAGCGACGCAGTACGTCTGCTATGGGCAAAGCCACCCTAAGGTGGATAGTCTTTTTCACTATCTCAAGGAGATAGGTGTAGTGAATGCGTGTGAGTACAATAACTTTAGGCAGTATGGTTTGTTGATGAGCTTCGGTATCAGCTGTGATGTTGTGCCAGGTATTGATAAGATGACTTCTTATGAGCTTGCTGATGGCACAAAGATGTCAGACGAGGATTTGCTCAAGGAAAAGAATAAGGTGTTGGCAATAAAGCGTATCAGGCATACTCTTGCCGAGCTTAATGCAGATGCCATAGAGAGCCATAACTATGAGTTCCATGAGCCTTGTAAGGATTCTATCGTTGCAGGCGTTACTCTGAAGATGATGTCGGAAAATGGTATGCCGATAGAGATGCCAGAGGGTGCTGACTTCAAGAGAAGCAACCAGTATGGCAAGCTTTTCTTCAAGTACGACATGAAACCATGTAATGATGGTATCTATGCAGCACAATGGGCGTTGTCGTACAGGGTTCTGCTCGACAAGAATGCTAATGCAACAAAGCCTCTGAATGCAGAGTTGCTTATGAGGCAGTTGGAGCCTGTCTTTAATAACAAGAAGATAAAGAAGCGTACAATCCTTGTGAGATATGATGAGGATTTCAAAGGCTACGACGATAAGGTTGCTCTAAAGAAGGGTTTTGATTTCTTCAATATGCCTAAGCCTACTAATGATGGTGAGAGTAATACGCTCGTATGCAAGTTCACGGATGAGGCATTGGCAAAGTCTGTTCTTGACAATCTGATGGATAGTGTCCGCAATTATGTGTCAGCCAACCCTCATGAGGCATATTCTATCTTGTCTGATGATTATTTCGGCAATAACTTCCTTGTAAACCTCTTCTCAGGAGGTGCAATGATGGGAAGAAGAGGAGCCAGCAAACTGGATGTATATGCAAGTAAGGATCCAGAGGGCTATTATATCCTGTTGAACTTCTCAAAGAACTGCTGGAATGTTCCAAAGGACTGGAGAACGCTGAAGAAGCGTATCCACGGAAAGACCGAGAATTATAAGGAGACTTGGTAAAGACAAAAGTTAGAATTCTCAATTCATTCTATAATTATATCTGAGGTGGTGTTTTGCTATCTCAGATTTTTTTTATGTGAATTATTTGGAAAATTATTTGTAAGTGTGGGAATTTTGTCTTATCTTTGCATGCGAAAAAACTAATTATAACCCAAATTTATTAGATTAACCATAATGAAGCGATTATTATTAATATCTTGCATTGCTCTGGGCACTATGTGTAGGGCACAAAAGTACACTTGTCATATAGAGGGAATAACCACAGATCCAGAGACTAAGGTTCTGTATATAGCCGAGAAAGGAGCGGATTTCCATGTTGATGATTTTGTTAGAATTCCTGTCACAGATGGTAATTTCTTTTATGATCTTAAAACGGATGAACTTTCTTGCTATTACATAGTTCCAGAAAACCAATATCAAAATGGAAGTTTTAGATATGCAGAATTTATATCAGAAAATCAGGATGTCTCTATAAGAATAGGAACTAGAAAAGACACTCCTATTGTCAAAGGTACTGGCAAGGAAACAATGATGCAGGAACAATGTGAGAAAGAAATAGGTACAATCTATGAGTCGTCTATCAAAGGCATAACAGCAAAGATTGATTCTATTCGGAAAATCATTTTAGGCGTAAAACAGAATATGACGCAAGAACAATGGAATGTTTATGTCTCAGAGAATGATTCTGAGACAAGTACTAATCCTCTGTTTGTGTCATACAATAAAATACGGAAGGAGAAAGATGAAATCTATGAACAAAAAATGATTTCAAGAGCTAAATGGTTGGATGAGCATCCTTGTTTCTATGGGTTAATTAACATAAAGGAATATTTTCGATATCTACCAACTTTGAAGGCATCTGTTACACCTTATTATTTGAATTCCTATAAAAAGACATATTGCAATATGTTTAGTGGGCATAAATACCATGAATCCATAAAGAATACAATAAAGGCAATAGACCTTATTCCGGGAAACAAATACATCGATTATGATGTTTGTAATAAGGAAGGCAAGCAAGTCAAGATTTCGTCATTGTATTCCGGCAAGCTCATTTATATCGACCTCTGGGCTTCATGGTGTGTTCCTTGTCGTAGGCGTGCCATAGCTTTAAAGCCTTTGTATGAGAAATATAAGGATAAGGGTTTTCAGGTAATTGGTATTGCCAGAGAACAAAAGGCAGAGAATATGAAAAAAGCCATTGATCAGGATGGTTATACGTGGATGAATCTTCTTGAACTCAAGGACCAGAACGAAATTTGGTTAAAGAATGGATTGGACAATGCGGGAGGTGGCGGTTTCCTTATTGCTGCTGATGGCACAATCCTTGCCGTTACCCCAAGTGCAGAACAGGTTGAAAGTATATTGAAGGAAAGACTTGGGAATTAGTTTTCAAAAGAATAAAATTTGTTGAAACTGTTGAGTATTAATTCGTTATGTTTTATATATATATATATAGGTGGTAAGCAAAAATGCTTGTCTCCTGTTTTTTTATCCACTTGTATTATAGTATCATAGTATGAAACACCAAACATATAAATGTAGTAAAGTATAAATGTATAGTAATTCTAAGGTGTGATAACCTTAATGAATTATTGTTTTGTTGTATAGTAATACAATAGTATAATTAATCGAGAGTATGGTGCAATTCTAATACAGGTGTATTATAGTATAAATGTGGCAGAGTATAATTATACTGATTGGTGTTTAGAGAATGTGTTTTATTTCTTTGTGATATATTTGGAAGTCCCAAAATTTTATCTTATCTTTGCACTTAAAACAATATAAAAACATAAATTCCTTTATGAATAAGATAAAAAATCTGTTCGGATTATTATTGATTTCCGTTCTTGTTTCAAGTTGTATGTCCTTAGGGAATGCAGCGCAATCCACTATTGTTGGCGGTGAATATAAGGCTGACAAAAACATAACGGAATATTTCGTTCTGCCATATGGTGAGGTTTCGCTTCCTGGCAAATGGGAGAAATGGCAATATGACGCAAATGCCCGTCAGCAGTTTTTCAAAAATGAAGATTCCGTAATCATTGCAATAGCCTTTGGTCCTGCTAATAAATATGAATTCAATAGAAATGGATTGTTGAAAGAATATGATTTCGTCAAGGCATATTATGATTGGGAATCTGATTATTTCGTGAAATTAGGCTATGAAGCTAAGATAATAGAGACAGACCAGTCGAATAATTATATTATCTGGAGACTTTGGGGACAAAAGTATGACACATATTTCCTGTTTGGTGAAAGGAATGGTCGTGTCAGCAATTACTCTGTTCATATAGCGGATAAATGGACTGAGGAAGAGAAACTGAAATTCCTAAAGAGCATTTACCTAAAGTAATTATCCCTCCTGAGTATGCGAATAGTTATCATAGGTGCAGGAGCGGCAGGATGCTTTGCAGCCATTGAAGTGAAGCGCAGATGCCCCGAGGCAGAGGTTACGGTGCTTGAGAAAGGCACGAAACCGCTGGCTAAGGTCGCTATTACCGGTGGTGGACGATGCAACCTGACAAACTCGTTTGCAGAGGTGAAGAGTCTGGAGCAGGTATATCCTCGTGGTTTCCGCCTGATGAAGAAACTGTTCCATCATTTCTCACCAGAGGATGCCTACGAATGGTTTGAGCGCGAAGGCGTAAGACTTGTCACTCAGGATGATGAGTGCGTCTTTCCGCAGTCGCAGGATGCTATGGAGATTGTAAACAAACTCATATTCCTTATGAACAGACTTGGCGTGAAAACACTTTGTGGCTGTAAGGTAACAGGTATTGCGCCGCATTCGCCATATTATGTCGTAACCTATACAAAGGCGGGAAGCACTCACATGATAGAGGCAGACAAAGTAATCGTCACCACAGGCGGACATCCTTCTCCTTCCGGATTTGATATGCTGAAAGGATTGGATTTGGAAGTAGTTCCACCTGTTCCGAGCCTCTTCTCGTTGTGCATTTCTGATAAGAGTCTGACGGCGTTGATGGGTACTGTGGTAGAACAGGCACAAGTATCTCTTGCCGGAACAAAGATAAAGACAAACGGTCCGTTACTCATCACGCATTGGGGCATAAGCGGTCCTGTTGTGCTAAAGCTGTCATCGCATGGCGCAAGGATTCTTGCAGAGAAAAACTATCAGGCAGATGTGATAGTAAACTGGCTCTTTGAGATGAGCAACGATGATATGTTCATAATATGCTCTCTGCGTATGTTGAAAAGCATTCTGCAAAGAAAATTACGTCGGCATATCCTTCGGCTCTTAATGCAAGGCTATGGGCGTATCTGGTGCAGAGGGCGAAGCTCTCGGTGGATATGCGTTGGAGCGAGTTACAGGGTAAGGCATTCAACAGACTCCTTACCGTGCTCACTTCTGATACTTATCACGTTACGGGAAAGAACCGCTACAAGGATGAGTTCGTTACCTGTGGCGGTGTGTCGCTTAATTGTCTGAAACATGACACTCTTGAGGCTAAGAATCATCCTGGACTCTATTTTGCTGGAGAAGTAACCGATGTGGATGCCGTTACGGGCGGTTTCAATCTTCAGGCAGCATGGACGATGGGGTATGTGGTGGCAACGGTGGCCTCTCCCCCCGCCCTCCCCCGTAGGGAGGGAGCCGGAGTGCGAAAGGCTCGCTAATGTGTCGTTCTCTCTCCGTCTCAGTATGGAGCTTGTCGAGAATAGAAACTAACTCATGATCCAAGTAAATAATAGAATGTAAATGAAAAATTGTATTTCTAAAATAGTATCAGTGTCCTCCATCGCCTTCCGGCTCCCTCCCTACGGGGGAGGGCGGGGGGAGAGGCCCCTATTTGCATTTCTTTTTTCCCTCCTTTCCCTCTCAGCTTCTGCGCAAACCTTCGACACCTACTTCGAGGACGCAACCCTGCGTCTTGACTATATCTTCGCAGGAAACGACCACGAGCAGCACATCTTTCTTGAGGATGTGAAGCGACAGGAGAAATGGGCTGGCAGAAGGAACCGTTTGGCAGAGAAATTTCTGAATGGAAATGGGCAGATAACGGTAGCGGATCACAATTCCAAGAAAGTGATTTATGTCTGGACATTCTCAACTCTCTTTCAGGAGTGGCAGCTTGAGTCTGAAGCAAAGACTACGGGCAGGGCATTCGAGACAAGCTATAACATCCCATTCCCGAAGAATAAGGTTGATGTAACCGTGACCTTGACCGATAACCATAACGTGGTGACTTCAAAGTTCACGCACACTATTGATCCAAAGGATATCCTTATCCGCAGGGTAGGGGAGAATGGTGTGCCTTTCCGCTATATATGGAAAGGGAACAACGCTACGAATGATGTGAACGTAATTGATTGCATTGACGTTGCGATACTTGCAGAAGGATATACACAGACAGAAATGAGCAAGTTCTATGGTGATTGTGAGCGTGCCGTTGAGGCTCTTTTTGCAAGAGAACCCTTCAAGAGCATGAAGGATAGGTTTAACGTGGTGGCTGTTGCTGCCCCATCCCTTCAGTCGGGGCCTTCCGTGCCTCTGCGTAATAAATGGACGAATACCGCCACAGGTTCGCATTATAGCACGTTCTATAGTGACCGTTACCTCACCACTCGTAACATACACAAGGTGTATGATTTGCTATCTGGTGTGCCTTTCGAGCATATCATCGTACTTGCCAATTCTGATATATACGGCGGTGGTGGAATCTATAATCAGGTGACGGTTGTGACATCCGATCATCCTACTTTTAATGAGGTACTTGTGCATGAATTCGGTCATGCGTTTGGTGGCTTAGGTGATGAATATGAATATGGAAATACTGCTGATGTATATTATCCTGCCGATACAGAGCCGTGGGAGCCTAATCTCACCACGCTCGTGGATTTCAAGAGCAAATGGGAGGATATGATGCCTAAGGATCAGCCTGTTCCTACGCCTAAGAATCCGAAAGTGCCTGATTATAGAAGTATCGATTTCAATGATGCAAAGGCCGTTGAGGCTCTAAATGCAGCCACGCAGGTAGTGGGTGTATTCGAAGGTGGTGGTTATCAGGAGAAAGGCTGCTATCGTCCGGCTCAGGAATGCAGAATGAAGATAAACGAGGTGCGTGATTTCTGTCCTGTATGTGCAAGGGCTATCAGAAGAATTTCCGATTTCTATACTGGTAAATCTAAAAAATAGTTAAAATACTTATGTTTTGCGCTGAGACTGCCAATATTTTAGTAATTTTGCAAGCAATTTGTAAGAAAAAGTTACTGAGTGTAATCAAAATATGAAAAAAATAACAAAACTGGCAGTCTTAGTTAGTGGAGGCGGTACCAACTTGGAGAATATCATCGGTTACTTCAAGAACAATCCTGATGTGGAGGTTTCGGTTGTAATCAGCAACAAGGCTGATGCCTACGCTGTTACTCGTGCCAAGAATCATGGAATACCATGCAGCATAATCACTCGCAAGCAGTTTGAGGACGACAAGGAACTCGTCATGAACACCGTGAAGGATTGTGATTTCATCATCCTTGCTGGTTTCCTTGTGCGCATTCCTGAGTATATGATAGAGGCTTATCCAAAGCGTATCATTAACATTCACCCTGCCTTGTTGCCTAAGTATGGTGGTAAGGGTATGTACGGACATCACGTGCATGAGGCTGTGAAGGCTGCTGGCGAGACGGAAACGGGTATCACCATTCACTATGTGAACAACGAACTTGATGCCGGCGAACATATTGCGCAGTTCCGTGTTGCTCTTACGGAAGAGGACACTCCTGATACAATCGCGGATAAGATTCACGAACTGGAAATGGCGAATTATCCGAAGGTGATTGAGGAGTGTATTAAAGCCTAACAAAGCCTACCCAGTCCCTCCCCAAGGGAGGGTTCCACCCCCCTCACCCCCCTCCAGGGGAAGTAGATACAATTTGAACGTTTAGGGGGGGTATTAATAAAATAGATAGTATAATCCACAGAGGTTATACTATCTATTTTTTTCATTTAACGTGAATCCTATGAAAAACGGCTTTGATTTTCATCTGGATTTTTATCTCATATTTTCTATGGATTTCTGAAGAAGCTTGCGACTGAAACAAACCTTGTATTTCCTTAAAAATTTTATTTTAGATTTTCACCTTGATTATTGCATAGATTTTTAAAATCCAAGCAGAAAATATTGAAAAAATCTATTCTGAAAATATTGGGAGGAATATTCTTATTTGTTTCGCTCGTACCTCGCTCAGAAATCTGGAGAAAATCTTTTGAAAAAATCGGGAAAGAATCTTTATTTACATATCAATTTACTGTTTTAATTTACTTCCAATTTACTTTCCAATTCCTCGCGCAAGCGAGATTATCTGTTGAATCTGTGGTCGTTTTATTGACGACAGAAGAAAAGTCCCCCTATGCAGGGGGATTTAGAGGGTCTTTATTTCAAGTACTCAAGCAAGTCAATCGTGCCACTCTCCTCCTCGATGTTAAGCGAAGGCACATGCTCCACCATCCTTGTCTTGCCCGTTGCTTTGTCAACAAAGAAATACACGAAAGAGCCTGTATAGCTGCGGAAAATAACCTTATACTCCGCTTCCGTTTCCTCGCCCATTTGCACATACATTATTGAAGGATTCTCCTTCGCGACGCTCCAGTCGTATGCACTATGGCAATAGTTATCAACGCCCTTGTATGCCATCTCTGCTGTAATCTTGTACTTCTGTACACTTATACTATCGTTTGATTGTTCGATTGTAGGTGTATCCTTCGCAACTTGCAAGGAATCAGTCGTTTCCGCTTGTGCTCTTGGTGTCATGTCCGTCTTGTTCTTGCAACTTATGCAAGAAAGCGTGATCATGAATATAGATGATATTGCAAAATATTTCATATATATTATTTTCAAAATTATTCTATAGTTACTTTCCAATAGCCAGTCTTGTTGCTGCCCACACGGACTATAAGCCCTGCCTTTTTGAGACTATTTAGATGTGTCTTTACCTGACGCAGAGAAAGTGAAACCTGTTCTCCAATATCTTCGGCATTATAGCTGGGATGAGCGCTAAGCACTTCTAAAATTTCGAAAGCTTTCTCTGGTAATTGAGGAAAATTATCGTGCAGTTTGTCGTGCAGTTTATCGTGTAGTCCGTCAGGCTCTTCATTTTCTTGAGGCTCGTAACTTTCCATCGCTTCAAGCAGGCATTTCAGCATAAACTCTACGAACGAAGTACTTTCACCAGCCGCATCGCATTTTGAAATCACATTGTAATAGTCTTGCATTCCTTATGAGTTTGTTTCGTGGTGTAACGTAAAATGCAATTTAATGCTACAAATTTAGGAAAATTCCGTGAGGAAATGTAATACATTTCGAAAAAACATGAAAAATATATTGAAAATAATTTTTTTTGAAGAGGAAATGACTGATAAATCCAAGGTTTCTGCGTATCTCATACACATAAAATGAGGGGAATATTTGGATGTGTCAGAGAAAATTTGTACTTTTGCCCTCGAAATGAATAGTACATCACACTACATAGAGCAACTGAAACAGTACAAGGCAGAAAATGGCTTGAAGCATGGCATCCAGAGAATAGGTATCTTTGGTTCGGTTGCGCGTGGCGAACAGAATGAGAATAGTGACCTTGACGTGTTTGTCGATATCAAGGATCCTGATTATTTTGCCCTCTGTACCATTCATGATGAACTGGAGAAACTTTGCGGTTGCAAGGTAGATTTTGTTCATCTGCATAAGTATCTCAGACCTTTATTCCTAAAGAACATAGAGCGCGATGCAATCATGGCGTAACGACATAGTAATTGACAGGTTAGAGCAGATAAAGGAAGCAATATCCCTGATTAATGGCTGGTGTAAAGGCTATGCCACAGAGGATGACTTTCTTTGTTCGCCTACCGGTATTCTCGGTTTTTAGTTTTTTCGCAAAGCTCACTAGCCTCGCAAGTGTTGACGATGATGTTTGTCGAAGTTTGAATATATATTGATTGCCCCTTTTCCTGATTGCTCAATAGCCTGCAGAACTATCTTGCAAACTCCCTATCGTGGGGCAGATATCTCCGATATAGGGAACGGATTTGAAACGGACTTGTAGCGAAGGTGGAACGGATCTGTAACGAACCAAAGATGGTCCTGCTTTTGCGCTTCCTTACTGGGTGGGTTTTTTCTGAGTGCAAAGTTACTACGATTTCCCCGTATAAAAAAATCCAAGGGCAATTTTTTTCATGCTGAACTATGTTAATGGAAGTGAATCCCTGTAATGTATTGAAAAACAATAATATAAACATTCGACATTGAAAATAGGGGAAAGGTTCAGTTTATAGTGAACCTTTTATACACACACCCTGTCGTTTTATCAGACTTCTTTTCAATAATATATATATTATTGAGGTCAAAAAGGGGGATTGTGGGTGTCTATATTTTTGGTTCACTATGTACTGAACCTTTTGCTTGCATAAGTATATCTATGCACAATGCAGAATATTAATAATCAGCCACTTAAATACAAAGGCTTGGGCTATATTTTATAAAAATCATGGTTCACGATTTTCTGTTGTTATACCTTTTGGGGCGAGAAAAATGTAAAATCAGACTTTGTTCAGGCAATGATGACGAAATGATTACAAAAATATCAATATCGTTAATATCGTTGCTTTGTCATCATTGCAGAATGAAGGAAGAGTAGAAAAAGGTTCAGTTCATTGTGAACTTTTTTTACACACACCCTATGTTGGGTGATGGGTGTTGGTGTATAGTTATAAAATAAAAATCGAGGGTCGAAATTTCGGCTGTCGTCAAGAATCTACGAAATCCCTAATGTAGGTATTTGATAAAGTTAACGGGCTGAAATTTAAGCTGGTTGAACATCATGAAATACGTGGGCTGAAATTTCAGCTGACATCATTCCCATTTTTGGAATCAGCTTTATTGGGTGAAATCTGGTAAACTAGTACCCTGATTCAGGGTAGTGGTTTTGTTATATCTCTGTGCCGATGACTCCGTGATTCACGGGCCCATCTAATTACTCGGAACACAACCTCTATCTATGAATGGCAAATGCAAGGGGGTGGTAAAATGCCACCCCCTTAGTTAAAAACACAGTGATTTGCTTTGATTTCCATTATTCAATATGAAATTCACATAATTTAACAGAGAGAAAACGGGCTGTTTAACAAATTATAATTATCTTTGTGCAGAATAATCATAATAACAATAGTTATGCATACCTATAATATATACCATATGAGAACAAAGACCTTACTGACGGCATTCTTCATGTTGTTTATAGGAATGACGGTTTGTGCCCAAAAAGAAAATACACACAAAAACTTCATAAAGAAAATTGATGATACAATATTGAAATTCAAGAAAACAAAGGTGGATCCGAATTATGTGGATGTTCCTGAGCGAGACTTTATGCTCACTGTGAAGTTCAGGGAGGCTTTCCAGACATACGATATGGAATTTCCGATACTTATTTCGGAAGAGGAATTGCCTGAGCCTTATCCTATGGTTTTGCCATCAAACACCAACGAGAATTTGTTTATTAAGACTAATCTGAACACTGTGAAATCTTCTGCACAAATTGGATTCGATTGGCACGGGTTGGCTATAAGTATTCCACTTCCAATCAATAATTCATTTGCAAAGGCATACAGTCTTGCCTCCAATGGTTCAACATTCGGTTTTACAGTACGTTATCGCACCGTGGATGAGCCTGAAGGAACTGTCAACAATGCTTTTCTGCAAACTTGTGAAGAAGTGGAAGAGCGTGTGAATGAATTAAAGGAACGATATGAAAAAGGATTGCCTATCACGGAAAATCACGCCCCTGTAATAACACATAAATCAGATGTGATACCAGAGAATTGGGATTTGCGAACAGTATATGCAGATGCGTATTATGTGTTTAACAATAAGAGGTTTAGTATGCCGGCAGCCCGCACAGGACGTTTGATACAGAAACGAAGCGCTGGAAGTTTTTTCGTCATGGCAAACTATAATCAAAGCCGACTGCACATGTATAGGATGTTGAACTATACAGAAGAGAAATTCCGTCATGATCAGTTCTCCATTGGGGCTGGGTATGGTTACAACTGGGCAATAAACAACGGAAAACTGCTCTTCAGTATTTCTGTCATTCCGATGTTTTCGTTAGTGAATAGGGAGACACACAGTTGTTGGGATGATCCGGATGACGTTTATATGCAAACCGATCCAGACGATGATGATTTATGGGAGGCATACGACAAGCATTTCTATGACGCAGCCACATACGGACGGGATTCGAAATTCACGGTAAACGGATTTGTTCGTGGCGGAATTAACTATAATATAGGGCGAAGTCTGCTCAATCTTTCATGTGACTACCGCCAATATATGTTCCGCAGTTGCACGGGAATGAAGGTAACGAACCGAGAGATTGACCTTACGCTAAAATACGGGTATCGGTTTTAGAGATTAAGGGATTAAGAAATTAAGATATTAAACGCAGAGGCGCAAAGGCTATTTTTGAACACGGAACTCACAGAATTAACGAAAATTTTCGTTCTTTTAGTGCATTCTGTGTTCATAAAAAGACTCTGCGTCTCTGCGTTTGAAAACACAATGAAAGGGAATGTTACGAGAACTTATCCATTACCGGCTTGAGGAATGGGGTGATGGTTCTGTCGAAGGTTCTGCCGTAGCGATTGATGAACTTTTCTGATATGCCGATATAGAGGCGTTTCTTGGCACGGGAGAGGGCGACGTATAGCTTGCGGGCATCCTCTTCCTTTTGGTTGATGGTGGTTGCGTTGAAGTTGGGATAGCGACCGTCAACGGCATCGAAGACGATGACATTATCAAATTCAAGTCCCTTTGCCTTGTGTACCGTGGAGACATAGATACGCTCTTTTATCCTGCTTGAATTGCAGAGGTCAGCCTCGCGCAGGGTGTTGATCTCTGCTCCGTAGTGCTGTAGCTGGAGGATTAACTCTGGGTACTTCTGGGCGTCGATTAGGTCGTTGTCTATATACGAACAGATATAGTCGAGCTTATCTACAGGATTGATGAGCTTGTCGCTGACAAGTGCATCGTGGATGTAGCGGAGTTCGGAGGTGAATACGGAGAGACTGCGGCCTCTCCCCCCGCCCTCCCCCGTAGGGAGGGAGCCGGAAGGCGATGCGGCCTCTTTGTAGAGCAAATCATGCGTGTGGTGATAGAGTGGGGCGTAGTTCTTCTGGAGCTTTGCACCTACGTTTATCACGGCCTCACGCGCAAGGAGCGCATTCTGATGAGGAATGATAGCCTTGGCTTTCTTGTAGCAATAGTCAACGAGACTCTTTGTCGCATATACGTCATCATCGGCAAGGTGCGAGTTCTGACCTTCCAGATGCAGGGTTTCGAGAAGGTGCTTGAGCTTGTGAACGCGCAGGTCAGGCTCAAGGAGACGGATGAGGCGGAGAGAGTCGAAATAAGCAGCCTCTCCCCCCGCCCTCCCCAATAGGGAGGGAGCCGATTCGAGAACGGCCTTACTATACCTATTGATATTTGAATGTAATATATTTATATCAAAATCGGCATTATGGGCAAGGAGGACGGCATCTTTTGCGAAATCGGCGAAGCGTGTGAGAGCATCTTCGTGAGATAGGATTTCGGCGGTTTTTCGTTCCTCGATGATAGGGTTCACGATGTCACCGAGCATGGCAGGGATTTCACGCTCAGTCTCTATGTGCACCATGAATTGCCCGAGTACTTTCTCGCCACGGATGCGCATGGCGGCAATCTGGATGATGTCGTCGCGGAAGGTGTCGAGACCTGTTGTCTCGGTATCAAAAATAACGATGTCCTGCGTTTCGTATGCCTTTACGAACTGCTGCGTGAGAGGCGGTGTGCCCGATGTCATCAGCTCGGAAGGGGATATGCCTGTGGCTATGAGCTGATGCACGATGTCGCGTGCCTCGTATGCCGTGTGGATGCATTTCGCGCCCTGCATGATGCGTGACCATGCTATGAGGTTGGTGTCGGACTGCACGGCGGTGAAGTGCGCGAGGAGCAGTTTCATGTCGGGCGTGGAGAAGAGGTCGGTGCCCGAAATCTTGAAATGGGGTAGGGAGTAGAGGGTTAGCTGACGGCTAATCTCATCGGCATCGGCATTGGAGAGGGTGACGATTGCCGTTGTCTCTTCCGGGTTCTGCTTGAGCCATTCGCCTGCCTGACGTGCCACTTTCTCAACCTCATCATCCGTGGTGTTGGCATAGATGAAACGTGTTGCGTCAGTTGCCTGGTCGTTGTTGGTTGGCTGTGGGAGGAAGGCGGCGTCGATGCCCAGCACTTTCTCCGCGTACCTATTATATATATCAAGGAGATAGCGGGGAGAACGGTGGTTTTTCGCAAGATGATGAATGCCTTTCACGGCTTTCTCGCTATCAGAAACAGGTGTGCAGCGTTCGCGTAGCATTTCGAGGGTTGATAGCTTTGCGCCCATGAAGGAGAAGATGGCCTGTTGCTCGTCGCCGAGGTAGAGGATGCACTCGTTCTTGCTTATTAGGTCGATGATTGCCATCTGTAGCGGATTGAGGTCCTGCACCTCGTCAACCTGAATCCAAGGGCGCTGAATTGCCTCAAGGAATGCCTGCTTCTCAGGTTCGTTGCTCGTTTTCACCTCGCTTATGGCATCGTAGGCACGGAGCAGTACCTCGTTGAAATCCATTAGGTTATGCTCGCGCTTATAGGTCTCGTACTGATGAGCGAGTGATAGTTTCGTGAGCGTATTCCTTACCTGCTGACGGTATGCTGCATAGTTGGCGTAGGTGCCCGTCTGCAAATGGTCGATGTCGGTAAGGTAGAAGTCGGCGTGCTCGTACATGTCGTTCATCATCTCTGCCGTGAACTCCTTTCGGTATGCCGTACACACTATTCGCATTGCGTTTAAGTCGTCCTTGTTCAGGCATTCAGGATGCAGACGGATGCCCTTGGGATGGTTCTTGTTTATCTGGTGCATCATTTGCGAGAAATGGATGCAGTCGAAGAGATCGTGCGTTTTCTTAAAATCGGCAATGACCAGTTCCTCGTCCTGATTTGATAGGCGTGAGAGGATGCTTAGGGCATCGTCATCGTCAATGATACTGGTGTTTGACGGCACGAGTTCATGGTTTGTAAGTATCCTTATGCAGTAGCGGTGGATGTTGCCGACGAAGAGGTCTGTGATGTCGGAATCGCTGATAGTCTGCGAGATACGTTCTGCCATGCCTCGCGCTGCACGGTTGGTGAACGTGAGGCAGAGCATATCGCCGTAGGGTACTCCGTGCTCGCTATGTGCAATGCGTATTCTTTCGGATAGTATCTGTGTCTTGCCGCATCCTGGAGGTGCGAGTACGAGATGCTGTCCTTGTGATATGTTGATGATTTGCTGTTGGCTTGGGTCGGGGGTGAACATAGTTTTGTTTGGGTTTAAGCCCCCCAGCCCCCCAAGGGGGAGCGTTTTTAGATAGTATTTAACCTTATGGGGGGATGATTAATAGCGCAAAGTTATAAAAATATTCCGTAAAATTCGTTGTTTTTGTGGAAAAATGAGTATCTTTGCTCTCGAAATACCTAAAGCTATAATAAAATGATACTTAGAGAACCATATATTGCCGATGCGCAGCGATATGATAATCAGGAGAAGATGTATCGTCGCTGTGGGCGTTCGGGCGTGATGTTGCCAAAGGTTAGTCTTGGTTTCTGGCATAACTTCGGTGATGCTGATGCGTATCAGCGTAGCCGTGCCATAACGCATTATGCCTTTGACCACGGCGTGACGCATTTTGACCTTGCCAATAACTACGGACCTCCTTACGGAGCTGCCGAGGAGACTCTCGGAAGGCTTATGGATGAGGATTTCCGTCCTTATCGTGATGAGTTGTTCATCGCTACAAAGGCAGGATATGATATGTGGCCCGGTCCTTATGGCGATTGGGGCTCAAGGAAGTATCTGTTTGCGAGTCTTGAGCAGAGCTTGAAGCGCATGAAACTGGATTATGTTGACCTTTTCTACAGTCATCGCTATGATCCTGTAACGCCTCTTGAGGAGACACTTCAGGCACTTGTGGATATTGTGAAGCAGGGTAAGGCTCTCTATGTGGGCATCTCACGTTGGCCTCTTGAGGCTTTGAAGAGGGCAAAGGAATATCTTGCTGCGCGTGATGTGCCATTGCTTATTTATCAGGATAAGCTGAACCTCATAGATCGTGAGCCTCAGGATAATGGTGTGCTTGATTATTGTGCTGATAATGGCATAGGATTTATATCATTTTCGCCTCTTGCACAGGGACTTCTCACTGACCGCTATCTCAATGGTATTCCTTCAGATTCAAGAATGACGCATAGTCAGTTCCTGCGTCCAGAGAACCTTACTCCAGAACTTCTTGCCAGGCTCCGCGCTATGTCGGATGAGGCTCAGAAGAATGGGCAGACACTATCAGATGCAGCCTTGCAATGGATTCTGAATCAGCGTGGCACTACCTCCGTCCTCGTTGGCGTGAGCAAGGTAGAGCAGATGGAGAAGAATATCAGGGCAGTAATAAAAGCTTAACCAAACAGCCCCTCACCCGCCCTTGCGGGCACCCTCTCCCCAGGGGGCGAGGGGGATGTTACCTTTTTATCGCTTATGAGCGTTATTTACTAACTTTTCCCTCGCCCCTTGGGGAGAGGGTGTCACGAAGTGACGGGTGAGGGGCCGTTTTATTATGAATTTACCACCTTACGACAAAATGAAAATACGACAGGAGAATGGTAAGACGATGGTGCTTGACATTCTCCGTCGTCGATATGTGCGCCTTACTCCAGAGGAGATGGTGCGCCAATGCTTCGTGAATTACCTTGTAGAATATAAGGGCTATCCCCCGGCGCTCATAGGAAACGAGGTGCAACTGTCTGTCGGAGAAAAGAAACTGCGCTGTGACTCAGTACTTTACGATAGGGATATGCAGCCTCGCATGATTATGGAATACAAGGCACCTGACATTGAGATAACGGAAAAGGTGCTTCATCAGATTCTTTCCTATAACACTCAGCTCAACGTGAAATATCTCATGATGAGCAACGGCACTCAGCACGTCTGCCTGAGATATAATGATGATTCGGGTAGGTGGGAGTTTATGCCGGAGATACCGAACTATTCGGCTCTTTGATCGTGGAATTCACGTTGATTTAACGTGAACTCGACGAATTTAAACGCTGCGATGGCTTTCAGCCCTCATTCAATCATATGACATTCAATGATATACGAGTAGATGAATTTTGAATTTACGTTAACTTACGTCCAAAGTGATGTGATGAACATCGGACTTGCCCCTTCTCCTTTCTTGAAGCCGCAATGCTCGTAGAAACCACATTCTTCATCGTAAGCTACGAGCACAATACGTAGATAATCCTTGTATTTTCCCTTGATTTTTTCTACAAGTTTCTCACCGATGTTGCGCCCCTGATACTCAGGACGGACGAGCAGATAGTGGACATAGGCAGTCATGATGCCATCATCCATAGCACAGATAAGTCCCACGAGTTTGTCACCATCCCACGCCGTATATACGCTTTCAAAATTCTTCATTGCGATGGCGAGCTTGTCAGGAAAATGCCCTGACGACCATTCTACTGATAAGAACAAATCCTCTAACTCTGCACTTGATAGTGCCTGTGTCTTGTCTTTAATTTCAATTGTGTTCATATTGTTATGGGAAAAAATAAAATTAAAAATCTATGATAAAATTTATATTCCTGCTCTTTTTTTGATGTTATCGTGAATGAAATCTGAATAGAACAGCAGATCCCAATGGTGCAGACAATCGAGGGGGACTTTCGCATTCTTGAATGCAGGATTATTAGTCCAGTTGTGATAATAGTCTGGGCGATTGGTCTTCACAATCAGCATATTCGTTTGTTTGTCGATGCAAACGGTATGCTCTTCCCCTTCATAGTTAAATGTAGCAGGGGTGGAATCTGTTTTCCAGTTTACAGGATTGATACAGGTTACGGCACCTTCTGCAACGAGTGGCCATAAGCCATCGGTGCTTAGTGCAGAGTTGAAAGATATGGTAACGCCTGTTTCTGTCTCGTCACTGGCAGGACGGATGTGATTGTTTTTGCAATCTTCTTCCGTTATTCTGTAACCTATGGCATAGGCAGCAACCATACAGTTATACTGCTCGTCGGTCATGTGTTTCAGAAGGTCGAGCACAAGCATTCCGCCCTGTGAAAAGCCCACGAGCGCGAATCGGCGACCATTATTTTGGTACTCCATATAGTAGTCGAAGGCATTGCACACCTCATCAGATACAGAAGTATATACCTCCTGGTATTTTTCAGGTTCAAGGTTGATTGCCTCAAATGTGAACTGATGATAATAAGGCGCGAAGTAGTTGAAATCAGATTGGCTGAAATGCTTTTCTACGTATCTGAATTCTGCATCAAATGCCTTTCGGTCGCTTTCGGTTAAGTGGCTCTGGTATGCCACATTGCCATTTTCATCCTTTGCGGAAAAGATATTTGTAGATACTATATAGAATAGGTCAATCTTGTCATCGCTTTGTGGAGTGTTGGAATGATACCATGCGCTATCGTTTTCCCATGGCGATTCATTGCCTGATATTTGTGCGGTATTATTGCTAAAATCGCATGATGAAATGATGGCAAGTAATGCCAATATCACGATGTTATTCTTGAGGTGTTCTATCTTCATATTTGTTTCTTCTGTTTTTATGAGTGCAAAGTTACATTTTTCCAGTGGAATATCCAAGTAAATTTTATAAGGAATTTCAGCATCCACATTCACCTATCCTAAATAATTCATAGAGGCACAAAAAAAGAAGCGTTTTTCTTTGTCATGT
>CAMKEM010000043.1 GCA_946411565.1 uncultured Prevotellaceae bacterium | reverse complement strand
TCGAACTCACGTTATTTACATCGGACTACCCATTGGGGAGATTTGTCGTAAGCCCTTTCGACCTAAGGGAGAAAAGGACGGGGTAGGCTTCTACTTCACCACCTTCTTGCTGTTGATGATATACAAGCCGGAAGGGAGCTGATCGAGGGAGGTGACAGGCAAACGCTTGCCGTTGATGTCGTATATGCGCTTTGAGGTGTCGGTGGTGTAGTCTGCTTCAACAGCCTCTATATCGTCAATGCCAGTCTTTGTACCTTCCTCCACGATATTCTTGAAGTTCTTCCAACCCTGTGTAGCCTTATATTTGGCAGCAGTTCCCTTTGGCACGTATAGCGTGGTGTTTTCATAATAATAAGCGAATGCTTTTTCGTCTATAGCAGATGGTTTCGTAATCTTTGAGGTGATTTCCTTTAGATCGTTACCATCGAAGGCATTTTTTCCAATGCTTTTCACGCTATTGCCGATTGTAATGGTTTTTATGCCGAACCAACAGAAAGCATTATCTCCTATACTCGTCACGCTGTTGGGAATAGTTAAATTATCTGATTTATAGGAACCCATATGATCAAAAGCGCTATTTGCAATGCTCGTAACATTGTTTGGGATTACGGTATTCTTACATCCAGAAATCAATTTGTTGGATTTTGTTTCTATGATTGCATTACAATTATTTCTACTATCATATTTAGAATTCTTCTTATCTACGATTATTGAGGTGAGAGCAGGGCAATAAGAGAAAGCTGTATTTTCAATGCTCGTCACGCTTTGGGGGATAGTAATGGAGGTCAGTTTGTCACATAAGCAGAAAGCTTTACTTCCAATACTTGTCACGCTGTTGGGGATAGTTATGGAGGGCAGACTATCGCAATTAAAGAAAGCTTGATTTCCTATACTCTTTACGCTGTTGGGAATAGTTATGGATTTCAGGCTGGTGCAAAAATAGAAGGCAGAATTTCCAATGCTCGTCACACCTTTGCCTATTGTAATGGAGGTGATACTGGGGCAATTAGAGAATGCATGATCTCCAATGCTTGTCACGCTTTGGGGAATCGTGATGGATTTCAGGGATTTGCAACTAGCAAAAGCACGATCTCCAATGCTTGTCACGCTGTTGGGAATAGTTATGGATTTCAGACTGGTGCAAGATCGGAAAGTCTCAAATTCAATGCTCTTCACTTTGTTAGAAATTATGACGGATTTAAGGCTTTTGCAACCAGAGAAAGCTACTCCCCCAATGCTCGTCACGCTGTTTGGGATAGTAACGGAAGTCAGACTGCTGCAATCGCTGAAAGCATTTCTATCTATGTATGTTACACTGTTTGGAATAGTTATGGATTTCAAACTACTGCATCCTTTGAAGGCACAAAATCCTATATTCGTAATACTATTAGGAATTGTGACGGAGGTTAGTTCCGTGCAACCATCGAAGGCATTATCGTCTATTTTTATTACTGTATAGGTTATTTTATTATAGGTGACTTCTTTTGGTATAACAACAGAGCCACTATAACTGTTATGGCTATTTGTTTTATGGGTTACATAAACATTTTTATTATTATTGTAGTAATTGTAATAAATCATCACGCCATCAGCATTCTTTACTGCGAAGGTGTCAGCCGATGCGTTTGTTGCCAACATACTAAAGAGTATGCAGAATAGGAATATTAGTTTGTTTGTCTTCATATATATAATGTGGTTTGATGTTAATTCATTAGCCTCACTCTCCCCACTTTGCCTCTACATGCTTGCCGAGACCGCCCATCTGGTTAGCGGCACGAACCGTCCAGTTCTCGCCTGGCTTTGCACTTACCTTGTAGGATGTCTCGGTGGTGAAGAACCATACCTTGCCGTCCTTGCACACAACATAGAGTAGTGCATCATCGCTACCCGTCCATGATATTTTGCTTGAAGAGATGGTGACATCTGTTGGGTCGGTGGCATCCTTCGCTATTGCCTGTGCCTCCCATGCACCGAGAATCTTAGGAATGCTGTAAGCCTTGGCATCTAACTCGTTGAGAAACGGTGCGTTACTGTGCTGTATGCCCTCGGCATCGGTGTAGATGGAACGGCGATGGGTGAGGTCAATCTTCTCGCCCGATTCCTTGAGTGTGGTGTTGTATTCGGTGAAGAGAGCAGGCCAGTTGCTGCCCGACATATCCGCCCATCCGTTGTAGCCGTGGTTGTCGCGTGTGATAGGTTCGCTGTCCACCTTAGTGTTGAGCCAGATGGCGCGTGGGGTGCCTTTGCCCCAAGGACGACCGAGGTAGTAGGTCACTTCGTGGCTCTCGTTCTTGATGTAGCAATCGAACATTACGAAACCGTATGTTCTTGGAACAGAAGGTGCTACGATGTAGCCACCGCGTCCGCATTGCTGGAAGGTGACACCATTATACACCACATCGCCCTTGCCACAGATGTAGTCGGTGCGTCCGCGGATAATGCCACCCTCGAAGTAGTAGCGACCTGTCTGGTTATCGCTGACATATGAGTCCTGATATCCCCAGAGGCAAGTGTTCTTTGCGATAGTCTTGTCGGAGCAGTCGTGTAGGGCGATGTTTCTGCCCGTGTTATCCTCCATAGAGTTTTTGAGGGTGAGATCCTGAAGGTAGGTGTTGTTGCACTTCTTCTCAATGATGAGCACATCACCATTGCCGATGCCCTCAAGAGGGTTCGCCTTGCCGAAACCATTGTCCCAGTTGGCGATAGGCACTATGTTGTAGCAGATAGTCTTGTCGCGATCCTCGCCAATGATAGAGGTGTTAGGAGCCTTGAGAGTGAGTCGTGGATCGTCATATTGTCTTCCGTTTCCGCCAGTCGTCTTGCCCTCGGTAGTAATCTCGTATTCGCCCTGAAGGATGAAAATTCTGTAGCGTGCGTCCTTATCCTTACGGTTGTTTGCAGCATCGATAGCCTCGCGCAATGTACCGTCTTTTGGCACGATGAAATCATACATAGCCTTTGTCTGTGCCTTTGCGGACAGACTCATGGCAAGTGAAAAAAATAAAGAGATTGTTATCCTATTCATATTCATTTTTAAAAGTTTCATGTGCAAAATTACATAAAAAATTTCCGATTTTTCCTAATTATCATATTATTTAACATAGAATAACGAGAATTAGGAGAAAGGGGAGGGGAAGGAAATAATCTCCGTTTGCGCGAGGGGGTGGAAAGTAAATTGGGAGGAAATTGAATCAGTAAATTAGGTCAGGAAATTAAAAAAACTCATTATTTTTGCAGCAAGCTGCTTTTAACTGACAATAATTACTCGCTAAGGCTCATCAAGCTAAAGGAAGTTCCCAATCTTACCAATCTTCAACCAATAAGAAAAGATATAAAATTGAAAATTATTGGACTAAGATTGTGAAGATTGGTAATTATTGTCAGTTCAGCATCGGAGATGCGTTTGTTTCGAATTCGTCGAACTGACGTTATTTTACATTTATTGGGATGGCAATCCCAATGAATATTTTCTATATTTATTTCCATCGAGTTCTGGTTAATTGCGTGTAATATTTACAATCTGTAATATTTACAATTTTCTTTGTAGATTCGTGGTTAAATTCTTTGTTAAAACGATTACGATGAAATTTTTGTGTTGAAATGACACTTTTTTGCTTAATTTCTTGTGAAAATATTTGGTAATATTGGTAAAAATGTGTAATTTTGCCAACGTGAAACTGTTAATAACCGAGATTATACTTAAAGTAATGTATTAGACGATATTACAAAAGTAAAGGGGAAAAGACTCGGTTGACGATAACTATCTTATAACAAGGAAATAGATATGAAACGATTTCTCTCTATAATAGGGGCTGCTATGCTAATCGCAATGCCTTTATTCGCAAATATAGCTGAAGGCGTATCTGGAGACTGCACTTGGGTTATTGATAATGACGGTAATCTTGAGATTTCTTCAGAAAAAGACGATGCTGTTCTCGGTTCATGGGAAGGTGATTCTGCCCCATGGAGCAACTATAAGGAATCTATCACCACTGTGACTTTCGCAACTCCTGTGAATGCTCAGACATGTGCTCACATGTTCAGCGGTTGCACTAAGCTCAACTCAGTTTATTTCGATAACTTCTATACAAATAGCGTTACCGATATGAGCTATATGTTTGCTAACTGCTCATCACTTGAGAATGTGGAGTTTGGCATTACAATGTCTGCAATGGATGAGGATGCGTGCTTCGCAAAGGGTATGTTTACCGCTTGTCGTGACAACTTCCTTACCGATAACGTAACGAATATGGCTGGTATGTTCGAGGGCTGCAAGTCATTGCACGCTTTCAAGATTCAGAACCTCACCGTTCGCAACGTGATGGATTTCAGCAATATGTTCGCTGGTTGTAGCTCACTTGAGTATATGGATCTTACAGGTCTTACAGTTCATAAGGACGCAAAGGTAGCTAATATGTTTGCTGAATGCAACAACCTTATGAAGGTTAGCAATGGTAACTTCTTCCCTTCAGAGCTTGAGGATGCTACATTTTTCTCACTTCCAACAAGAGGTATGTGCTCAGTAGAGCTTCCTGCGGATTGCTTCGACGACTATGCATCTGCAAAGGGTTGGAAGTATCTCTTCATCGCAAATAATGATGGCGATTCAAAGATGTTAGGTCAGCAGACAACGACTGGCATCGGTAATATCGCTGCCGTTGATGACGCAAAGAAGGTGTTCACTTTCGCTGGTGAGCGTGTTTCTACTCCTGTTAAGGGGCTCAACATCATTGACGGCAAGAAGGTTATGGTTAAGTAATTTTGTAATGTTATATTTTACAGTAAGAAAAGGTATTAGTTTTTTAGTAAAGAGATTGAGAAGAGGGTAATGAATTGGCTCTCAGGGCAGCTCGGAACGGGGCTGAACTGGGAGCCTTTTTTATGGGTGCTGACGAAAGGCTCGTTTGCGCGAGAGAGGGGAAAGTAAATTCGGAGGAAATTAGGTCAGGAAATTATAGAATGAAGGTGTGGAATTTTAGCAGCAAGCTGCTTTTAACTGACAATAATTGCCAATCTTACCAATCTTAGTCCAATAAGAAAGGCTCACTGACGTGAATTAAGGAAAGTAAATGGGCAGTAAATTAAATCAGTAAATTAATTTCTCCGCAAAGCTCAGGCGCTACTCGGAGTCCTTTCTAAAAATATTTCAGGGCGTAAGCCCGATTTCTTATTGGTTGAAGATTGGTAATTATTGTCAGTTCAGCAACGAAGTTGCGTTTACACAGGTAGCCTGAATTTCCAAAAAATAATTTACTGATTTAATTTACTCCTAATTTGCTTTCCAAAAACATCCGCGCAAGCGGAGACAATTTACTTTCCATCCACTTGCGTAAGCGAGCCTTTCTTTTCATTTAGTTAGTTAATGTTAGGCAAAGACAAAAATAAATTCATAGGATTTGCGTTAATTTTATGAATGAATTTATCTCTAATCTACTTTCTGCAAAAATTATAGCGAATTAATATTTCGTAAATATGAAATCAAGACTCGAACTCGTAAACATTAGCGTGCTCAACGTGGGATATGCGAAGACGCAGCATAAATGGGGTGGTACGGATATTTCGTCACCGTTCGCCCGATTGTACTATGTCACGGCTGGTAAGGCTACGCTGCACTTCAATAATCTGGATATTGAACTGAAGCCCGGGTATATGTATCTGGTGCCAAGTTTTATGCCGCATAGCTATGTGTGTGAGCCAGGGTTCGCGTTCTATTATATGTTCGTTTATGAGCGTTATGGTGATTCTACGGGCTTCTTCGATATTTATCGCTTTCCGTATGAGGTGGAGGCGAATGAGGCGGCTAATCTGCTGTTCATGAATTACTGTAACCTGTATCCGCAACTGTCTCTGCCTTACTCAAGTGCGGAGGAGTTCAATGATCATCCTGCGTATCGTGACTATGCCACTCGCTATCAGGCAATGGAGCGTTATGAGAAGATGCAGTTGCAGGGGTTCGTGTGGATTGTGGCTTCTTATTTCATGAAACATGCCGTGAAACTGTCGGATAATACCGATGATCGTGTGCTTAAGGTGTGTGCGTATCTGAAGGAGCATCTTGCTGATAGGGTGACGCTTGATGAACTGGCTAATGTGGCTTGTGTTACGAAGTCGCATCTTGGCAGGTTGTTCCGTTCTGCCTATGACTTGTCGCCTATTCAGTATGCCATTCGCTGTAAGATTCAGTATGCGCAGGGTTTGCTTCTCACCACGGATATGAGCGTTAAGACGGTTGCGGAAAAGATAGGCATTGATGATGTGTCGTATTTCATCAGATTGTTCAAGAAGACGATAGGGTTCACGCCACTTGACTATAGGGAGAGGCTGAAGTATTAAGTGAAGAGTGAATAGTGAAGAATTTAAGTTACACAGAATTCAAAAACAAACCCCATAAAGGGTTAATAGCTTAGGGTGGGGTAGAATACTATTTATATTATACGGCAAACAAAAAGTCCTGTAAGGACGATATAATATAGGATAGGGTGAAACCCTATTTACAATAATGTCAATTCATTTTACGACCCTGAAAGGGTGATATAATTCCATATCATTTCGAAATGGCGATTGTGATATGAAAAATATGTCGTCTTTACAGGACTTTTGGGGAACTTGACAACTTATTGATAGGGTTTTACCCTATCCAATATTATGTCGTCCTTACAGGACTATGGGCTATTGTAACTTAAATTCTTCACTTAATCACCACTTTCTTTCCGTTAATGATATTCACTCCCTTTCGTGGTGCAGAGAGGCTTTGGCCTGAGAGGGTGAAGATAGGTGTTGGGTGTTGGGTGATAGGTGATGGTATGTTGTCGATGCCAGTTGTTTCTGAATCCTCAATAATGGTGAATTTCTTCCATATTGGAGCTTTTGAATAGGCATCTTTGGTGCCAGCAGGAACGTGAAGTTCGCCGTAAACCTCAAAAGTATTGTTATACATGGCTATTGGGGTTGGCGATTTTGTTATAACCGACTTTAGTTTATCACAATGTAGGAATGATTGTGGGGTTATGTATGTAATAGTGCTGGGTAAGACAACAGAGGTCAGCGATTCACAATAAATGAAGGTTTGATCGGCTATTGTTGTCACACCTTCAGGAATTATGATTGATGTAAGTGATTGGCAATAGCTGAAGGCTCCATACTCTATCTTTTTTACAGAAGATGGGATATTGATGGAAGTGAGACCTGTACAGCTTTCAAATGCATTTTTATCTATGAATGTTATTGTATTAGGGAGCTTGATAGTCTTGACATCAAAACATTCGTAAAATGCGAAGCTACCAATAGCTGTTACCTTATAAGTCTTGTTTTCGTGTTTGACTTCTGAAGGTATGTTTATTGATGCTGCTGTATATTTTGGATTAGGGTTTGAAAAATGATTTTCTCCCAGATGTGTAACAGTCGCTTCAAGGGTTTTGGAGTTTAAAATGTAGCGGATACCATCTATTGTGGTTTGTGCTTTAGCTACTACTGACACTATAAGAGATAGTGCAGTAATCAATATTCGTGTGTTGAATCTGTTCATATTATATTTTTTTTAAGTTTCGCAAGCTCAACTTTATGGGTTATAAGGTTGTAGGGTTGTTGGTTATAAGGTCTGCATCGTTTATAATCTTTGTTCACAAGTTCACCATGCTAAAGCAAGTCCGACCAGAGAACCTAAAAACCTCAAACCTGCAACTTGAGCTATGCGAAAGTTGAATTATTTTATTATTACTTTCTTTCCGTTAATTATGTTTATACCTTTCTGTGGCTTTGCCTGTCGTTTGCCTGAGAGGTCGAAGATTGATGTTGGCTGTTGGGTGATGGATGTTGTCACGTTGTCGATGCCTGTTGAATTTTGAGGATTTACGCCATCATCAACTATTGTGAAAGTACTCCAAACTTCATTCCAAGCCTCATTATTCGTAGCCTTATATGCTTCCTTGTATCCAGTGGGAACATGTATAGTTACATGATTATCAACTAAAGTTCTAAATAAATTAAAAAGACTCAGATAAAAGTAGCCAGTATCTGCTGCTGGAGGGGTTGTGGATTTGAAAGTTATGGATTTGAGATTTTTACAATCTGAAAATGCACCCCACTCGATAGATTCAACAGATTCAGGTATTGTTATTGATTCCAAAGCATCACATCTATTGAATGTCGCTTCTGGTATGTGCTTCAATGATTCCGAGAGGGTTATTGATTTCAAATTAGTATTTCCGGAAACTAACGACTGCCCTATGTATGTTACGGAGTTTGGAATAGTCAATGTCGTTAATCCGCAGTTACTAAATACGCAATAGCCAATACTTGTCACGGAATTTGGGATGTCAATAGACGTGAGACCTGACATATCATAGAAAGCATAATCGGCAATTCTTGTAACTGTATTTGGGATGACTGTGTTCTGGCATCCTTGAATCAGTTCGTTGGTTTCGGTCTCTATTATTGCATTACAGTTGTTTCTGCTATCATATACTTTGTTGTCCTTGTCAACGATAATGGTTTTAATACCAGCGCAACCAGATAATGGAGATTGTCCTATGCTGGTTACTGATTTTGGTATGGTTATTGACTGGAGTTTCTCGCAATGAGCAAAAGCTGCATAACCGATGCTTGTTATGGAGTTGGGAATAGTGAATGTCGTTAATTTTTCACATCCATCAAAGGCCATATCGCCAATACTTGTTACGGAATTTGGGATATCAATGGAGGTGAGATCTGTCATACCACGGAACGCTTCAATGCAAATTTTTGTAACCGTATTTGGGATGACTGTGTTTTTGCATCCTTGAATCAGTTCGTTTGTTGCGGTATGTATTATTGCGTTACAGTTGTCCCCGCTATTATATGTTTTGTTGTTCTTGTCAACGATTATGTTTTTAAGACTAGCGCATTCTATAAGTGGGGAAGCTCCTATGTATGATACAGATTTTGGAATGGTTATTGACTGGAGCTTGTTGCAGTTTTCAAAGGCATAGGTACCGATGCTTGTTAGTGATGTAGGAAGAATCAATGTTGTAAATCCACATTTACCAAAGGCTCTGTCGCCAATACTTGTCACGGAATTTGGGATGTCAATGGAGGTAAGTTTTGTCATACCCCAGAAAGCTTCAACGCCAATTTCTGTAACATTATAGGTTGTACCTTCATAATTTACGGTAGATGGAATTGTTATATCGCCTACGTAATCTTGGGAATAATCATCTTTAGCAACTTCGGCTTCTTTGGTTTGGTCATAAAGGTTGTAATAGAAACCGTTGATATACACTTTTTCATGAGATACGGTTTTCTTCTCGACACTCTGATTTTTTATGCCATCGATGTGTTGGGTGTCTGCAAAAGTTGCTACAGGAAGACATTGTAGCTGTAGAACCATTGTTAAAAGTAGATAACTTCTTTTCATTTTTATGTAATCTTTTAAATTATAGTTATCGGGTTATATAATTGAAACTTCGTAAGCTCTACTTTAAATGAATGGTGAAAAGTGAATAATTTGAATTTCCTTTTATCGCAAATTGAGCGATAAAGAACTTTGAATTGCTATACTAACTTAAATTTTTCACTTTTAACTCTTCACGTTCAACTTGAGCTATGCGAAAGTTGATATCGTTTATTTATGTGCAAAAGTATGCAAACTTTTGCATAATACCAAATAATTCGTCAAAAAAGTATTGTATGTTGTAAAAAAAAGACTGCCTCACAATGTGAGACAGTCAATATGATTCATTAATTAAGCAGCAAAGCCGCTATTTGATTTCAATGTACTGGCATTCCTTAGCCTTCTCTTCTGGTGTCATCTTTGGGATGTCGATACAGAGAACACCATCGGTCATCTGAGCTGTGATGTTCTGCTTCTCTACATTATCTGGTAGAGCCAGACGCTGCTCGTACTTGCTGTAGCTGAACTCACGACGGATGTACTTTTTCTCCTTGTTCTCATCCTTGGTGTCGTTCTTCTTCTCCATGGCAATGACGATGTCGCCGTCAGAGATAGAGACGTTGAAGTCTTCCTTGGTCATTCCAGGAGCAGCTATCTCAACCTTGTAGCCCTTATCGTCTTCAGAAACGTTGATGGCAGGAGATGTGCTGTGGAACTGTGGCGTTATCCAACTATCGTTGAAGAAGTCGTTGAACAAAGAAGGGAAGAAACCCTGATTACTTGTTTTAGCATAAATTGGTAACATAATTAAATCCTCCATTTAGATGTTAATAAATTAAGTTCTAAAAAGGTTGTGGATCTGCCTCATGTCAACTGGGTGTAGGTCTTTATGCCTTTCACCCACCAAAATGCAAACGAAGTGCCAATGTCACATAACTGACATGTGCTGTCAGCGGTTTTAAACTATCGTAACCTACGTTAAACAAAGTGGTGCGAAAATTAAACTTTTTCAACTTTGTTAAACTTTGAACGTCAGGTGATTATGACAATTTGTCGGTCAAGGAATGACATTATTTCTTCCAGACGTTGACAATCTCACCGATATACATCACGTGAACGCCCTGTTTCTTCTCATCGTACCACTGACGCTGCTCAAGTGGCATGAGTTCCTTCTGTAGCTGCTGTCCATACATCTTCTTACATTCAATGGCAAGGGTAGCCTCCTTATAGATTGGATTGCCGAGCTTAGTGAACTCAGGAGTAAGGCCAGAACCCTTCACCTTATCCTCATCACGACCAGATACAGAGCCGAGATACTGGAGCTTGTCGCGGAATTGCTCAGGGAAGGCTGTTACGGTGAAGTATTCGTTCTCTTCAAGGAACTTATATGTATATCGGTCGGTTGATACATAGATTGTTACGGTAGGCTTGCCCCATACCTCGCCAAGAGCACCCCAAGCAATAGTCATCATGTTCATGCTTGTGTCTTTGCCAGCAGAAAGGAGCATCCAATCGTCAGCGAACATCTTTACAGCGTTCACGTCAATATCCTGTGGCTTTATCTCCTGCCACTTGTCTGAGGTTGTAGTCTTTGCTTCTGGCTCATTAGCCTTGTTGCCGTTGCCGCATGATGAGAGTAGGAGAGCGGCGAAAATTCCGATAGTTAATGTTTTGATTTTCATACAAATAAAATTGAGATAATTAATATTTCATTTAAAACGATATTCTCTGTTTTTTCTGAAAGTCAAGGCCAATAATGCAGATAGGGTAGAGCCTACCAATGCGAGAGCCATGTCTTTTTGAGCATCCCACATATCACCTTGTTGACCGTTATAGTTGTTGGCAGCCTCAGAAGATACGATAATAGTTAGAAGCCACTCAAAGAGTTCATATATCATACTTCCTGTCTGTATCATCAACCATGCCATGAAGATTGTTACATTTCTTGAACGAAGTTTCATGAGTTCAACAATCTGGATGCAGATAGGTATCATTACTAATCCGAATGAGAAATGCACGAAGCGGTCATAGTGATTACGTTTGGTATCAAAGAAAGCATTGATGTCGAATCCTGTTATTGAGATTGACCATTCATTGTAGGGTACGTATGAATATATGTATCTTGCCCCGATGATATGGATAAGCGTGAAGAAAGCCACTCCACAGAATGAAGCTGTAGATAGGAAGTTCATTCTTAAATCGCTGATTAGTATAACACCAAGCAAGAATGTGCCGATATGTTGCAGAGATTGTTCTGTAGGATATATCGGATCTATGCTTGTGACCACTAACAGGCATAAGAGACAAAAAATCGTTGTGAGTTTGTTTTTTATTGTCATGATGATTTTACTGCCAACGGATATTTGTCCATTCAATTTCGAAGGAAGTTACGACTTTTCCCTTGTTGATATCAAAGATTTTCTCTTCGCTGATGTATTTAGGCCAGCCATTAACAAAGTATGAGTAATTCTCATTTACCGTGATGGTGGCATCGCCAGCATCCTTGAATTCTTCATTGATCTGAGCCTTTGCTTCGTTAATCATAGAGGCACTTGTTTCTGTCATTGTCTGTTTTGCAATGTCAAGTCCGAGATCAGTAAGCTTTGTTACAGGCATCTTTGTCAGGGAAACAACCTGTATGTCATAGTCACCAGCGTTTGCTATTTCAGGATCACCCTCCTTTGAAGCCGTTTCATGAACTGACGTTTGGGCGGTAATGTCTGTTGGATATCCAAAAGTCTCGCCCTTTGATTTCGTCTCACCAAATGTGAAAGAGCAACCATGCAATGAGAATAGCTTTGAGGTTATGGTTGTAGCATTTATGATAGCCTCCTCGGTATTGGTCATCTGGTTGAAAGAAACAATCAATCCTGGGATATTGATGATATTTTCATTAAGCTCACCTTTCAGCATCTCACATGCCACCTTGAAGGCTGGTTGCACCTTATCGCGATATTCTTTCCAGTTTACGATTCCCTTCAGGCTTCCTAATGAATCCACCTTTATTAATAGAGGTACGTCCTTGGTGATATCCCAGATAATCTTTGTAAGTTTATCACCAAATCTTGGCTCCATTGTGAGAAGTTGGAAATCCTTTGATATGCACTCTATCGTATAGTCGGTTGCTGTGGAATCCTTGACCACCAGCGCATAATCCTCGTAATAGGCATTCTGATAGATGGTGTCATTATCTATTATCTGATATTTGAGATGCGTCTCTCTATATTCTGTCGTGTCATTCTTAGAGAAATATGCAATTACATTTATACTGCTATCTGCTTCCTCTGTTGCCTGAGCAAAACATGGAATGATAGAGGTGAGGGTGAGGCATAATGCCAAGATTCTTGTTCTTAATTTATTCATTATTTTTTTATGGTTATTCTTTAGAATCACTTTGCCCATGCCTTGCCTTCTGCTGTGCGACGCCAAGAGAAGTATGTGTCGAGCACCTTGAGGGCTTCCTCGCTTGGCACCTTGTCTGCGTATGGGGTAGGGCCTGTGAGGTGCATTGTCTGAGGAGTGGTATTGTTGAAAGCAGGCCATTTAGGGAGACCTTCGCCGTTTGGATCACCATACTTCGCAAAGTTAATCCAATACTTACCCATGATCTCAGAGAGAGGACGATCAACATCTGGACGCTCAAACTTATCCATGTGCTGGAATACGAAATTCACATCCTGACCATGATAAGAGCCTTTACCAAAGTTTGGAGAACCCTTAGGATGATCTGGGTGCTGGTCGAAGTAATAGAGGAATACTTTTGACTTACCCGTCTTTGCCTGAAGACGGGCCCAGTTCCATGTCTGCCAACCGAAAGCAGCATCGCGCATAAGGTCGCGTGACTGCTTGCCACCATCTTCATCTGTATATGGATATGCTTTGAGAAGAGCATCAGCAAACTTTCCATAGCGGTTCTTTGTGCTGCTCTCGTAGCTTTCCTTTGAGTTTACTCCGAAAGAGAAACTTGCACCTTCATCTGAATTATAGCCAATAAGAACAGGCACATCGTTATACTGTCCCTTAGCATAGAGAATCGACTGGTCATCTGGAATTACACGACCATCAACGACTGGCCAACTGCAAGTGCCGAGACCTTGAGCTGAGAACTTGCTTGCATCCATAGCACGAAGTTCTGCAACTGATTTTGCACCCAATGCCTGCATCAATCGTTTGCCGTCTTTCTCTGCATCTGCGAGAGTCTTCATGTTCTCGCCAGGGTAGGAGGTAGGGCGAGTTGGACCGAAAGAACCGCCACTTTGAGAGATTGCACCTTGGAAGAGTCCCTTAGCAAAAGGAGATGCACAAAGCATACTAACGGATATGCCTCCTGCAGATTCTCCGAAGATAGTAACCTTGTTAGGATCACCACCAAACTTAGCAATGTTTTTCTTTATCCATTGAAGTGCAACAATTTGATCCATAATACCATAGTTGCCCGAAATATGCTTCTCGTTCTCTGCACTAAGCTCTGGGAGAGTGAGGAAACCAAGCTGTCCTACACGATAGTTTACGCTTGCAATAATGATACCGCCTTTGCGTGCAAGATCCTCGCAATCATAGTTTGGATCAGCCGTTGAACCGAACACGAAACCACCACCATAGATCCATACGAGTACAGGGAGTTTCTCATCTGTCTTCTTTGCAGGACTCCATACGTTCAGATACAGGCAATCCTCGCTATATTCAGCAGAAGGAGCACCCTGAATAGGGCCTGGAGCATATTTCTTTGTCTCAAGAGTCTTTGTCCAATGCTTAACTGGCTGTGGAGCCTTCCATCTGAGTTCACCTACAGGAGGGGCAGCAAATGGAATGCCTTTGTAAATCATAAGACCATTAGCTTCATAGCCCTCAATAGGACCAGCCTCAGTTGTTACATTAGGGGTAAGAGCCTCTTGTGCGGATGCTCCCAAGCAAAGGATTCCGCAGAGCAGTAAAGTTGCTATTTTCTTCATTATTATCGTTTATTTTTTATTCTCATTATTGAAGTTTACCTTCACGCCAAATTTTTCAACTACATATTGCATATTATAGCCTTTCTTTGGCTTTAGGCTTCCGTCAAGAATGCCCTTGCAGATAGTTACGAGGTCTTTGACGCGTTGAGGAGTCTCAAGGTTGTTTCCCCAGTAATGTCCTGGATAGAAATACTTCAGGTCATATTTTTCAATTACAGGAATCATGCTTTCGCAACCCTTAATCTCGGTACTTAGGTTGGTGAAGACAAGGAGATTGCCAGAGCCGAAGGCATCACCACTAAAGCCATAGTGCTTGTCGCGGTCAATGAATGTCACCGAGCCATAGGTATGCCCAGGGGTAAAGACAACCTCAATCTTTCTGTTTCCGAGGTCAAATATCTGCCCATTTTGTAGAAATTGAAGTTTGCACGTTGCATGAGATTGGATAAGTGACTTGTCACTCTCAGCTATCCACAATTCTTTCCATTCGTTTATTGCAAGACCTGCGTGATCGCCATGTCCATGAGTAAGGACAAGGGTTACAGGCTTCTTCACTATGTCCTCAACGATCTTCTTCAATCCGTGAATCTGTGTTCCAGCATCGATGAGGATAGCAGCAGTATCACCTTCTATGAGGTATATAGACTCATTATATACGAGATGTCCATTGCCATGCCAAGTATGATCGTCAAGCTGGCGAATTTCCACTTCGTCATTCTTGAAAATAGTCTTCTCCTTAAAGTCGCTCTGGGCAAAAGCGAAGATACCAAGCAGAAGTCCATTGCTAAAAGTGATAGTCTCTTCATTGTTGTTGTTATTAGGTTTTTAATATGTTGTACCGTTTGTTCGCATTATTTATTCTGTTAAGATATTTAATTGTGCAAAGGTACTAAATCTTTTGCATAACACCAAGCGAAATCCGCAAAAATATAAAAACGGAAAAGAAAAACTTTCATCCCGTTTTTATATTGCCTTTTGATGGGCTTTAGTTTCGCTCTTCCTCATAGGCATCTCCATCGCTTCTCCATCGCATGTCCATCGCTTCTCCATCGAAACGATGGACAATCGATGGATTATCGATGGATTATCGATGGACTATCAGCGAAGAATGAACGTACTTGCGACCTTAGTGTTATGGTCATAAAAAGGAAAAAACTTTGCATTTCCTTGGAAATATGAAAGAGTTTTGTTACCTTTGTCGCGTTTTTTTGAAGATATAACTAATAAAATGCTAGATAATAATGAAACGATTACATTTCTTTTTGTCTGTTATGGCAATGGCATTTGCATTTTGTTGTGTAAGTTGTAGTAAAGATGATGATGAAATAACTCCTCCAAATGGTTGGGAAAACGCACGCTATTCATCTTGCAAAATTGATGGTCTTGATTATATTGAGGTTCCTGCGGAAGGTGGAACTTTTGGCTTTCGTTGTAGTGAAAATGTTGCTGTGAAACTGACAGATCATTTTCTTTTTGATGAGAATTGTTTAACTTATACAATAATGGATGATGCCCCCGCTGATTCTACTCACTATAAGAATGATTGGTGTGAGGCAACAATTAAGGGTGATTCGCTGATTCTGAAGTTTAAATCCAATGAGTCTGATTGTCAGCGCAAGGCAAACATTGGCGTTAGATATGGAAATGAGGATGCTTGTTTCCGCTTTGTTCAAAAGACGAAGAAAGGCATAGATTCAAAGCTTGTAGGGGATTGGGTTCTCGATCCTAATGTAGATCTTGGTATGTATTCTCGATGTGGAAGGTTCGGGTATTCATTTCATGATGATGGAACTTGCGTATTGATGTATGACTCTTATGTTAGACCATCAACTGGTTATATGTCTTTTGATCGAAAATATAGTTGGAGTAGTGAAAATATCAATTTTTCTTTTGGTGGATGGGGACTTCCATATGATTGTACTTATGAATTGAACGGTGATAAATTGACATTAAAGATTAAAGACGGCGACGCGGAAATTCCTTTTGTTCGCCTTAGCTCGTCTAATGAATCGGCTGCCCCTATGTATGAGTTGAGTGTAACTCCTTCAAAATCGGCTTCTTCTGAGTATATGTTACCTGGAGAGAAATATACTTTGAATTGTAAAAAAATCATGGGAGGAAAAGATTATGTGGTAGATAGTGTATGCGTTCAGAGGGTTACATGTTACCAACAAGGTGATGTCATTACAGATACTCTTTACATAGCCCAAAATATACGTCATGATTTTGCTTTTTCAAAGGAATTTGAGATGCCTGCGAATACAACAAGCGTTTGGTTCAAATTGAATGCTTATTTCACGTTTAAGTGTAGAGATTCTTATGGCAATTTCGTTGACTGGTCTTATTGGAATCATAATGAATTTGATATAAGGAACAAACAGTTTTATTTTGAATGTAAAAAGAAATAAAGGCCGCTATATAACATAAATACAGCTCCAATTCAAGTTTATTTTTGAATTGGAGCTGTTGCTTTAATTTTCAATTATCAATTTTCAATTAGCTTTGCCTTCCTCCCAGTCTTGCCATTCCTTTAGGGCTGCTTGCCAGTCGGTAGCACCATTCTCTATGGCTTCCTGTTGTTTAGCGGCTTCATCACGTGCCTTGTCACGAGCACGCTTAGCCTTCATATCTGCTATTGTGGCATCGTCGAGAATAACGATTGCACCACGCTTAATAGCCTCATATAGTTCTACATCACCGAAAGCCTTGCCCTGCTCGTTGAAGTCGGATATGTTGAACTCGAAGTTTACACGCAACTGATGGCGTATCTCCTTCTGTTGAAAACGAGTGCCAGCGTTCTTCTTGCGAAGAAGCATAGCGATTATGTCTATCTCATGCTGAGAAAATTTAGTTCTGCCCATTCTTGTAAATGTAAATTAATATGTTAGAAATGCACGCTTGCGCTTTTTCTTTGGAAAGTAAATTATCAGTAAATTATAATCAGTAAATTAGAAACGACATTCGTCGTAAGGAAATTATTTTTAATTTATTGAATATAATTTACTGAATTAATTTATTGCCAATTTGCTTTCTAAAGAATCTGCATCGCAAGATGTTATTTCGGTGTACAAAGTTACAAATTTTTGGCGTAAAGACCGATGAAATGGCTGAAAAACTTACTTTATGCTCTAAAATTTCGTAATTATGTGTAGATTTGTATTGTTTTCAGATAATTTTTATTATCTTTGCATTCAAGATGCTTTGCATATTGCATGGCATTCAGAAATAATTAAGGCCTATTAATTTCAATGAAAAAGATATACATCGCATTGCTGCTCCTTCTTGGAGTAACTATGACCAAGGCGGAGAATGGACATTCTTTGTGGCTAAGGATGACTAAGAATGACGTTCCTGCAACGGTTAAGACCGTAGGAGTTAAGAAATCTGTAGTTGTGGCTACTGCTGCAAACGAGTTGAAACAATACTGGAAGGGTGGGCAGGTAATTCTCTCATTAGCTGGTAATTCAACGGATGACACCTATACCATTGGTAATGACAATAATGTTATTACCGTTACTTCTTCTTCTGAAAACGGACTTCTCTATGGCGCATACGCCTTGCTGAGAATGCAGCAGACGGGTGTGGAGGTGAAGACCGTTAATGATTCGCCTACTTCAAATCTCCGAATACTTAACCATTGGGATAATCCTAATGGTACTGTTGAGCGTGGTTTCTCTGGTAAGAGTATCTTCTGGAAAGAGGGTGGGGTGGCTGACCTTGAAATCATCAAGGAATATGGTCGTGCATGTGCTTCTGTCGGTATCAATGCCACAGTATTGAACAACGTTAATGCTAAGGCTCTGATGCTTGATACAAAGAAACTCGCTGAGACAAAGCGTATTGCGGATGCTCTGCGTCCTTATGGTATCAGGGTGTTCCTTTCAATCAACTTTGCCACTCCAAAGGTTATCGGTGGTTTGGAAACGGCAGATCCTTTGGATAAGAAGGTAATTGCATGGTGGAATAAGAAGTGTGTAGAGATTTACAAGGCTATCCCAGACTTTGGCGGTTTCCTCGTAAAGGCAAACTCAGAGGGTGAGCCTGGTCCTATGGATTATGGTAGAAACCATGCTGATGGTGCTAATATGCTTGCTAATGCCCTTAATGTGGGTTATGGCTCAACAAAGCATTCTGCAAAGACACCTAAGCCTATCGTTATGTGGCGTGCCTTTGTATATTCTCCAAAAGGAACAGACCGTGCTTCACAGGCTTACGATGAGTTTATGCCGCTTGATGGCAAGTTTGCTGAAAACGTTATCATTCAGGTAAAGAATGGTCCTATCGACTTCCAGCCTCGTGAGCCTGTATCACCATTGTTCTTCTCTCTTGAGAAGACTCCAGTAATGCCTGAGTTCCAGATTACACAGGAATATACAGGTGAGAGCATCCATACTTGTTTCCTTGCAAGCATGTGGAAGGAGTTCTTCGATACAGTAAAGGGCTTTGCTCGTGTGAAGAAATATGATGCTGTGGCAGGTGTTGCCAATGTGGGTGACATGAAGGACTGGTGTGGTTCTGATATGACACAGGTAAACTGGTATGCCTTTGGCAGAATGGCATGGAATGATGCTATTACTCCACAGCAGATTGCCGATGAATGGCTGAAACAGACATACACAACGGAAAAGGCATTCGTGGAGCCTATGACCGATGTGCTCATGGAGAGTAGGGAAGCGGTGGTTAGATATATGATGCCTCTCGGTCTTCATCATATCTTTGCTGGTGGTCATCACTATGGTCCTGAACCTTGGTGTGATCCAAAGGGATGGCGTGAGGACTGGAAGCCTAAGTATTACCACAAGGCTGACAAGGCAGGATTGGGCTTTGACCGTACAATGAATGGTTCACAGAATGTAAGACAGTATCCTGATGCTCTCTTCAATATATATAATAAGGTAGAGACATGTCCTGAGCAGTTGTTGCTTTGGTTCCACCATGTGCCTTGGGATTACAAGATGCACAATGGCGAGACAATGTGGGAGGCACTTTGCCATACCTACGATCAGGGTGTGCGTCAGGCAGAGGCATTTGCTCGTATCTGGGAACAGATGAAACCATACGTGGATGCAGAGCGTTATGAGGCTCAGAAGCTGAACTTTGACCGTCAGGCAAAGGATGCCTGGTGGTGGAGAGATGCCTGTCTGCTATACTTCCAGCAGTTCTCTGGCATGAAACTGCCTCTGGATTGCCCTGCACCAAAGTATAAGTTCGAGGACTTGCAGAAGTATAAACTGCCAATCGACAACTATACGAGGGCACCATTGGAGAAGCTTCCCTAAAAGACCAACACCGGCCCCTCACCCGTCACTTCGTGACACCCTCTCCCCAAGGGGCGAGGGAAAAGTTAGTACTTCAAATCACGACTCTCCGCGAATAAAGGTAATTTCCTCCTCGCCCCTTGGGGAGAGGATGCCCATAGGGCAGGTGAGGGGCCGATGTTGAAAAATAATACGGATTTGTTTCAATTTAATATTTTTTTTGTATATTACCTTTGCAGATAGGAAAGAAATAATTACCTTTGCAAGAAAATCTATAAACTTAAAAATAAATACTAAACAATCAAATGACAACAAGTGAATCTAAAGGCTTTTACAAGCTTTCATGGGCTCAGCGAATCGGTTATGGATCGGGAGACCTGGCACAAAATCTGATTTTCCAGACGGTAGCATGTTATCTGATGCTCTACCTTACTACTGTATTAAAAATTAGTCCTGCTTTTGTCAGCGGACTTATTCTCTCTGTTCGACTCATCGACTGCTTCTGGAGTCCTGTAGTTGGACGATATATTGACAACAGAAACCCAAAGTTAGGTAAATATCGTTCTTACCTCCTCTATGGTGGTATTCCTTTGACTGTTGCTGCTTGTCTGTTGATGCTTCCACAGGCTGCTGAATGGTCGTCAACAATGAAGATTGTATATGCTACTGTCAGCTATACAGTTCTCAGTATGATTTATTCTGTTGTGAATATTCCTTACGGCTCAATTATGGCAAGTATGACACGTGATAACGATGAGGTGCTCAAGCTCACATCTACACGTATGGTATGCGCTAATATTGGGCAGATTGTAGTTCAGGCTGGTTTCCCTATTGGTCTTGCTATGGTTGTTCACGAGGCAATCAACTGGAATCAGGCAATCTTCATGGCTATCGGTACAATCCCTGCTTTCGTTATTTTGCCATCTTTGCCAATGCTTAAGAGCTGGTTGGGTAAGAAGGGACTTTATTACCTCCTCCTTGCTATCGGTTTTGTAGGCTTCTGCATCCTCTTCACTATCGGTAAGTTCTTTGATGTTGAGAGCTGCAATACTCTCGTTCAGACAGCAAAGGTAATGACTGGTGTTGGTCTTCTCGTAGGTTCTCTTATGTGGGCTCTTGTTCCTGAGGTTATCACAGAGGCAGAGTATCGCACAGGAAACCGTCCTGCTGCTACTGTTAATGCCCTTGCAGGTGTAGCTTTCAAGGCTGGTTTCTCTATCGCTGGTTGGATTACTCCATTGGTAATGGGTATGATAGGTTTTGACCTTGCAAGTGAGGAATCTGCTTTGCCAATAGCACCAAATGCTTGGTTTGTTGTAACAACTGTATTTGCTATCGTTGGTTTCTTCCTCTTGCTCTTCTGCTTCACAGGATGTAAGGAAAGAATCGCTACAACACCTGAGAAGCCTGTTACATACGGTGAGATGTTTGCTGAGTTCAAGGCTAACAAGTGCCTCCAGCTCGTGCTCAGTATCTTCATCGTTGTGTTCCTTGCTTCATTCATCAGCGCACCAGTAAATGCATATTACATCAAGCTCAGTGAGTATTCAGCAACAGCACAGAATGCAATTCTCTGGTTCACATGTATCATTCCTGCCATTCTCCTTATCGTTGTAGGATTCCTTATCTATAAGTATCCTCTTACAGATGAGAAGCTTGATGAGATCAACAAGGCAATCGAGGAAAGACATAAGTAAAAAATAGACTATCCATTATATTCCAAAAACATAATTAATGAAAAGGCTATTCTTAGCAAGTATCATAGCACTCTCTTCAGCCGGAGCATTCGCACAGAATGCTCCAGGCATGAAGGATGCTTTCAAGGATAAATTCTATATCGGTGGCGCTCTCAACACATGGATGATTGATCAGCGCATTCATTCTGCTCTTAATTCTGTAGAGAAGCATTTCAACTCTATCGTTGCAGAAAACTGCATGAAGTGCGAGGAGTTGCAGCCTGTTGAGGGACAGTTCAACTTCAAGTGGGCAGATCAGTTTGTTGACTATGGAGAGGCAAATAATATGTTCATCATCGGACATTGCCTCGTATGGCACTCACAATGCCCTGCATGGATGTTCGAGGGCAAGTATCGTGTTCCTATGACAAAGGAACTTCTCATCAAGCGTATGCGTGACCATATCCACACAGTTGTTGGTCGCTATAAGGGACGTGTAAAGGGATGGGATGTTGTGAACGAGGCTATCGAGGATGATGGTTCATTCCGCAAGTCACAATACTATAACATTATTGGTGAGGAGTTCATCGAACTCGCATTCAAGTTTGCTCATGAGGCTGATCCTGATGCAGAACTCTATTACAACGATTATAGCACCCATAAGCCTGCAAAGCGTGAGGCTATCGTGCGTCTCGTGAAGAATCTCAAGGCAAAGGGTTGCCGTATTGATGCCGTAGGTATGCAGTCACACGTTGCTTTCGATACTCCACTTGACGAGTACGAGAAGTCAATAGAGGCATTTGCTGCTACTGGTGTAAAGGTACAGGTAACTGAGCTTGATCTCTCTGTTCTTCCTTGGCCACAACAGGGTATGGGAGCAGCTATCGAGCAGAACTTTGAGTATCGTCAGCAGATAGACCCTTATAGAGATGGTCTTCCAGAGGATGTAGCTCAGAAGCAGGCAGACTTCTACTGCAAGCTTTTCGAAATCTATCTTCGTCATGCTGCTGATATGAAGCGTGTCACCTTCTGGGGAGTTCTCGACTCTGAGTCATGGAAGAATAACTGGCCTGTTGAGGGACGTGTTGACTATCCACTTGCTTTCTATGGCAATGGTAAGGAAAAGCCTTTCGTTGAGCAGATAATGCGTATGGCAGATCCAAATATCCTGCCAGCAAAGGCTCCTGCTAAAAAGACAAAGAAAAAGAAGTAAATAAACAATTAACAATTAATAATTAACATGGAAGGAAAATTCTATCTTTGGCCAAAAGACTATATGGCTGACCCATCTGTTCACGTATGGAACGGAAGAGTGTATATATATCCATCTCACGACTGGGATGCTGGTGTTGGTGATGACGACTCTGGTGCAGAGTATGAGATGAAGGACTATCACGTGTTCTCAACTGACGATCTTGAGGCTGTATGCCGTGGTGAGAAGGAACTCGTGGATCATGGTTGCATCCTTGACCTCAAGGATATTCCATGGGCAAGCCATCAGCTTTGGGACAATGATGTTCAGGAGAAGGACGGCAAGTACTATATGTATTTCCCTGCAAAGGATAAGACTGAGATCTTCCGTACTGGTATCGCGGTTGCTGACAAGCCAGAAGGTCCATTCGTTCCTTTGAAGGATCCTATGCACGGCTCTTACTCTATCGACTATGCTGTGTTCAAGGATGAGGATGGTAAGTACTACTTCTACTTCGGTGGTATCTGGGGCGGTCAGCTTCAGTGGTATAAGGACAATAAGATTTCATTCAACGAGTCTGGTGTTGCAGCTCCACCTCCAGGAGACACAGAGCCTATCGTTCCTGCTAAGAAGTCTGAGACCGATGCACTCCCATCACGCGTAGCTCTTCTTGCTGATGATATGCTTGGTTTCGCAGAGGCACCAAAGCCAGTTATCATTCTTGGTGAGGATGGCAAGCCATTGAAGGCAGACGATCCACATCGTTTCTTCGAGGCTTCTTGGATGCACAAGTACAATGGTAAGTATTATTTCTCTTACTCAACAGGTGACACTCACATGATCTGCTATGCAGTTGGTGACAACCCTTACGGACCTTTCACTTACAAAGGCGTGGTTCTCACTCCAGTAAAGGCTGGTTGGACAACTCACCACTCAATCATTGAGTTCAAGGGTAAGTGGTATCTCTTCCACCACGATTCTGCTCCTTCTGGTGGCGTTAACAGCCTCCGCTCTTTGAAGGTTACAGAGCTTCATTACAATGAGGATGGTACTATCCAGACAATTGAAGGATAAACATTAAGTACAAAATTATAAATTACGAATTACTTAGTTCGCATTATTCGCAAACATGTAATTCGTAATTTTTTTATTCTGTTTGATTCAGATTTTCACATAGATTTTAATCTCTGATTTTCTCAAGATTTGGCTTCCCCTTCGGCCGCCGAGCTAAACCTTCTGAGCGAGGAACGAGCGAAATGATTTTTTTTATTTTCCACAATATTTTAGAATAGATTTTTTCATGATTTTCATATTTGATTTTAGAATCTATACAAAAATCAAGATAAAATCAACAATAAAATATTAAGGAAAAAATATTAAGGAGATTTTCAGTCGCATGCTCCTTCAGAAATTATGAGATAATCTTTAGAAAAATCAGAAAATAATCTTTTCTTTTGTGTTTGGTAATTTCATCGAACTCACGTTAAAAAGATATTTTTAACACAAATATTTGGAGATTTCATAAAAAATGTATATTTTTGCACTTAGTAAAATTTCATAATATGAATACAACGACATTTCAAATAACAGTTCCCGCATCAGATGTTTCAATGTTGAAGAAGCTTATTGCAGGTATGGGGTGGACAATGAGTGCGCTTACTCCAAGGAAGAAAGCAGGTATTGAGCGCGGACTTGAAGACATCAAGAAAGGCAATGTCTATCATGCAGAAAACTCTGCTGATTTGATTAAACAGATATTTGGATAGATATATACAGCGTTGTTTATACTGGGCAGTTCAAGAAATCATTGAAGAAATGTGTCAAGAGAGGTCTTGATCTTAAGGTTTTCACAGATACTTTGGACTTGCTTCTGGAAACAGGAGTATTGCCACAAGAATATAAACCACATAAACTTGCAGGTGAATATGCTGGATGCTGGGAATGTCATATGCAACCAGATTGGTTGTTGATATGGCGTCAGAATGATTTGGAATTAGAACTAATCCTTGTTGATACAGATTCTCATTCTGATTTATTCTAAATAATTTGAGTATAATATTAACCCTTAAAAACAATATAAGAAACAGAAAGTAAATTGTAATTAAACAGATGAGCGGTAACGTTCCCCTATGCTGATGTTTGTCTCAGACATTCTCAGCAAATAGTTAAACACTTATTTATTAACTTGGGTGAGCGACTACCGATTCTCTCGACATAAAATATAACATTGAGCTTTTAGCTCTTGTTCTCTCCTTAAGAAATCGCCAATTTCAAGTAACGGGAACAAGTGAGCGAAAAGTTCCGTGTCCGTGTAGGGCATGGGCTTTTCCGTAAACTTGTCTGTTACACGGTGTTTGGCGATACCTTTAAGGAGGACGAGACTATCGGAAAGTCTGCGCCCTTTTTGTATTTTACTATGAAAAAGATTTTAACAGTTTTAATTTCATGTTTTCTTTGCATATGTTCAATACATGCTGAAGTTACATGGAAGTTAGATGGACGCACATTAACTATATCAGGAAGTGGAGATATGGATAACTACTCATATCGTCAATCTCCTTGGTATCCTAAGTGTAAAGATATATATAATATTGTTATAGAGCAAGGTGTAACAAGTATCGGTGACCTTTCGTTTCAAGACTGCATTAATGTAACATCGGTTATTATTCCAGATGGTGTAATTAGCATCGGAAATTATGCTTTTCTAGACTGTCAATACCTAAAATCAGTCATCATACCTAATAGTGTAGTAAGTATAGGTCACTCTGCATTCTATAATTGTAGTCTTACCTCTGTTACGATACCTAATAGTGTTACAAGTATAGGAAAATGTGCTTTCTGGGATTGCCATTTAAATTCTGTGACGATACCTAACAGCATGACGAGCATTGGGGATGATGCTTTTTATGGTTGTAGAATAAAATCAGTAACAATACCAAATAGCGTAACAAGCATAGGTAACTATGCTTTTTTTGAATGCAAGTACCTTACTACTATAGATATTCCGAATAGTGTAACAAGTATTGGGAAGGGTGCTTTTGCTGAATGCAAAAATCTAACCTCAATTACTTTACCCAATAGTATAACAAGTATTAGTGACGGTACATTTAATAGCTGTACTCGTCTAAAAACGATTGTTATTCCAGAATCTGTCACAAGTATAGGAAAGGATGTTTTTTTATTCTGTGAAAATATAGCTTCTCTCACCTGTGAAGCATGCGTTCCACCAAGTTGTGATATTAAGAGCTTTTCGGATGTCAACAAATCTATCGCTGTCTATGTTCCTGCGAATAGTGTCGATGCATACAAAAATGCTGATGGCTGGAAAAACTTCACAAATATACAAGCGATACCTGGAAAATATATTATTACGGACGGAAAGTTATATACGAATAATTCACAGATCAACGAACAGGACATCTCTTATACTCGCAATTTCAATAACACCGCTTGGCAAGCTCTCTATCCTGCATAATTCATAGGGGGTTCTCATCTCTGAATTTGTAGCTGTTTATCTTATG
>CAMKEM010000042.1 GCA_946411565.1 uncultured Prevotellaceae bacterium | reverse complement strand
CGATAAGAGGAAGCATGTGAGGACCGAGGTTCTCTACAACGTGATTGAAAGAGATACGGAGGTGTTCCATAAGAGTTACCTCTGTGCCTGGCTCGTTGTCGAATGGAACAGGCTCCTGAAGGATAGAGAAATCGCCAGTTTCCTTAATATAAGCCACAGTACCGAAAATCAACCAGCATGGATCATCGTTGAAACCACCACCGATGTCATTGTTACCATGCTTTGTAAGTGGTTGATACTGATGATAGCAACCACCATCTGGGAACTGTGTAGAAGCGATGTCGATGATACGCTCACGAGCACGACTTGGAACCTGATGAACGAAACCAACGAGATCCTGATTAGAATCACGGAAGCCCATACCACGACCAACACCACTCTCGAAGAAGCTTGCAGAACGAGAGAAGTTGAATGTGATCATACACTGGTACTGGCTCCAGATATTTACCATACGGTTAAGACGCTCATCATCAGACTTAACAACATACTTATCGAGCAGAGCATCCCACATCTGAGCAAGTTCAGCAAAGGCTGCATCAACAGCCTCAACGGTTGAGAACTTCTCGATAAGTGCCTTAGCCTTAGCCTTGTTTACGAGTGTTACGTCAGAATCCTGTGAAGAGATGAGAGTGCCGTTCTTCTTGCGTTCAATATCCTCAGCAGAGAATTTCTCTTCCTGAGCGTTTTCTACATAACCGAGCATGAAGATATAGTCCTTGCTCTCACCTGGAGCAAGCTCTACCTCAATATAGTGAGAAGCGATAGGACTCCAACCATGTGCCAATGAGTTGCTAGGCTTACCTGCCATTACGCACTGAGGATCAGCAAACTCATTGTAAAGACCGATGAAAGACTCACGATCGGTATCATAACCGTCTATCTTCGCATTAGTAACAGTATAGTATGCATAGTGATTACGACGCTCCTTATACTCTGTCTTGTGATAGATGGTAGCACCATCAATCTCAACCTCACCTGTTGACCAGTTACGCTGGAAGTTCTCCATATCGGTAGCAGCATTCCAGAGACACCACTCTGCGAAAGAGAAGAGCTTTATTGTCTTCTTCTCAGAAGTAGTGTTCTTAAGAGTAACCTTCTGAATCTCAGCCCATGTTTTCAAAGGAACGAAGAAGAGGGCAGAAGCCTCGATACCGTTCTTTGAACCTGTAATACGGGTATAGTTCATACCATGACGGCACTCGTAAGAGTCGAGCGGAGTCTTGCAAGGCTTCCAACCTGGATTCCAGACAGTACCGTTATCATTGATATAGAAATAACGGCCACCATTATCCATTGGAACGCCATTATAACGATAGCGGGTGATACGACGGAACTTAGCATCCTTGTAGAAATCGTAGCCACCACCTGTATTACTGATCAGACCAAAGAAATCCTCATTGCCGAGATAGTTAATCCAAGGGAATGGGGTAGCAGGATTAGTGATGACAAACTCACGGTTCTTGTCATCGAAATAGCCGAAATTCTTATTTTCCATTTTTCTTATTTTATTATTTTACATTTTTCATTTTTTCAATTTACTTAGCAGGAAATCAAACCACTCCTCATACTGTTCTTCATACCAAAAGTGACCTGTCTGCTGATATGGTGAAATAACTTTCTCCCCACCAGCCACATTATATGTGGCATACATTGAGGTTGGTGCTACAACATCATCGTTATATCCGAAGGAATACCAACCAGGAACGGTAATTCTCTTTGCAAAGTTCACACCGTCATAGTAACTCATGCACTCTACCTCTGCTTGATCAGGCTTTGCCACCTGATAGAAAAGATGCGGCCATCCACAAGCTACTTTCTTTAGAGCAGCCTCATGATCGCACATTGCAGCATGAACAGGAGCATAGCAACTTACACGCTTATCGAGAGCCGTTGTTGCAAGGGTGAGGAAACCTCCTTGTGAAGAACCGCAGACACCGAGATTCTTTCTATCCCATTGCGCAGCATCGCCATTGCCGAATGCCTCAAGAAAGTCTATGGCACGAATACAACCTGTCACCACATGCTTGTAGTAGGAACGGTCACGATTGTTACAACCATTCATCCAATAGTCAGCCAAAGCTGCACTAAAAAGGTTATCATAATATGCTTGTTCCTTTGTCACTGGTATTCCGTGAATACCTATCTCAAGTACGATAACGCCTTTCTTGCAAAGACCTTCATCACCACCGTATGGACGCACACCTGCTCCAGGAACTTTCAGTATTGCTGGATATTTGCCTGCCTTTACAGGAACATTGAGAATGCCATATACTCTCCTACCCCAACGGTCATTATGGAATGAAACGTGGTATGTGTTCACATCTGTCGTAGAACGCTCTGGAAGATACTCCATGTGCGGCTCAAGTGCCGTATTGCGTGCTTCTTGGATGGCATTTTCCCAGAATTCGTCAAAGTCTTTCGGGCATTGTGCCTGTGGTTGAATCTTCTCTGGAGAAACTGCAGCTATACAATGAGCCTGATAATCCTTTCCTGCTACGTGTGCCGTTGCCTTCAATTTATAGAAACCTGGAACTTGCATCTTTCCTGTGATTTTTGCAGTTCCTGTCTTCAAAGTTATCTCTTTCTTTGTATCAGGATACATATCAGGCCCCATCTCGTATGATACTTTTACATCATCAAGAAGAGTGCCCGATTTCATGACACTAACCGTGAATCCGATATTCTCTCCAACCTTATATGTCCAGTCCTTATGATCAGGAGTAACAGTAACAGTTATGTTAGTGCCTCGTATCTGAGCGTGAAGAATAGAGGGGAGGAGGAGAAAGAAGAACACCAGCCCCTCACCCATCCTACGGGCACCCTCTCCCCAAGGGGCGAGGGAAAAGTTACATTTTATCGCTATATGTTTGCACATTATGCTATCTACATTAATCTTTCAACTTTACTCTTTCCGCACATTTCTTTATTATCTCCATCGTAGATTTATCCACGGCGAAAACAGAGTTTAGCCCTTGTTCTTCTTGAGCTGGATCACATACATAGTCATCCCAACGTTGCCAGATAGTATGCTTCACGTTTGCCTTACCACCCCATCCCCAGAAGTTGCAGCCAGCAATCTTGCCAGACTCTGCGATGATATTGAACACATACTCATAGTAAGCGTCACGTCCTTTGGTTGAACTTCCTGGAGTAAACAAGAACCGATCTCTCGGATAGCCGAACTCCTCAAGAACAATAGGACGACCAGCCTTCTCCATAAGTCTATATGCGCGATTGATATATGCAAGAGTAGAGTCACATGCCACCTTCACGTTATCCACAATAGGATCAGGAGCACCCTCTGCTATCGTCTTGTCTGCATCATAGTTCTGGTTGAACTTACCAATCCATCCCCAGTTATTTGGCCAGATATGAATACAAGCATAATCAATGTTCGGAAGGGTATGAATAGCATTAAACAATCGCATATCATCCTCACATCCATGCTCGCCCTCACTACCTGTAGTAACCAGATGATTAGAATCCAAGCTCTTTATAAGTGCTGACTGCTCATCAATCCATTCTATGAACTTATATTTATGCAGCTCATCATTAATGAAGCAACGTGGCTCATTAGCTATCTCCCAAGCCATCAACGCCTTACTTTCCTTGTATGGCTGTCCCGTGTATCTGTTGATGCGAGTCACCATCTTTCGAACATGCTCTGCAGCTAATGCCTTTGCCTTATCGTTAAGGATGAAATTTGACACATACTGCATATACTCCCACCAACCATCTATAGTAGGAACTGGAGTCTGGTCAAAGTGACGAGTGCCTGTACCATCCGATTTCTGCACATCGCCCCTAAAGCCTACCCAATCGAGATATGCTCCATAGCCACCAGACCATTCCCATGCGTTATTGAAATAGAGCACAGCTTTCATATCACGCTTCTCAAGCTCTGCCATAAGGAAATCAAGCCCTGCGAGAATTGTATCATTATATACACCTGGCTCTGATTGTAGCTTAGGTGCTATATGACTTGGAATGCCATCACTACCATCGCCACCTATGAGCACACGCACATTATCAATGCCCACGGCACACATATCATCAAGCTCCTGTATGAGACGTTGGCGGTTGCCTCCCTGTCCCTCGCTACCGAGGATTGCCCCATACCAGAGGTTTGTACCAACATAGCGATATTCCTTGCCCTGCAGATAGAACTTGCCGTTCTTAACTGTGACAAAGGAGGTTCCCTCCTCTGCTCTTGTCACCAAAGCAAGAAAACAGAAGAGAAGAACCACACTACACTTACTACAAACTAACTTAATCATCAATCTTACTTTTTACTCTCAAACGGCACAACTGGCAATCCCCATACGTTATGCAACTTACCAGGGATGAAATTCCTATAACTATAGCGAACGCCTTTGATATCCTTAACTTCTGGACAAGCCAGAGTTAGATAGCATCCCTGACGCTTCACGTTCTGCCAAGCAGATGAAGCCCACACGATAGCCTTATGCCATTTGCCTTCAGCATCCTGTGCCTCAAAACCTTCTATATTATCCAAACGATCAAAGCCATCATCTCCATTCTTAAAGTAAAGATGCAAGACCTTTCCCTTTGCATTAGGATTCTTCTCAACAGCAGTACCTGCAATAACAGCCTGTTCCTCACTATTGGCATCAACCTCCTCCATATACTCAAATTCTGGAGATTCCGCAGCAACGCCCTCCACACCATAGTCACGCGCAAGTGCCATATATGCGAGTCGTTGTCCTATCTGTTTCTTCTGAGCACCATGTATCTGCTTTGCCTCATAGTCATATATAAGGTCGCTCGTACATATACATCCACAATTCTCAAGTTGCTTAGCGATAATATGCTGAGCGGCACGGAAATCCGCCCCCTGAGTACCATTCACATCATCATACCAATAAGGTGGCAACTCTACGGTATATATAGGTAGCTTTTCATTAGGCTGATTCCACATCTTACGCCAAAGACGAGTCATCGTCTTAAAACGCTCAATATACTGTTTCTCGTAACCCACATTAGACTCTCCCTGATTCCAGAGGAATCCCTTTATGGTATATCCAGCAAGTGGATAGAGCATTCCGTTATACATCACCATCCTCTGATGATAGTCATTATTGGAAACTGGAGTTAATCCATCTGGATATGTTAATAAAGTATCCTTTGGCAACCAGCCTTCAACACAAGAACCACCCCAAGAGCAGTTGATGATACCAACAGGCACATCAAGCATATCTGCAAGAGTAGTAGCGAAATAATAGCCACAGGCAGAGAAACGAGCAGCCGTCTTGGGCGATGGAATCTCCCATTTGCCCTCAACCTTCTTCTGTGGCTCGGGCTTTCCAACCTTCGGAATAGTAGCGACACGCACGGAGTTACAATACTTTCCTGACTGTGCGATAGTCTCGTTAGCACCTTCTATCGGACAATTCCAGAAACCGCCCAAAGGCATCTCCATATTTGACTGTCCAGAACAGAACCAGACCTCACCTATCAGCACGTCCTTTGACACCTTATAATCAACAGGTCCAGGCTTCTTATTTTTCTTAGGATCTGAATCATATTCAGCAAATCTTACGCTATATTTATCATAAGAAGCATTAGGAGTCTTCACTTCAAGTTTCCACGAACCATCAGCAGCCACCTTTGTTATATATTCATCAGTTGACCAACTTGGAGAAACCATAATATAATTACCTGCTTTTGCCCATCCCCAGACCTTCGCCTGAGTATTTTGTTGCAATACCATATTATCCCCGAAGATTTCAGAAATCTCCAGAGCATTGGCAGCAAGGACAGCCATTATGGAAATCGTAAAGGTTAGAAGTCGTTTCAACATAATATATTTTACCATTCTTGAGTGCAAAATTATAGCATTTTCACATCACCCCCTTACACTTTTTTGTCATTTTATTATACGTTTACACAAATTGTAAAAAAAATCATCCTCACCCAAATTGGGCGAGGATGATTTGGTCAATATTCTGCTAAAATTGTATCATGGCCACCTATACTATCACATGCTTCTTGTGATAATTCTCTCTAAACTCCGTAGGTGTACAACCTTTGCGTTTCTTGAAGATACGGTTAAAGTTCGAGATATTATTGAAACCACAATGATAGCATATCTCCACCACAGCCATTGTACTGTCAGCCAATAATCTGGAAGCATGACCAAGACGAATGTCTATGATATATTCTGATATACTCTTATTTGTACGCAACTTAAAGAAACGACTGAATGCCGTGGATGTCATGGAAACAAGGTCTGCAAGATCCTGAAGCCTTATTTCCTCACGATAATGTGAATCTATGTATTCCTTAACCTTCTGAACCCTACGGCTATCGGTACTCATCTTAACATGGGCAAATGCGCTTGAAGACAACAGCTTATAGTCGGAACTAATTGAGAGTTCATACATTAGTTCAAAGAACTTCATGACACTATAGAAACCTGGCTCCATATTGACAAGCTCATTAAGACGATCATACACTCTCATTATCGTCTTCATACCAAAGGCAACACCCACGTCTGCCCTATTGAATAGGTCACGCAATGGTTGCATGTGCGTCTTGGCAAGAAAGGCATCAGAAAAGAGGTCTCTGGAGAAATGGATTGTGACCTCTCGAATATCCTCAGCCACACATTCATATTGCTCCCAAGTATGTTCAAGTCCACCGCCAAGAAGCGCGAGATCATAGTTTCCAAGCACTTCTATGCTATCGCCCACGACACGACGATTTCCAAGACAGTTCTCAACAAAGTTGATCTCCATCTCTCCATGCCTGTGCATCGGATAGGTGTGCTGCTTTTTGTGGCGTTCTACCAAATGATAGCAATCCTTCTCCGTGAGGCGAGTTATCTCTGAAATAACATCATGTACCATGAACGAGTTTAGAGTTTAGGGGGTTAGTGTTTAGGGTTTAGAGTTACGCAATTCTCACTAATCACTAAACTCTAAACCCTAAACTTCAATTTCTACTTCAACACGAGAGCAACCTTACCAGCCTTAAGTCCCTCTCCTGAAACGGTGAGAGAAGCCTTGCCTGCTGTCTTCTGCGACTGGATAAGTACCTGTGCATAGCCATTAAATGCCTTTACCTTAAAGTCGTGTGTATTGATGTCGGTTGGTCTTTCTGGATCGTGACAAGCAGGATCACCATTACCTACACCAAGAATCTTCACATGACCATCTGTTTTCAGAACAAGTTGATTGCAAGCATCAGGAACAATACGTCCCTTTGCATCCTTGAGGCAAACGGTAATGACGCTTACATCAGCACCATCAGCCTTGATTTCCGTACGATCGGCTGTAACCTCAACAACAGAAGCATCATCAGTTGTCTGGATAATCTCCTCCATTGCAGGCTTTCCAAACTTATAGCCGACAGCCTTTATCTCACCAGGCTCATAAACGCACTCCCACTCAAGGTGTCCGTTCTGAGGCACATATTTCTTCTCAAGTTCCTTGCCATTAACAATCAACTGCACTTGCTCACAGTTAGAGTAAGCCCATACGCTGATTGTATCGCCCTCGTGTCCCTTGAGGTTCCAATGAGGGAATACGTGCAAGGTTGGCTCGTATGTCCACCAAGATTTCAGATAGTATGCCTCATCCTTAGGGAATCCGCAATAGTCAAGAATACCGAACTGGGATGTCGTAGCAGGGAACTTCAGCGGATTTGACTCTCCACGATAGTCGAAGCCTGTCCAGAAGAAGCAACCTGAAGCCCATTGACGAGCCACATAGAACTTCCAACCTCGCTCAATACAATTATATATGCTATCAGGACCATTAGGAGCACGGTTCAAAGCCTTCATCCATCTGCCCTCTGGATCATCAAAATAGATACCACGGGTACCACAACCTGATGTTTCCTCTGAACCATAGCACTTACGCTCTGGGAATACCTGATGCAAGCTATCGATAGGATTCTGAAGGATATAGTTATAACCTGCAACGTCAACAGGATCTTCTACAGAAGGACCACCACTTGTTGGGAATGTGATAGGACGTGTTGTGTCGAGCAGACGGCAATAGCTACGCATAGCAGCAGCAATACGCTTACCACGCTCATCCCACTCCAATCCCCATTCCTCGTTTCCGAGACTCCAGAGGATAATACTTGGATGGTTAAAGTCGCGCTTAATCATCTTTGACAGACAGTTATACTGATATTCACTTGTACCAGAAAGACGATTCTCGTCAATAACCAGAATACCGAGCGAATCACAGATATCAAGCAAAGCAGGAGTCATAGGGTTATGAGCTGAACGATAAGCGTTACACCCCATCTTCTTCAACTGTCTCATACGCCACAGGAGTACCGCATCTGGAATACCAGAACCTACACCTGCATGATCCTGGTGCATATTAACGCCCTTCAACCTCGTGCGTACATTATTTATAAGGAAGCCGTTCTTCTTATGGAACTTAACCTGACGGCAACCAAACTTTGTGCTGACAGAATCTACAACCTTATCGTTTACCAACAACTTTGATACACAAGTATAGAGGTATGGATCGGTTGTTGTCCACAGATGCGGATTCTCAAAATTGACATCATACTTGAAAGAACCGCTGTCAGCAAACTTACGAGCAGACACAGAAGTATATTCACGTCCCTCACCATCAACAGTAAGAACCTCGTTGCCCTCTGCATCATATACGAAATACTGCATCTTACATTGTACGGCAAGGTCGGAACAGTTCTGCACGCTACCCTTGAAAGTAATAGCAGCCTTATTGAAGTTATTGTTTGAGAACTTCACACGAATACCGATACCGTTTGTAGGAATATGCACAGCATCCGTTTTCAGCAACTTCACATGACGATAGATACCTCCACCCTCATAGAACCAGCCTTCTTCCATAGTAGCATCGGTACGAACGCATACCACGTTATCCTCACCAAACTTCAGATAATCCGTAATATCATACTCCTGAGAGAGATATCCACTCTCCTCACCTCCACAATAGAAGCCATTTACCCACACACGACTTGCACGGAAGATACCATCAAAGATAAGCTCAATATGCTTACCCATATCCTCCTTGTCGATATGGAAGGTCTTACGATACCATCCTACGGAATTCTCTGGGAACTTATATCCCACAGCCTTATAGCCATGAGAATGACTTGCTACAGAATCAAAAGGCAAATCAACCACGAAGTCGTGAGGCAGATCCACGGATTTCCAGTCCTTGTCATCAAACTTAGGACTGTAAGGACCATTATTATGAATAGAGTTTGCCTTAGTAAGATAGTTGAAATACTCCGTACCGCATCCGAAATCCTTTGAAGGGTCAGCCGCATTTCCGAGATGGAACTTCCATCCCTCATCAAAATTGAGAAGGACTCGCTGAGCCATTACAGGCATACAGACGCATGTGAGGAGAATAACTATAAGAGTAGAAAAATGTTTATTCATTTAAGCTATCGAAATTAAGTCCTGAAAGAAATTAGGTCAAATAAGTATAAAATAGCCCTCACCTGCGGAGAGAGGGGGATTCGAACCCCCGATACGCTTTTGACGTATACACGCTTTCCAGGCGTGCCTCTTAAGCCACTCGAGCATCTCTCCTAATTGGGTGTTAGGTGGTGGGTGGTGGTGTATAGTATTATAGTGACCGCCAACACCTATCACCTAACACCCATCAGCTATTTTGCGAGTGCAAAGATATACAAAAAAAATGTAAACTCCAAATTTTTCAGAAAATTAAAATCAGAAATATTTCTGTCCGCTAAACATATTTAAGTCTCTATTATTGATAAATTTTGGTATAGACAAGCCACCTTTTTCTTTTTTTCTTCGACTGTCCGCTATAATTATGCACAGAAAAATACATTTTCAAGTTTAGCGGAACCTATAAATCAGAAAAAAAGGCTCGCACATCATTTGTGCGAGCCTTAACCTATCTATATTATTCTTTATGCTATATTTTAGAAGAACTTTCCACGGAGAGAAACCTTCAGCACTGGATAGATTGAGAAGAAATCCATAACATCCTGTGTCTTTGTATCTTCTTCAAAACCATACTTGCTAAGAAGTTCGCATTCGTTATCGTTCTTGCAAACCTTAACCTTACCATTAAACTGGCAACCAAGCTCTACACGGAAGCCGAGGTTGTTCTTTGGAACAAGACGACCATAACCAAGACCGACATATGGACGAACGCTATTTACCTGTGCAGAAGCATCAGCAGAATAAGTTCCATTACCAGTCTTTGTTAGAGGAAGCAGATACTTACCTACACGAACATCAACATCATTGTCACCAGCATCTTTTGTTGCCTTCAAGGTTCCATCAAGAGAGGCAATTTCCTTGCTTGCGAAAGAAATACCTACAGCAACGAACAAATCAGAAGCAAAATTCTCTTTTGCAGCAAATGGATAAACGCTACCCTTGAAATCGAGAGTTGCACGATTCACCTTAGCCTTGATATCCATATCACCAACGCCATGCTTATTCCACTTACCATTATCGTTTGTTTTGTAGAAAGCAGCACCATCCTCTGAACGAGAGAAACCAGGAGCCCAGTTTACGCCAAACTCAAGTTCAGCATACTGAGTCATATCAGTAGCGATACTTGCATTAAAGCCTTCAGTACCAAAACCAACACCCCATCCGAGATGATTACCAACACCAGTTTCCTCCTGTGCTACGGCAGAAGTGAGCGACAAAATCATCGCCAAACCTGAAAGAATTAATTTCTTCATAATAATTATAAAGTTTTACACGTTTTCTAATTTGCGAATGCAAAAGTACAACAAAATAACAAAAAACAAGAATTTTTGAACATTTTTTTTTCAATTTAGTGAATAATTGTTGTTATTGTTAAATAAAGCAGAGCATTTTTTCAATTTCTACAAGTACAGAGGTACTATATTAATAAGGTGGAAATTATACTTTTTAGGTACTTTTACTTCATATTTTTTACCCAAAACATTTATTTTATTGTTTCTCTATCCATTATCAAGATTCACCTTTATTAACATTCTTGATACATATAAAAACTGCATGAAAATTTGGGAATTGCGAAAAGAGTGAGTAACTTTGCACTCAGGATCTGGATGATGTTTTTTAGGTGATAGATGGTGGCGATTTGCACCCTAAACTCCACCTCCGTTACAGGTCCGTTTCAAATCCGTTCCAAGTCCGTTCCTTAAATTGGAGATGAAACCATCCTTTCCTTGAATGGAAAATTTACTGAACTTGAATCAAGATTATAACATTGTATATTATGAAAGAGAAAACAAGACAACATATAAAAATAATGACGCTTACCTTGTCGCTACTCATCACCACAATGACGATGTTGGCACAAGTCAAGGTAAACGGCATCTACTATAACCTTCATGAAGCGACAAAGCAAGCCACCGTTACGGCAGGAAAGACACAATATAAAGGCAACATCATCATTCCCGACTCAATAATATTCCAAACTATCACATATAAGGTATCAGCAATAGACGAAAAGGCTTTCAACGAATGCTTCGACCTACAATCAATAGTGATACCTTCATCTGTGTACTTCATAGGGAAATACGCTTTCAACGAATGTTTCAATCTCAAATCCATAACTATCCCCAACACAATAACAGAGATTTCAGAAGGAGCATTCTACAGATGTTCAAACCTTACATCCGTACATTTTTCCTCAAATACAACAAGCATCGGGAAAAAGGCATTCTATGATTGTGGAAGTTTGAAATCACTCACATTCCCAAACTCTCTGAAGAGCATCTACGACTATGCCTTTGGTGAATGCACAGGAATGAAATCGTTACATCTTCCAGAATCTCTGAAGACCATAGGCGAAGGAGCTTTCTATCATTGCACAGGCTTGAAATCGGTTACTATCCCACATTCTGTGGATAGCATCGGTAACTTTATTTTCCGCGACTGCTCAAACATCACAAAGATTGTTGTAGATGCGAATAATAAGGTGTATGACAGCAGAAAGAAATGTAATGGAGTGATTCATACAGCCACAAATACGCTTATCATAGGCTTTAAGAATACCATCATTCCAAAGTCAGTTACAACCATAGGCGACTGGGCATATCTCGGAAATTCAAGTATCAAAACATTCATCGTACCAAAGCACATAACGAAGATAGGCGCAAGTGCATTTAGCAACTGTTTTGAACTTACAAGCATCACTATTCCTAATTCCGTAACATCAATCGGCAAAGGGGCTTTCCGCGCATGCTATAAACTTAGAGATGTAAAACTCCCCCAATCCATAACGGCCATCGCCGACGAAACATTCCATTCCACAGGATTCACATCATTCACTATCCCCGAATCGGTCACAAGCATAGGCACATGGGCATTTCAAAATTGCCAGAATCTCAAGGAGATAACCATAGGAAGTAATGTGAAGAACATTGGTTGGCAGGCTTTCTATGGATGTATTCATCTTAATGTGGTCAAAAACCTCTCTCCTACCCCACAGACTCTTATGGACGATACCTTTGATGACTATTGGGAATTACACGTACCTTCTCAATACAAGACCGCATATCAAGAAGTCAGCTACTGGAATAAGTTCAAAATAATGGACATAACAGCCCAAAAGACTATTAAAAACAGTAAAAACCAAACGAATAACTAAAAATAAAAGTTAAAATCGCACATATTAAAGGACATTCTCGACTAAATCTTTCGATATCTATATTTTTAGTAGTACTTTTGCGACAGAAAATCAAAATATAAACCATCATGAAGAAAAGTAATGAGTATCAAACTCTGACAAGAGTGGAAATGGAAATCATGACTCGCTTGTGGAATATGAACAAGCCTGCAAGTGTTCGTGAAATGCTCACAGAATATCCAGAGCCAAAGCCTGCCTATACTACTCTTGCCACATACATGAAAATCCTCACGCAGAAAGGTTTCGTAAAGCCAGAGAAGCATGAGGATGATGGAAAAACTTTCTTCTTCCGCCCGATAATCACTCAGCAGGAATATCGCAAGACTGCCATGAAGGATGTAAAGGAAACATTCTTTGGAGGATCTATTAGGTCAATGGTTAGTTTCTTCATGAAAGAAGACAAACTTACCAACGATGATCTCAAGGAATTGCTTGATATGATCAAAGAATAACACCTATCACCTAACACCCAACACCTATCATCCCAACCTCCTATGATCGCATACGTACTAAAATCAGCTATATACCTCAGCATTATGTACATACCATATATGCTGTTACTTAAAAAGGAATCCTTCTTCCGATTCAATCGTGGACTTCTACTTGGCATTATGTTCCTGTCGCTCATTCTGCCTCTATGCAATTTCCACGCCCTTGCTCTTGAGGAGAACCCTATCCAGCAAGGAATAAGCATGATTGCAGAACCCACAGTAACCATATCAAAAGAAAACATAGCAGTTCCAACTGCAACAAGCAACAATTCATTATCCTTTACCAACAATCCTTCAGGAGCATCCCAATGGTGGCTAATAGTTATTGGAATCTATCTCTTAGGCGTTCTCATCACCTTCATTAGAAAGACCATACAGATTGCCCTACTCTATCGAGCCATTCACACAGGTGTGCTTTGGGAAGAAGAGGAAAATGGAATAACCATATATTGCCACGGAAAAGACATCGCTCCTTTCTGTTGGTTTCGCTCTATCGTTATCAGCGAGAATGATTACAACAATAATGCCTCTGAAATTCTCCAGCACGAGATGGGACATGTAATCAACAATCATTCATGGGATATCCTGTTGGTTAGCCTGATCCAGATTATCCAATGGTGGAATCCTCTGGCTTGGAAACTTGAAACTTCCCTTCGTGATGTACATGAATACGAGGCTGACAATGCCGTACTAACAAGTGGTGTTAATGCCCATCAATATCAGTTGCTACTTATCAAGAAAGCGGCAGATTCAAGTTCACTCGCCTTTGCCGACAGTTTCAACCACTCTATGATCAAGAAGCGCATCGCCATGATGCTGAAGTCAAAGTCAAATCCGTGGATGCGCACCAAAGCCCTATATCTTCTACCCGTAGCCGCAATGATGCTTTGCATCTTTGCCACTCCCGAACTCAACGAGAGCGTTAATGTCATTACAGAGAAAGCAACAAAGATTGAGGAGGCTGTAAAGAAACTTGAGTTTAATCATCAGCCTATCACAAAGGAGTCTGTTGCAAAGATTCTCAAGGAAGAAGAGAAAGTAGAAGCAGAGCAAATAGAGCAAACTCCTGTGGCTGAGGAAACTCCAAATGAGGATGAATGGGACAACGCACCTTCGCAAGCCCAAACATTACCTAATAATGACAGGTGCACATACGAAGAGTATATCAAGCGCTACGACTATTTACAAGAGTTCCCTAATGGTTCGGATGGTTTCTACAGATATGCCAGAAAGAATTTCAGCAAGCCAGCCTCACTTGAGAACAAAAACATATCATGCGAGGTAAACATCGTGTTTGATGTTGCCCTTGACGGTACCGTGGGTGATATTAGGAACATCTATATTTCCGACCAATTCAACGTGATGAGCAACAGCGATCATTCTATCTGGGAGAATGAAGCCAAGAAATTCATCACCGAAATGCCAAAGTGGAATCCACGTCAAGGCGATGGAACTGCTGAATATACTCGCTATACGCTTAAAATTCAATTTGATAGCGAGAAACTCAGCCTATACAATTTGTATATAACAAGGCATGAAGAGGGGTAAAGCCTAAGACATAACATCTTATCAAAAACATTACAGACAGGCATTTTCATAATGCTTGTCCTGGGATGTCTTTTCCCCCAAAAATTAATGAACGAAATCAATTTTCGTGTGTATTCAAATATATAATATTAAACCAAAAATAAACAAAAAATGCTAAAACAAACTTTTATTACATTATGCCTTTCACTCACATCTATGTGTAGTTGGGCACAGAAAGTGTGGAACAATCCATACTCATTCTGCGATGGCGAACAAACCAACCTCAAGGTTAGTGAAGTAGAGTTCAAACAAGACGAAACCATTATCCACATGCGCGTAAAGGGTATGCCTGGAGGAATGATTTGCTTCCCTAATTACACCGTACTCAAAGATCAGGACGGCAAGAAATATGCCATCAAGAGTGCAATTCCTACTCGTAGTGATGAGGATTCATGCTATGTGAATCAATGGGTTAAAGTTCCACAAAGCTCTATCGGCAATTACTCTCTTCATTTTGAGCCTCTTCCTGAAACCACGGAACGTTTCCACTTCATAGAGAGCTTTGATCCTAACGGCTTCCTTGTATGGAACATCCACGACTCAAAGTCAAAGGCAATGCCAGAGCTTTTCAACTCTAACTGGCGTGACGAGCAGTCAGGCGATTGGGTATTGAGCCTGTTCAACGATTATGCCATTTACAATAACAATCTGTGCACGTATGCCGAGAAGAGCGACAAGAAAATTGTTATCAATAACGGTCAAGAAAAGACCACTATCGTTATCGGTAAGGAGAAGGACGGCAAGCGCCAGTTCACCATCAATGGCAAGAAATGCACTCTCGCCAATTTCGGTTCAGTGCTCCCAAACTATCCAACGGAAGACAATACTGCCTTTAATCCTGAAAACAAGAAGGGTGAGGCTGTAATCGTTGGTTGGATAAAGGATTTCCCAAAGGAGATTTCCGATAAGGGTTGCAATATTTCCGTGAAATGCAATGACATCTTTTCTCGTTCAAAATTAACTATTAGCGAAACCACATTCGATGCTAACGGGCAGTTTACTGCAAAGGTAAAACTCAATGGCACACAAGGTGTTACCTTCTGCGAAACGGCAAACGACAAGAATGTGTTTGCAACAGAAATGGTTCTGCAACCAGGCAAGCAATACTATATGATGCACGACTGGAAAAACGGCAGTTGCATATTCATGGGTGATGACGCTCGTTTGCAAAATGAACTTCTTGCATTCCCTTGCGACTATGAATGGCAACCAACTGGTGACATGAACGTGAAAGTGAAAGCTTATGATACTTTTACAGGCATGAAGAATGACATCTTTGCCAAGAATCCTACCCTCAGCAAGCGCTATCGTGACTATATCAACGAAAAGAACAGATTCTATGCTGCTCAGAACATTGCTAATTCAAGGGAAGAGATAGAAGCATCCAAGGTTGCAGACAAAATGGCTGCAATAGATCCAGCCATGCCACTTGCACTAACACCAACTTTCTTTGATTATCTGGATCAGAATCTCAGAACCAATTTCTCACGTGCTTACGAAAAATACAGGGAAACCCCTGAACTCTACCTCGCATTTGAGAAAGAGGGTAAGATAAAACTTAGCGACAGCGAACATGAGCTGATGAAGAAATGGCAGCAGAGGAATGAGCTTAGGAAGAAGCTTAGAGATTGCGAAACCAGAGATGAAGCAATGGCAATAAATGAACAGATGGAGAAGACATGCAGTAATAAGGAGATAAATGCCTTTGCTGACAGAGAAGACATCATGAAGGTGTATAAAGAGTTCTCACCAAAGCCATATATGATACAGAATACTGTCATCGATTCATTATACTCCGACCAGCATTTACGCGACCTTTGTCGTACCGTTATTCTCTATCAGGAACTAACATATAACAAGGAGTTGAAAGAGGGGTACTCTTCCGTTCTCAATGCCATAAAGGATAGCGAACTCAAGCAGAAAGTTATCGACCTACAGAATCACTACACCGAACTTGCGAAGCAGAATGAAGAGGCTGTAAAGAAGGTTATTGCTCCATCATCCAACGTGGAAGGCTTGACTGACGGTAAGGCTATCCTTGAGAAGTTGGTAGAGCCTTACAAGGGCAAAATTGTCTATATGGATATCTGGGGCACATGGTGTCAGCCTTGCGTACAGGCAATCAAGGCATCTCCAAAGATGAAGGAGGCTGTCAAGGACTATGACGTTGTTTATCTCTACTTCGCTATCCAATCTGAGGATAAAGCATGGAAGTCAAGCATTGCAGAACTTGGTCTTACCAAGCCAAACTATGTGCACTACAATCTTCCTAAGCAACAGCAGGATGCCGTAACCGAATACCTCGCCGTTGATGGTGTTCCTTTCTACGTTCTCTTCGACAAGAACGGCAACATGGAGAAATATAATCGTGGTCATGTCGGAAACGTTGAAGGCTTCAAGAAAAAGATAGAGGAGCTTAGCAAGAAGTAATATAATTTGAAAAGTGAAAATTGAAAAGTGAATTGCCTTTCCGCTCAGCCCACAGGGATGCTTGCCAGAGCAAGAACTCTCAATTTTCACTTTTCCACTCAGCCCCACAGGGATGCTTGCCAGAGCAAGAACTTTCAATTTTCAACGAATGGGAAATACTTCTTTATCTCTTCATTCAGCTTATCAGAACCACATTTTGCCAATATCTTTCCTTCTGGCGAGATGAAGATGAAACGCTCTTCCCTTGGGAAATATGTACCCATAATCTCGTCGAAAGGAGATGTCTCATTCAAACCAAGTTCCACCCATTCCTCACGCGGAAACTCCTTGTCGTCAAACATCGCCTTTGGACTGATTGCAAGGGTTACGATATCAAACAGATCCGCATATTTCTTGTGGATTTCCTTGAGTATTTCCTTTGGTCTATCCAATATCGAGCCTGTACAAGCCTTACGAGCACTCTCAAGCAACAGATACTTGCCTTTTCCTGCATATTCCATTATGCTATGAGGCTTTCCGTCATGATCGTTGAGAGTGAAGTCCTTCACCTGATCACCAGCCTTTAGAGGCTTAAATTCCGGATATAGATATTTCTTCAAAAAGTAAATACTCTGACTCATGTGATCCTTTGGAACCTTTGCGAAGAGTTCACGACAAACATCCATTTTTGCCTCATCATCTGCATAATACGCATTCTGTGCAATCATTGTCAGTTCTTTTTCATAACTTGGACTGAAATTCCTATTCTTGAGGAATTCTGACATGACATTAAAATATTTAGGTCTCAATTCCTTTTCCTGTTTGCTTATTCTCTTGGCTTCATCAGCAGCAACTTTTGCCTCTGCTTCATTTTTAGCATCAAACTGGGCTGTGTACATCCTTGCACTTGCTGCACGTATCTGTGCTTCCAATGCAAGATAATCTGCCAGTTTCTCTTTCTTGTACTTTTGGTATATGTTAGCCTCTTTCTGGTCGGGATGCTCATTCTCTGCAATCCATTCAGCTGCATCCATACCATCGCCTGTTATTACAGTCTTCATGCCAGGATTTAGCTTGATTCTCACTCCTGAACTGAATCTGCCTACTGCCACAGAACAATCATCTCCTGCACGAATTGCTTTCTCAAAGTGAAATTTTCCACCTGTAACCATCGTTATTGTGTCGCTCCTATAAGTCCCTTTATGCTCTGGAATAGGCAGAGATAAATAAACAACTGTACCATCGGGAACATTCGTCACGTTTCCGTCGAACACACAGATTGAATCATTCGCATTCTGTGCCCAACTGCCCATAGCTCCCAGCATGAGCATAGAATAAGTAATAAATAGATGTTTCATAAGTTTAGGTATTTTTTAAATGAGGTTTAAGGTTTTAAGGTTGTAGGTTATAAGGTCTTCTCGTTAATAGCATTGTTCACAAGCTCACCAAGCTAAAGCAAATCTGACCTAAAAACCATTTAACCTAAGAATCTTTCAAACTGCAACTTGAGTTTGCGAAAGTTGAATTAACATAAGTCTAAATGTCAGCTCCCCCAATTTTCAATTGTCAATTATCTTTTTTAATTTTCAATTGTCAATTATCAATTTTCAATTTCTTCTGGTGGAGCCCTTGTTATTAAATGTTTCATACTCAGAGTCTTTAGATTGTGTATAATTGAATAAATTGAATAAAAAAAGCCGAACCAAAAGCAGCCTAACCAAGCATTCCCAAAGGGAAGGATGTTTTATACATTAGGTCGCGCTTGAAATTTCATTTTTTTATTTATTGTACATTCCCCCATGATTAGAAATACTATCTACTCCCCCTGGAGGGGGTGAGGGGGGAGGAACCCTCCCTTGGGGAGGGACTGGGTAGGCCATCATCTTTCACGCCTGAAGAAAGCATAGTCAATGCCATCACAGGCGACAGAGGTGCATTGTGTCTCAATGTTGAAGGTATCATTTTTCTCATTCCTTGCGATATCACCAACATCACTCCTATCAACATAACCCCTAACCTTTTTCTCCTTCACCACCGTCTTGGTGATAAACACGGTGTCGATAATATCATTCTCAAGGAATATGGTATCCCGAAGTTGAGCCACAGCACCTGCACCCTCCTGATTGTTATTCATCATCGGCAGCGACATGCCCAACAGAACTCCCACCACGGCAGCAGCCGGAGTCGCAATCCAGCCCCAGTGTGTTGTCTCGTGCGAGCCACGAGGATTCTTCGGAACAACCAACCGTACGTTCTCCTCCTCCATCATTCGCTTTGCTGAATCCCTAAGTCTATCTTCGAATCTCATATATCTTCAATTTATTTTTCAAGTTTCTAACAATTGTGTGCTGACGCGATTTCACCGTACCCTCAGGTATATTCATCACCTTGGCAATCTGCGGAACCGTCATATCCTCCTCAAAGCGAAGAGAGAACAACAGACGGCTATCGGCATCAAGCATCGAAAGTTCCATTCTCAGAGCCTCATCAAACTGCTTATTATCCATGTGAAGCTCCAGTTCATCATCATGCTCCTCAGTCGTGGTCAATGCCACATGCTCGGCATAGTCAGAGGAATACCCCGATCGTCGGTATTCATTCTTCATCAGGTTATATGCTATGGAGAAGAGCCACGTTGAGAAGTCAGCCCCAGCCATATACCTTTCCCTACTCGACCATACCCTCATAAAAGCATCCTGAACCAAGTCGGCAGCCCTTTCCTCATCATTCAACTGACGCACGAGGAAGCCCATCACACGTCGGGCATGACGATGATAAAGCTCGTCAAAAGCCCTTTCATCATCCTTGCTCGACACACGACACATCAGATCTTCATCCGATAACGAAGCTATATTTCTGAAAAAAAACGGTATTACCATTTTGCCTGCGTTATCTTCTTGAATTAAATCTTGAACCAGGTCCTAACATATTATCTCTTTCATACACTTTGTCTATGAAATTCTCAAGTCGTGCAGCATCTTCCAGATATCCCAACGCGGAAAATTTCTTAGCCATATTCACTACACAACGCATAACGTCATGGTCAATGTCTCTTATTCTTTTCCAAGAATCAGAAACAAAAATAGGCTGTTTCAGATATTCCAATTCATACACTTCCTTGAAATTATGCCTTGCCACACTTATATTATCATAGCGTTTCGTGCTATATTTCAGCAACAATCCCTCGTTATATAGACTATCCTTATCTAAATTTACATAAAACGTCATATTCATTGGCATATACACAGAACAGTTTCTTTGCCTGCACAGGTCTCTAATGAAAAGAGTATTTATCTGTTCGTTTTCAAGCCCTTTACATGCATCTATATCAAAAGGCCTAATATTCAAGCGTTTAGCAATACTATTTAGAAACGACTTATGATGAATGGCAGGACATGGAATGATAGTGATGTCTTTTCGGGTATTAAAAACCTCCTGCATCAGTATCATCTGCTCATAATTGTATGTATTATTAGCAACATAAACGGCACTATCTGGCATCCCCAACATAAGATTCCACCCATAGTGCATTATACGTTCAGGGAAATATTGTCGATCATATAGTTGTAGAAAACCATTTAAAACTGAAACGTCTGAACGGTCTATTTCCCAAAGATTATACGTTAATATCTTTAGCTCTTCATCATGCAGTTTTTGCAAGCCCTGATCCAAAGCATTAGCTACCACATTCTTGTCAAATTCCCCCCATTCATCTAACCAATACTGACTTGCGCAAAGGTTAAAAGTATATGTGTCAGGAATTGCAGCCTTCATTTTACGCATTACAATTGCAGTTCTTGAATCTTCCCTTCGTCCTTTAAAACAATAAACACCATATTTTGTTTCACTACAATACGATGCGTGGAAAAGATTTAACCAAGCCTCCTCATTCTTAGGATCTTTCTCGGTAACATTCTGCCAAGCAGACGCCTGATCAACATACCATTGGTATTTTACTTTATCTGGAGTCCAAGACATAAGATAGTTATGGTCAATCTCAACAGTCTGAGGAACTGTACCTTTACACCATTCCCAGTTATCTTCCCATTGTGCAAATCCCGTTGCACATGATAGGCATAAAGCTATTATGATGAGAAATCGTTTCATTCACTTGATTTTTAATGTTCTTGTAAAGTGTTTACATTAGAGCATACACACGAAAACGGGAATCGTTCATAGATTTGCCAAAAAATTATGAAAAAAAACATAATTCGCCCACAAAAATACGAAAATTCCCGCAAATTGTCAGAAAATTTCACAAAAAAAAATTTCATATCAAATTTTATGGTCATCTTCGGTAATATTTATTTCTTCCATTCACTCTGCAATGGAAAGACAATAAATCTCCAATACGATATAATAGTTGGATTGAACCTGAATTGGAGCTGAATTGGACTTGAATTGGAACTGGTACGGTCTTATATAGAAAAACAAACGATACAAAAAAGTAATTTGCCGATGAACCTTATCATTGACAGGAAAAACAAGAAAATCCCTGCAATATCATCACTGACATTACAGGGAAGCGTGTACACATTGTTACTTAATATATTTACCTAATTATATTCAACTAAACAAACTACTGCATACGGAAATAGTTCGGAATTGGATTGTTAATCTGGAATGTCGGGAGATTAGTGCCAAAGACACGCTGGTAGTTACGTGGCAGTCCTGAACGCTTCCATAGCTCCGTTACGATAGTGCCATCACCACGGTCAAAGCTCAACTTGAAACTATCATCGTTAATCCAGTCTATCTTGCATTCTGCCCCATGCTGAACTATAATATTATTTTCCTTATAGGAAATAGGACGGAGCACAAAGTAAGCCCTTAGTTTCTTACCAGGATTAAGATCATAGACATGCAGATACATATCCTTGTCAAATATCTGATACAAATCCTGTGGAGCTGCCAAAAACATATCCAAGCCCTCAACCTGGGTTACAACTCCAATACGATACCAACAACCATAAATCTTTCTATCAGTGGCAGTTTTCATCTTCAGCAAATCGATAACATGCCTTGCAGAATAAGGAATACTATATTCAGAGCTATACATCTCCGTCACGTATTGATGATACGGAAACAGCGGTTTGTTAGTATAATTACTATACCACTTAAACTTAAAACCCTTGTCATTACTATCGTAAATCTGGGTGTTATGTTCATTCAGAGAGGCAGAATACTTAAACTCATACCCATCATTATCATAGATATCCATCCAATAATCATTATTGGTATTTTTCTTCTCTACCAATTGCAATGTAATACTGTCGCCACAGTATTTATACTGTTCAAAGGGGACATCACGTTTTGACCCATCCTCGTATGCAAACTTTACGAGCTTATATAAGCCTTTGGGATCTTCCTTTGCACCTTCAATCTTAGGGTTAACACAAGACCACATTTCGACAGGCCAAGCCTCCATAGTGCCTCTCTTTGGCAGATTAAAACTGACAGGCATTGTGTACTTCATCCTTATAGGCTTATCGTCACGAATTGCAGGCCTCCATTTCGGCATAAGACCTATAATACGCACTACTTCCTTACTTAGTCTTTCGTCCGGTGATCGCAACACCTCAAGATTACTGAGAGAACCATCTGTTTCAACGACAAATGCAGCTACTACACGACCGCAGATGCCTTCCTTCTCGCAATCCTTCGGATATTTCATATTATCTCTCACAAACTGCATCATAGCAGCAACTCCATCAGGAAATTCAGCCTTGATATCAGGCTCAAGGAATTTCTCTTTCTGTGCAAAACCGACAGCAGTCAGCAAACACAGCAACATAGTGATTAAATTTCTTCTCATAGTTGTACGTTTTTAGTTAAAGGTTTGAATATCATTAAAATAAATCTGGTCACAAATCACAATGACATCAGCATCTCCACCTTCTGCCATTGCATCTGGAAGAAGATTTATACATGTCACGTCAAACGAACGCTGACGTTCTGGTGCAGGCACGACAATATCTATCTCATCCTCTTCGGAAGGAGTGATTTCTATCTCTTGGCAAACATAGACATAACCGTCTTCTTCCTTTGCAACTTTTGGCAATGCCTTACGTTTTGGAGCATTATGAGTCTCAACGAATGATACAGTCCCTACATTATTGTCAATAGCATTAGCAACCTGAGACTCAACCTGCTTTGGCGTTACCGTAGGCTTAACCTCTGCTATCTGAGGCTCAGAACCCTTGTTAAGCATATACGCACCACCAAGAATCAGCAAACCAATGAAACATGCAGCCACAGCATACCACCTATTTCTAAGCGGTATAACCTTCGCCTTCTTGGCTGGAGCCTCACCGCTTGCCATCATGCGGTCATACTCGGCAACACCCGGCTCAAGCTCTGCCATTATCTGCTGGTAGAGCTCTTCCTCGTTATTATATTGCTGTTTGTTCACCATAATTTCAAATGCTTTTGTAAGTCCGTTTTAAGTTTCTTTCTTGCCATCGAGATCATACTCTTGACCGATGACTTCGGAATGCCTGTCTGTTCAGAGATTTCCTCTGCCGACTTCCCTTCGAATTGTCGTGCCTTCAGCAAGTCACGTTCTCGGGGATTCAGCCTCTCCATTGCCTCGTCAATCTTCTGTTGCATTTCCATAGCATGTAGTTCGGCATCGGCTGATTGTGACGGTGGCGAGGCGACATCAGCCTTTATCTCATCCTCGTAAATGTTGCGTTCCTTATATATATCCACGCACACATTCTTTGCCACCTTTACGGCAAGGGCATCAAGGTTTCTATCGGCATTCAACCTTTCGCAGTAGTTCCAGAGACGCAATAATCCCTCTTGCGCAACATCCTCGGCATCCATCTGATTGCCGAAGAAATCACGTCCGACCTTCAGCATCAAAGGTCGCAAGCGAAGTATGATTATTTCAAACTCTTTTCGCGTCATTCTATACTATATACTGCAAAACGGAAGGAAAGTTAAGTTGAAAATGAAAATTTTTTCAGAAATTTATTTTTGGAAAATTTTCTGGCAATTATTTGCAAAGGCTCATCAAGCTACGCAAGTCATGGCAATTTTCAGTAAAAACAAAAAGCAGCTTGCTGCTAATAAGGTAATTTCTTCGAATCCACGTTAACACAAATCAGGCGGTGTCATCAATAAAACCAGTACCCTGAATCAGGGGAGTGGTCTGGGCAACAAGAATAGAGGCATAACGGCAGGAAAGGCGGAGGCGAGGCAGATAAACGGCGGAGGAGGTGGTTTCTGCATGCAAAGGTACTACAAATTTCCGCATTTCGGCAATGAAACGAGGAAAAAGATGTGTTTCTTGACAAGAAAATGCAAACTAATGTCGTAACACACAGATACACAAGTATTTATTTTCGGAAGCACTTTTACTGTCCGTCATTATGCTCCGTCATTAGTCATTAGTCATTTTCGTCATTAAGGACATGGGAAGTGCGAGATTTTACCTCAGTATAGTAATATAATATTAAATATTATATTTACTATACTGGCTCATTTCCCCCCCATGTCAAAACCGAGATCGCTTAATGACTAATGACTAATGACGTTAATGACGGAAACGACTCGCTGACACCATTCCGAAAATATATCCCTGTAAATCAATGCATTATGAGTGCAAAGATGAGATTCTTGTGAACAATCACGTTTTTTTTCATGTTTTGTGGTGTGTTTTCCGGACAATATCGTACCTTTGCATCGTGAATCTAGATCATAGGCGAAATGAAAATCCGTTGTGCCTCCGTTGTGCCTCCGTTGTGCCTCCGCTACAAGTCCGCTTCAAGACCGCTCCCTGAATCGGAGCATGAGATTGATATAACGCGAAAGCGCCCGGACTTCACAGTTCGAGCGCTTTCTTCATGACTAATAATCTACTTAATACAATACACAATACTTTATATAAATATAAATATCTTTATGACTTATCCCCCCTATGATTAGAAAGACTATCTACTCCCCTCCCTTTATGGGATGGGTAAGGGGGTGAGTCTCCTTTTACATCGGAATATTTCCGTGCTTCTTCGGAGGATTACTCTGGTTCTTGTTACGAGTCATCTCCAATGCCTGAATGAGACGGATACGAGTGTCGCATGGCTGGATGATCTCGTCGATATAACCGAGCTGTGCTGCTGGCAATGGATTAGCGAACTTCTCCTTGTACTCCTCAATCTTCTCGGCACGCTCCTCTGGAGTAGCCTTGCGATAAAGGATGTTGCAAGCACCCTCTGCACCCATAACGGCAATCTCTGCAGTTGGATATGCGAGGTTCACGTCAGCACCGATGCACTTAGAGTTCATAACGATGTATGCACCACCGTATGCCTTACGTGTGATAAGAGTGATCTTTGGAACGGTTGCCTCTGCAAACGCATACACAATCTTAGCTCCGTGACGGATGATACCGTTGTGCTCCTGCTTAACGCCTGGGAGGAAGCCCGGAACATCCTCAACAGCGATGAGAGGAATGTTGAAGCAGTCACAGAAACGAATGAAACGAGCTGCCTTATCAGAAGCGTCGATGTCGAGAGCACCTGCGAGATAGTTAGGCTGGTTTGCAACGAAACCTACTGTACGACCTGCGATGCGTCCGAAACCTACCACGATATTCTTAGCAAACTCTGACTGCACCTCGAAGAAATACTGCTGGTCGCAGACAGGCTCGATGATGTCGTGGATGTCGTAAGGCATATTAGGATCAGTAGGCACCACGTTGTCAAGCTCATGACATACACGTGTCACCTCATCGGTGATAGGGCGTACAGGAGCATCCTCCATGTTGTTTGAAGGGATGAATCCGATAAGCTCACGGATAGTCATCAGAGTCTCTTCATCATCATTACAGATGAAATGGCTAACACCACTAACAGAGTTATGAGTCTGTGCACCACCGAGGGTTTCCTTATCCACATCCTCGTTTGTAACAGCCTTTACCACGTTAGGACCAGTAACGAACATCTGGCTCTGTCCCTTCACCATGAGGATGAAGTCGGTAAGTGCTGGTGAATAGCAAGAACC